>SOJW01000016.1 GCA_004375895.1 Candidatus Stahliibacteriota bacterium
GATCACGGACGCCGGGCTTCGCCACCTTACAGGTCTCACCAACCTGAGGGAGTTGTGGCTGGGCGAAACCAATATCACCGACGCCGGGGTAGAGGAGCTGCAAAAGGCGCTGCCGGAGTGTACGATTATACATTAATGCTCCTTTACCCCAACGGGTAAAGATCGCAGGGAGAGCCCGCCTCTGTCATTGCGTGGACCACGAATAAACACCCCACGCGGCTGGCAAGACTTGACAGGCTCGATCTCGTGATTAGGATAGGAGACAACAAGGAGGTCCGATGAAGATCGTAAAAAAAGTTCTACCTGTCCTTTTGATCGTCCTGGCCCTGGCGGGCTGCGGACTCGTTGACCAACTCAAAAAGGGTGTAGCCCGCAAGGCTTCACGCATCACCTCGGTTGTGGCCACTGACACCGTATCAAAGGAATTCGCGATAGTGGATATAGAGTACGTGTTTACCGGGACCGGGATAAGCGCCGACAAGGTGGTATTCAGCAGGGAGGGTTCGGACCGACAGGATACGTTGAATATCGTTCTGGTAGGAACCATCTACACCGATTTAGACACCCTTTCTTCTAACACAACTTACACCTATAAGATGTGGGTGATTGACGGCGGCGAGATGAAGGAGTACGACGAAGTGGAACTCACCACCCTGCCCGCTATAGAGGTAACCTCCCCAGACCTGGCGGTATCCGGTGACCTCACCGTGACCTGGAAGAAGATTTCGACACAGGATAAAGACTATCTGAAGTACAAGATCGAGATCTTTCAGGTCAAAGCGGAGGATCTGACCGATATTGACGGCCTGATCGCCCTCACGGATCCGCTTGAACCTGTCGTGGAAGTCGAGCTTTCTGAATCGGACACCGAAGGTGAATATACGTTCAGCGCGGCAAACTATGAGCTTCCCGGAGGCTACGTGGTTAAGGTATCCACCACCAGCTTCTTTGGTTCGCTTGTAGATAAATCATCAACCATCAAGGCTTTTGTCTGGAGCGAGTAGTTTCCGACAATCAGTGTACAAGGCCGGTGGCATTCTCACCGGCCTATCTTATTCTCCATTTATCCGGATCGAACCGGCTGGGATTTCTTTTTGCTTTTGGCAATCAACGAGAGGGCAACCGCCAGACCGACCAGTCCAAGAGCAACAAAGGTGATCCACACACCCGCAGTCATATAGGGTGATTTGAAACGGAAGACGACCTCGTGTCTGCCCGGCTCTAACGTGACCGCACGCAGGGTGTAGTCCGCGCGGTAGACATTCTGCTCGACCCCGTCCACCCACGCTCTGTAATATGGATACCAGTTCTCGGAGAGCACAAGCACCGAATGGCGTTTAACGTCGGCGGCGATCTCGATCACGTTCGGTTCATACCTCGTGATTTGCACCTGGCCCGGTGAGGTTGTATCTGATGGGTCAGTTGAGGGCTGCCAGCCTTGTGGCTTCTCTTCAAGTATCACGGTTTTAAGTGGATCGAAATTCACTCGTTTCATCCGAGTCAGGATAGCTTCGTTCTCGCCGATCACCTCAACGTCAGTGCATAGCCATGCTCTGGAGTGCTGTCCGTAATTGCGGTAGATTGCGTAGCGCTGACCGGTATAGACCGGACGGAAGGAGCTGCGGGTGGTGTCAATCCACGGGGCAAGTTCTGCGTGCAGCGCCATTATGGTCTGCTGGTCCTGAGGGCTGTAGGCTGCAAGTTGGCTGGTATCGGGGAGTCGTAGCGCAATAAGATAGCCTACATCCAGCATGGTCAAAAACGCTGGGTAGCGCACGTTGCGGGGATTGCGGAACATGATGGTGCGAGGCTCGCCGGGAACGTCTATGAACTCCTGATATCGCCCGAGCTGGTTTCCGTGATAGCCGCCCACCGACTGGATGTGATAGAGCATGAGGTAGTCGTCGTTGCGGTAGAGATCCTGGCCGCGGAACTGTAAAGGGAATACGCGAAAGACGCCCTTTTCTCTTTCAAGGAACGATACCACCTCGTCCGGTGCGTAGAACTCGCCTGCCGAGACGGGGTTGCCTGCGCGGTCCTTTACGATATTCACGAAGTGGCGGTCAACCAGCCACAGATCAATAAACACAACAGCAGCAAGGATTACTCCCCACAGCCATCGGAGTTTGCGCAGCTTCCTCCAGAGAAGGATGACAGCAAGTCCCAAGCCGGTAAAGAGTAAGCCCAGCCAGAAGCCGCCCGCGGCGTTGGGGAGGTTGTCACGCATGCGGGAAAGCAAAGCACCTGCTCGCGCACCACCCTGTGCCTTGATAAGGCCTCCTTTTGCAAGCGATGCGACGAAGTTACCGAAGCCCTGCGGGGCAAGAGAGGACCACAACCCGAAGATCAATAAAAGCCCGCCCACTACTATGAAGACAACGGTAGCTGTATCCGCCCTTCTCTTTTTGTCTTTGGGTAACTTAAGCGGCCTCTCTAAAGCGGCCTCGAGACCAAGCGCGGCCAAAACCACCGCCGAGAACGAAACGGTAAAGAAGATCATCGCCGGTGCGCGGAAGCTATTAAGCATCGGGAAGATGGTGTACGGGATGCGGTAGAAGGGTGTGTTGCCACCAAGGGCCATCAGGATGGCGAAGATTGAAAAACCGGTAAAGAACTTGGTCTCCCTGCGTCTCCATGCAAGGATTATCCCAACGATGGCCAGGGCCAGGATGATGACCCCGAAATACTCGGAGTGCTGCTTGAACGCGTTGGCCCCCCAGTAGTTTCCCAGGATCCCGGAGAAGCGTGGATTGAAAAGATCAAAAAGCTCGGCTCGGGGCAATGACCACGAGGTGTTCCACTCCCAGCCGCGTCCGCCGGCTCCACGCGGGGAGAGGCCCAGGTAGCTGATCGCGGGAAGGAACTGGATTGCAGAGATGGCAAAACCCAGAGCAAGGGAGCCGAAGGAGAGCCCCGCACTCTTAGCGGCAAACCCCCAACGCTTCCTTTTGAAGCCCAGAACGAAGAAGCGGAAGATGATATAGAAGGCCATCATCATCAAAAGGTAGTAGGTCATCTGAACGTGTGGCGAGAGCAGCGCCAAGCCTATCACCAGAGCCAGCAAAGCAAAATACATCAACCTCCGTTTTGTCTGTGGATTAAAAGCCTTCTGTATCATAAAGAGTCCTGCGGGCAGGAACGATGCGACTATCACCTTTCCGTCGTGCCCTGCATCCACCAGCGAAACGATAACGCAGGTGAACATGTAAGCCACCGCCCCCACAAGCGCCACCGGTTTTTTGCAATCGAGGGTCCGCAAGAATCCGTAGGTGAAGATGCCGGCAACGATGATCTGCAAGACAAACACAAGCGCCATCACCGTGCCCACCGGCAGGATCGTCCGCAGTAAGGCTGTGATATAGAACACATCGCCGTGGAACGCGTCGATGTAGGGCAGGCCTCCGAAGATGTAGGGGTTCCATAAAGGAAACTGGCCTGTTGCCCTCAAGCTCTCATGGACAAAGCTCTTGAACATGTAGCCTGATATGAGCTGGTCTGAGCCGTGTATCAGATGCCCTCTTGCCAGGGTGTTGGCGAAGAGCAAAAACACAAGGATGCTTAATCCCAGAAGTATCCATCCCCAGCCTATCTCGATCCTGGCAGGGGTTGTTTTTTTAGCTTCCGGCCTTGTCGGTTTGCGAGACTTTTTTGCTGCCATTGCGCCTCCGCATGAAGATAACGGAAATTAGAACAAAAGTCAACTCTGCTGCCGTAAACCACAACCTCTGCCCGAAAGAGAGGGCAACCGCTACACCTGATCCTACTAGACTTGAAAGGAAAAGAGCGAGCAATCCCTCGCGCACCCCCAGCCCCCCGGGCACGAAGACCGCCAGCAATCCTACTATGTATGCCCCTGCAAATCCCCCGGTTACCACCATCCAGTCGGCTAATGGCAAGGGATGAACCGATGCTAAAAACAAAAAGAAAGCCGTTCCATATAAAAGCCAGCTCAACATATATAGAAGAAAGAATCCTAAAAGCCCGGGGTAGGAGAGCTCAAAGCGTATAGGCTCTCTTTTGAGAAGCCTAAGGATCCAATTGGTTATCCGCTCGATGATGCGGGGATGAAGCAGTCCAAGAATCACGGCAACCGGTAGGAGTAGCCACCATAGCGAGATGGATCCGATTCCTGTCCGTTCCAGCAGGGGCAGGAGCATCCTTTCCTGCTCAAGGAGGAAGGCTGCGAAGGTGACAAGGATTCCTGAAAGCACCGCAAGTATCTGAGCGAGCACTGCGGCCCACACCCCGGCCTCGGCGCGCACACCCTCCCTGCGGCCCAGATAAACCATCCCAACCACCTGCCAAACCTTGCCGGGCAGGTAGCGGCCCAGTGAGGACAGCGAGAATATCCTGAATGCTGAACCAAGGGATATGCGAGCACCCAGTCTTATAAGCAGCCATCGCCAGAGAACGATCATGAAAAGAAGGGTTCCGGCGAGCAGCGCAAACGATGCTATAAGAAGCCAGGGGTTAAAGTGCCATGGGAAGTCGGCTACCTCGTGCCAGTTGCGGACGACAGTCCTTACAAGAAAGAACCCGATTGCGCCCAGGAGGAGTATCTGGATGATCCAACGAATAATTTTTTTGAGGATTTTGGTTCTATCGGTTTTCTTCATCCGAGGATTCTTTTATATATGTTGAGTAGCCGGAGTGCTGCAGGGGCGGCAAGGAAGCGTTCTTTGGCCGCTTGTTGTCCTCTTTTGGCCATCAACAGGGTCTTTCTTTCGTTATTATATAGCTCCTTGATCGCCTGTGCCAGGGCGTGCGGATCGTCCGGGGGGACAAGAACCCCGGTCTCCCCGGGTTGAATGATCTCGCGCTGCCCTCCTGAATCGGCACCGATCACCGCAAGGCCGGCTAACTGGGCCTCAACCAGGACCACACCAAAACCCTCTTCCACCGAGGGCAGAACCATCACCCCCGCTTCACGGAGAATCCCTGCTAACTCGTGATGTGGTTTACGTCCAAGGAACTCCACCTTACGGGCTATCCCCTCCTCTTTTACCAACCCCTCCAGCCTGGCTCTCTCAGGACCGTCCCCTACCAGAGTAAGGTCAAGGTCTATTTTTCCTCTTGCAAGGATCCCCAAAGACCTCACTAACACGTCGAAACGTTTCTGCCGAGCAAGGTTTCCGATGCCGATTATCCTTCGAGTCAGCTTCTTCCTCGCCGAAGTAAGGAACATATCCGAGGCGGGCATGGGGAGCACAATGCTTGGAATTCCCCTTCCAACCAATCCAAAAACCCTATCCCTCAGATAAGATGAGACGGGCAGGATGAGCCGAACCCTTTTAAGCACCCAGCGGGCGAGCAATGACCCGAAAGGCAGTCCCTTAAGCACTCTAACGTCTGTGCCGTGAACACTCAAAAGAAGGGGCACTCTCGATGTGGCAAGGGCCGGGCGTGCCGCAACCCCTGCAGGAAGCAGCCAGTGCGCGTGCACGAGATCTATCTTCTCTTCCGCTACTATTTTTCTCGTTTCTCTCGCAAAGGCATTAAGGAATGATGCAAGGAGCCTTAAGGACTTCACATGCTTGAGTGCGGCAAGCATCCTGCCTTCGTAGGCCAGGGTCTCATCCTTATCCGGTGCGTAGCGGAAGCGGCATATCTTTACCCCGTGACGTTTTTCTCGCTCGGCCAGGCCTGCGGCGTGAGGGCAGAGAACGTAAGGTTCAACCTCATCCTTCGCAAGCGCCCCTATAAGTTCCTCGATGAACGCACCCGAGGGGTCTGCGGCAAATCTCGGATAGTTGTGGGTAAGATAGAGAACCCGCATGGGGTGGGTCAGCGTCGCCGGCGCTTCAAGAACTCAATCTCTGCACGCAGCTGAGCAACCTGCTCGGCCAGGAAGCCGGCCATCATCAAAAGCAGACCGGTAACGACCAGGAGGATCACGAGGTAGAGAAGGGGCCGGAAGCCGATGCCTGCGATGCGTAACCCGATAGCAACAAGCCCGGCGATTATGCCCAGACCTATGCTTGCGCCCCCCATTGTGCCAAACAAAAGCATCGGCTTGCGTGAGTAGCGAAGAAGGAACGAGACCGAGATAAGATCGAGCACCCCAAGAGGGACGCGCCAGAACCCGAACTTCGATCGCCCGTGCATCCGAGGCCTGAGGGTAACGTCTATCTCCTCGATCCGCCAGCCGTCCTTGGCGGCAAGCACCACAAGGTAGCGGTGCCAGTCCTTGCGCAGGGATATATCCTCAACAACCTCGCGGCGGAACGCCTTCACCGAGTTCAAATCCCTTACATTGATCCGGAATAACAGCCTTGAGAGTGTGTTGTAGACCCCTGAGACAAAACGCTTCTTATAGCGCCCAATCTTATGACCGGTGACCATGTCCGCTTCCCCCTTAAGGATAGGCTCCACTAATCTGGGGATGTCACTTACAAGAAACTGCAGGTCCGAAGGGAAGAACACAAAGATATCCCCTCTTGCATTCTCAAATCCAGTCTCGAGTGCGCGGGTGACGCCGAAGTTCGCACGGTGCTTGAACACTCGCAGGAACGGGTGCTTTCGAGCAAGCCCCTTTGCCGCGGTATATGTTCCGTCGGTGCTGCCGTCGTCTATCAAAAGGACCTCGAAGCCGAAGTTCGCTTTCTCGGAAAGCCCTGCGAACCCCCTCACAAGGAGCGGGATGTTTTCTTCCTCGTTGCATGCGGGCACGATAACCGAAACTTTAGGTCTCTTCACAGTAAAAGTCTACCTTACAGAACAGGAAAGTCAAGCCGTCTATCCTCCTTTTCGCCTTCGGCAAAAGGATCGCAACCCCGCACGATCTCATAATTGATTGAGATGTTAAGTTCTCAGGCGTGATGCAGGAGTTAAGGTTTTCTGTAACCCAGATTCACTAAATGGACATCCGGGCGGGGGGTGTGGTTGCGCTTCTTTCTGTAACCTACGCAGATACGTGGAATGTAACAGTAAGGGCAGGTGGCACGCAACTTGCTTTGTTCCTCGATAAGGATAACAGGTTCTTTGGACAACTTCGATATAGGGTATTCGTGTAGTTGTTCTGGATTCCCGCCGGGGGTCTTGACAAGCACGAGAAAAACCCTATACTTTCAAAACAAGGAAACGATAAACTGTGAAAAGGAGGTGAAACGTAAATAGACCAAGCAAAGGGCGAAAACTAGAGAAAACCCCGTATGCATAAAACAACCTTTTCAAGGAGGAACGAACAATGAGTAAAAAGCTTTTTGCGGTAGCGCTAATCCTCAGCTTTGCGGTGGTGGCCTTTGCGGCTCCGCAAGTCGTTGATGGAGGTGAGGCGCTTCCCGCTACTGATGGCTTGGGAACAACGCCCGTAGAGGGCGGCAGCGTAAGCTGGGCCTACCCACCTAACGCGGCAAGCGGTTGGTACTGGATGTATGACAACCTCAGCTCCCCTCCGTTTTCCGATCCACCTGTGGCTGCGTTGCCTGGATTCGTGGACATTACTTCCGGCGACCCGTGGGCTCCCTACAACGACAAGCCCTACGAGTATCAACTGCCTGACTCCTTCTGGTACTACGGCAGCTGGTATAAGCCGGGCGATATACTCTACGTGTCCCCTGACGGCTGGGTCAGCTTCGATCCGGCCGCGGATGCCGGCTTCTCCACTCCTCCGTCGGTCATCCCGCCCTTCCCGTACACCGGTGCTCCCAACACGGTTATTGCACCGCTCTGGCAGGATATGGATCCGACCCAAAGCCCGGATCCCAGCGACACCAACCGTGTTTACCACGCGTACGATGCGCAGCAGGAGCAGGTGTGGTTCCAGTGGTACGATACACAGGGTCACCTCAACACCCACGTCTACAACTTCGAGCTCGCCCTTACCCTTGGTGGGCAGATCAAGCTTCTCTCCGCCGGTGCCTGCGGCGTGGTCTTTTCCTACCACTTTATCCACTTCTTCTACCAATCCTCGAGTCACGGCTGGACTGCGGACAACGGCGAGACCGGTATCGAGAACCAATCCGGTGAGCAAGGCGTATACTACCAGGGCACCGTTGCCAACGGCCGCAGGATCCGTGCCGGCTACAAGCGGATCTTCCAGCACGACGTTCAGGCGTACGTCTTCCTTTCACCGGCTGAGACGGTACTTCGCTGGACCGAGATTCAGCCGATACTCACAGTCCGCAATATCGGTAATGAAGTCGAGCACTTCCCGGTCATCATCGATATCTTCGACGAGGATGACGACTCACGGGTTTACCACTTCAGCATCTCCATCAACGACCTTCTGCCCGGTGCCATCGACACCATCGTAGGTCCGTGCTGGACTCCTGGCGAGCTCTATGCGGTGCCTGATACCCATTCCTACCGCAAGGTTGCGTACTCCATGCTCGATAGCGACCTCTGCAGGCACAACGACACCCTGGAAGTGATCAGCACAGTGGGCTGCGACGGGATGTCGGGCTACCACTGGAACTACGCCGACGCCTACGGCTGGATAGGTGCCTATCAGTGGCGTCTTTCTACTACCTACCCCGCACAGGGCGGCGTGTCTGTGATTGGCGGACGTATATGGCTCTACGAGACCCCTGAGGCGAACTACACCTACTCGCGGCTCGAGGTCTGGGAAGCGAATAACGGCTGCGGCGCCGTGGCCAACGGCGCCTACCATACGGCATGGAAGAACTTAGATACCAGGATTGCGTATGAGTGGAACGAGGTCATCTTCGACGCACCCGTCTGGGTCCCAGCCGCCACCCCGGGCAACATTTGGGCAGCCCATACCAGCGCCAACTTCGGCCTCTGGGGCGGCCGCCTGATAGGCCTTGGCCTTGATCCCTGGCCCGATCCACTGTCGTGCTACCTCGGCGCCGGTCCGGGCCGCAGCGGGACTTGGAGTGCCCCTGATCACGGCGCCTCCTGGGGTTTCCACTGGGGTATGTACCCCGGCTACCCCAACCACGATTACTTCACGTATCCGATCGAGCTCTGCACGCACCTTGGCTTTTCGCCTATGCCTGAGCCTCCCTGCTACTACGACAAGCCGCATGACCTGACCTGTTACCGCATGGAAGAGCCATCAGGCGAGTACGTCGAGGCCGGCGTTCCCATCACCCCTGAGCTCGCGATCGCCAACAGGGGCCTTCAGGCCGAACCCGATGCAGACTTCTTCACGGTTGGGTTCATCGCCGTTGAGGAGGAGCTCTCTGACACCGTCTTCAACGAGACCTCGCTGATGAGCGGACCCTTTGATCTGGGGGACACCACTTATGCGACCACCACGCCGTGGACCCCCGAGGGCCTCTGCGACGACAGTTTTCCCTTCGTCTCCTACGAGCTGATCGGCTACGTGCTTCTGGGTGAGGTCGGTCCTGACCTCTCCGACCACTGCCCGTACAACGACACCGTTCGCCGCAACGTGACCTGCCTCTTGTCGCACGACGTCGGCGTGATCGACATGACCTGGCCTGAGGAGCCGGACAGCCTGCCTGACTTCTACGACGAGGGCAGCGAGATCACGGTTACGGCTACGGTTGAGAACTTCGGGTTCAACGCGGAGCACGACGTCGAGGTGCGCCTTACGGTTCTCGACCTTGACTCCAACAGCGTGGAGCTCTGGCACGCCCTGACGTCGATCGAATTCCTCGACTGGCGCGGCAACATCCCGGGCAACCCATACACCACTGACGTCACCTTCCCGGTCTACGACGTGCTCACCAATCGTCACCACCAGACCCTTACCTGCCGCACCGAGCTCGTGGACGACGCCTGCCCGAAGGACGATGCGAAGGTTCGCCACATCAACAACCGTGAACCCGGTACCGAAGAGACGCCTGCGGGTCTGCCGTTCGCTCTTGAGGCGATCGCGCCGAATCCGTTCGTCGGCTCGACCACGATCTCCTTCGCGGTGCCTGCCACCGTCAACGTCAGCCTGAAGGTCTACGACATCACCGGTAAGCTCGTTACCACGCTCGTCAGCGGCAACCAGACCCCTGGTCGCCACGCAGTGACGTGGAACGGCACCGATGATCTCGGACGCAGCGTTGCACAGGGCATCTACCTGGTCCGTATGGATGCCGCGAGCTTCAGTGCTACCAAGAAGATAGTGCTTTACTAACTCGCACAAAAGATTAACCCTTGAGGGGAGCCGCCGGCTCCCCTCTTTTTATTAGCTTAAACAGAAGCACGCTTCTGTTTGGGACCCCGGCTGGTTATTGTCCCCAAGTTCCCTGCTATTAACTTTTTGTATAATTCCGATGCTGCCCCGATAGAAGCGGCTCAGCGAAGCGTTGAGGGGTAACGCTTTATATCCATACAGCCTGGCATGGAAATTGCTAAACCGTCTTATGTAGGGATCATAACCCAAAAGGAGGTGAGTATGAAACCCTTTCTTTGTGTTACAATACTGGTAACCCTTTGTGTATCCGTAGGTTACGGGGCGCACGATCTGACCTGCTATGCGATAATAGAGCCTGACACCGGCACCGAGTGGATCGAGGCGGGCGTTCCCATAACACCCACCCTGGGGATAGCCAACCTGGGGGATGAGGCCGAGACCAACTTCCCGGTGAAGTTCATCGCGATCGACGAGGATGAGGGAGACACCGTTTTTGCAGATACCCAGATAGTTGACTACATAGGCCCTTCCCCGGATTCCATAGAGGTTGAGTTTGAGGAATGGTCACCTGAGGGCAAGTGCGATGAGATGTACTCCTTTGTCGTTGACTACGAACTTGTTGGCATCGTGGGTTTGGACACAGACGAAGACTTGACTAACGACACCATCCGTCACAACGTAACCTGCCTGTTCTCCCACGACGTGGGCGTGATCGATATGATCTGGCCTGAGCCGCCTGACGAGGAGCCCGACCTTTACGATGAGGGCAGCCAGATCACGGTCACCGCCACGGTTGAGAACTTCGGGTTTCATGCAGAGCACGACGTCGAGGTGCGCCTTGTAGTTCGCGATGCTGACTCCAACAACGTCGAGTTCTGGCATGCACTCAAGAATATCAAGTTCCTGGACTGGCGCGGCAATGAATCTGGCAATCCTTACACCGTTGACGTTTGCTTCCCGACCTACACCGTGCTCAACGAGCACCGCTTCTATATGCTGTGTTGTACTGAGCTTGAGGATGACTGCCCTCATGATGATTGCGAGGTAAGGTATCCACCTGGGATAGTTGAAGAAGCCGAGGCTTTTCCTGGATGTTTTACCCTTGAGATACCCGGAAGCACGATCTCAGACGGATGCCATGTGAAGTTTGCCGTTCCTCACTCGAGTTTGGTGAGAGTGGAGATCTTCGACGTGAACGGACGCTGGGTTTGCTCTCTTAAAAACGACATCTTCGAGCCAGGCCACCACTATTCTCACTGGAACGGACGCGACGGGGCTGGCCGGAAGGTGGCCGCGGGCGTATACCTTGTCCGGATGGAAGCCGACGGGTTCAAGGCGGTGCGTAAGGTCGTTATTATCAATTAGATAGAGGAGAAAGGACGGTTAAGCTTCTTAACCCGTTCATGTGCCTCTACCGTGGGGATGACGAGGAGTGGTTGTAGCAGGCCGTTGGGGGCAACGATGTCGTGGACAATCTGCAATTCAGCCTTGCCCATACATCACCTGATGCCCGACCGGGGCAGATTGAGGTTCGCGCTACTTTATGAGAATAACCTTCTGCGTTACCGACGGCTCCTCTGATGACGATCTGATGAAGTAAACCCCTGGGCTGTAACACCCGTCATCCTCGCCCCAAGTAAGTGTGCCTGATGGACTTACGGAGTGCAGCTCATCCACCTTCTGACCTAGGGCGTCAAACACCTGCGCGTGGAAGCCATGAGGGAAATCAGAGTATTGCAGGACGATTTGCTGTCCGACCGAAGCTCGGAGCCGCCAATTGGATGGATGTGTTACGGGTGTTACGGGTGGCTCCTCGACGACATCAAGGGTGTCGCCTGAGGCATCTGTCTTTAGAAGCCAGAGGTCGTAGCCGCCCGCACCGAATGATTTTGTTGCCCCTGTGATAATGTAGCCGCCGTCTGCGGTCTGATCCACGCAATGCCCCAGGTCTTCTGCTTCGCCGCCGTAGATGCGACTCCACAGGGTATCGCCCTCCGAATCCGTCTTAATCAGCCAAAGGTCATCTATCTCATCGTACCACTCCGACGTATATCCAGTGATGATGTAGCCGTCATCCGGGGTTTGCTGGATACAGCGGCCTACTCCACCTCCGGCTGGAGAAAGCCATCCTATGTCAATTCGACTCCAAAGCGTATCGCCCGTTGAATCCGTCTTGAGCAGGAAGAGATGATTCTTTCCATCGTAGAAGGGGGCTATAGAGCCGGTTAGAATGTAGCCTTCGTCAGAGGTTTGCTGAACGCAGTAACCTCTGCCTAGCACCCATCCAGACGAACTCTGCGTCCACACGGTGTCGCCTGCCTCATCGGTCTTCAGTAGCCACAGGCTCTGCAGGGACTCCGAGTAACCGCTGATGATGTAGCCGCCGTCTGAGGTCTGGCGCACACAGCACCCGCAGTCAGGGCCTTCTGCGCCGTAAGTGCGTGTCCAAAGGGTATTACCCAAGGAATCGGTTTTGATTAACCAGAGGTCATCTATTTCCTCGAACAGCGAAATGGAGTTATGACCGGTTATGATATAACCTCCATCCGAAGTCTGTTGCACAGAGTATCCTACCCCATTCAAGTCATCACGCCGCCAAAGAAGATCACCATCTGAATCTGTCTTAACCAAAGAGAAATGGTATTTCCCATCATCCATGAGAACCTCGCCGGTTACGATGTACCCGCCGTCAGAAGTCTGCTGTACGCACCGACCTTCACAATAAGAATGTGCCCACAAGGTATCCCCGATTTCATCGGTCTTTAAAAGCGCAATTGGACAAGATGCCGCGTATCCGGTTACTATGTATCCACCATCAGAGGTTTGCTCAACACAGTGAGCCACTTCATATCCTAGTTTCCCATAGGTACGGGTCCAGCCCGCCAGGATTGATTGAGGAAACAGGATGACCACCAACGCCACGCCTGAAAACAACACAAAACGTTTCATGTCTCCTCCTTTTTACGATGCTCCTTTTCTCCATCGGAGAAAAGATCGCAACCTCTTATTTCATCAAAACGACCTTCCGGGCTGAACCTGACGTATCTGACTCAACCCTGATGAAATACACGCCGGGGCTGTACTCCTCGCCCCAAGTAACGATGCCGGACTGCTCGGTTGAGTGCAATTCGTCAACCTTGCGGCCCGCCGCGTCGAAGACGAAAGCATGGAAGCCGCACGGACTATCCTCGTATCTCAGCACGATCTCGCTGCCAATAGGAGAAAACACATACCAGTTCGATCCCACGTCAACAACCAGTTCCTTGATAACGCCCAGGGTATCGCCCGAGGCATCTGTCTTTAGGAGCCAGAGGTCGTAGCCGTCTACACTGAAGGATTTCGTCGCTCCTGTAATGATGTAACCTCCGTCTGCGGTCTGACCAACGCAATAGCCTATATCCTCATCTTCTCCGCCGTAGATGCGACTCCACAACGTGTCGCCTGCAGGGTTCAACTTAACAAGAAACAGGTCGTTTGTATCCCCGATCCACTCCGAGGTGTAACCGGTAAGTATAAAGTTGCCGTCAGAGGTTTCCTGGATGCATCGTCCTACACCTCCTGCTCCGTTAGGGAACCATCCTTGCTCCATACGGGTCCAGAGCGTGTCCCCGTCGGAATCCATCCTTGCAACGATGAGGTGGTGCTTGGCGTCATCGAAAGGCTCTACGTATCCGGTTACGATCCAGCCGCCGTCTGAGGTCTCGGTGACCGAGTAGCCCTTGCCGTACCACCACTCGTCAAGACCTGATGTCCACACGATATCTCCGTTCTCATCGGTTCTTAAAAGCCACAGGCTCCAATCGGTGCTGGTATACCCTGCGACGATGTAGCCGCCGTCTGAGGCTTCGCGTACCGAGCAGCCACAGTCTGGGCCTTCACCGCCGTAGATGCGAGTCCAGAGAGTGTCGCCTTCAGAATTGGTCTTGATCAGCCACAGGTCCTCGATCTCGCCGAACCAGGGCGAGGTAGCGCCGGCGATTATATAGCCGCCGTCTGATGTTTCCTGGACCGAATATCCCACGCCGCCAACCGGTTCGTTGATCCACTCCCAGTCGCCGCGTGTCCAGAGCACCTGGCCCTCTGAGTCAAGCTTGATTAGATACAGATGATGCTTTCCGTCCCTGAACGGCGCCACGTAGCCGGTTACGATCCAGCCGCCGTCGGCGGTCTCTTGTACCGAGTAGCCTTTACCTATCCGCCAATCGGTTGAATCACGTGTCCAGAGGGTATCGCCATATTCATCGATCTTTAGAATCCACAGGCTGTTCAAGGAATACGAGTAGCCGCTGACAATGTATCCGCCGTCTGAGGTCTGGCGAACGCAGTATCCACCGTCATCTGCATCACCTCCGTATATACGCGTCCAGCCTGCGTACGCCACGGCAGGAAAAGCCAGAAACATCCCAGCTATTAGGAGAAGTAAAAGACACTTCCTAACCATTTGAACCTCCTTTTGCCTCTTATTTGTTTTCCGATCCTAATACTCAACCACACAGAACCGGCGCCTTAAGCTTGTCCCAGGTCGTCCCTGAGACAGACGCCATCCTCTCTATAATTATAATAATATAGATTTGCTGGATGTCAAGTCTACCCCACACGTCTGCTTCGCAGCCGTGCGGGGACCCCGAATGGGTGCTCCTTTTTACCTTCGGCAAAAAGATCGCAGGGTAAGATGGTAAAGGCATGGACGCCAAAATCACCTTGGGATGAAAATCATCCCATCACATAGCTTTTAACCCCCCTGACCCTCAACCTTGAATCGGTTTTGATGGATGATCTTATCCAATCCAAGCCGCTCAGGCCTCTGTTTTTCTTTCTTTGCCTGATCTTCCGAGAGTAACTCGTTGATTTCTTCGGACTTCTTGCCAACTATGACCAGGGCGAGGACATCAACGTCATCGGGGATACCCAGGATCTCGCGTGTCTTGCGGGGGCTGTATCCGGCTATGGGGTGAGCGACCAGCCCCATCTCGGTGGCGCGCAGGATAATAAACGCCGTGGCCATGCCGGTGTCGAACGCGTAGTACGCTCTGTCTTTAATGACACAGTCGGCATCCCTCTTTGCGGTGACTACTATGATCATGGACGCTTTAGTAGCCCAGGCATTCCCTCTGGATAACGCCTCGTGCATCGCGCGGAGCGCGTCCGGCTCGTAAACGAAAACATATCGCCAAGGCTGGTTGTTGAAGCAGGACGGCGACAGCCGAGCTACCTTACCCAGTTCCTCCAGGATCTCGGGAGTGATCTCGACCGGCTCCAGCGACCGGTACGCTCTTCTTGTTTCTATAGCTTGCTTGACTGTCATTTTAACCTCCTCGGGTCTATTACCCCCTCCCCTTTGTCCCCTCCCACCAGGGGAGGGGTAATTTTCTCGCTAATCTTCACCTTCTACTCTCATCTTTGCGATCTTTTCGCGCGAGCGAAAAGGAGCATTTACACCCTCCCCTTAATCCCCTCCCGTCAAGGGAGGGGACTTTAACCTCACGCATCGCCCGCATCCGCTCGGTGTTCAAGTGCGGAGACTTCTCATACTGCGATCTTTTTGCCAAAGGCAAAAAGGAGCATTAGAATTTCCTCCCCCTTGATGGGGGAGGGAAGGGTGGGGGTGAGGATTCACCCCAAGCCGTTGCTTGCGCACCGACTTGGGGACCCCGACTAAGATTGGGGCAAATCATTATTTTTGTAGTTCGGCGAGTTTTGCTTTGACCTGGGTAGCGTGACCGTCGGCCTTTACCTCGGGCCAGTGGTGGACTACCTTGCCCTCGGGATCGATAAGAACCGTCGAGCGGTTGATACCCATAAGAACCTTGCCTGCCATCTTCTTCTCACCCCAGGCGCTGTAGCGCTCCAAGACCTTGTGCTGGGGGTCGGATAAAAGCTTGACCTTGAGGTCGAACTTCACCATGAAGCGCTGGTGGCTATCGCAGGAGTCCGCACTCACGCCAAGGACCTGGGCGTTCGCATTCTTGAAATCCGCGATGTGCCGGGTGAACTGCAAGGCTTCGGTGGTGCAGCCCGGGGTCGCATCCCTGGGGTAGAAGTACAAAACCACCCAGGAGCCCTTCATGTCGGACAGTTTTACCGGATTACCTTCGGAGTCCTTGAGGGTAAAATCCGGAGCCTTGTCGCCTGGTTTGATCATCTTATCCTCCTCGTTCGGGTTTCATTTTCATACAACTATTATAGGAATTATTTGAGCAAAGTCAAGATGAAGGGAAGGTTTCCACAGTCTGCGGGCAGATTCAGCAAAATTGATTTTTTGACGGGGAAGAATCCCTTCCTTTCGGGCTCAACAAGGAGGTGAGAAGTTGCGTCCAAGTATAGTGAGTGGAAGCATCACGGATCTTGTAAGGAGATATTTTACAGGCCTGGGTTCTCGGTATCTCTTCAAAGCGGCGGGGGCTATCCATCTGCCGTCTATAAGCACGAGTGATCTATACATCCACATTCCTTTCTGCAAGAGCATGTGTCCCTACTGTCCCTACAACAAGGTAGAATACGACAAGACCCTGGCCAAACCTTATCTTAAGGCGATTCTGACTGAAATAAAGCAGTATCATAATCGCTTAGGGAGGATTGAGGTACCCTCTATTTACGTAGGCGGCGGTACCCCTGCAAATCTTATCGACGAGTTGGGTGTAATTATAGAAATAATCAGGGATAACTTCACCGTATCTGGTGATCTGTATATAGAAACTACCCCTTTCGATATCAACGACGAAACCCTGGACAAGCTGCTCAGATACGGGTTCAGCCTGATCAGCTTGGGGGTGCAGAGTTTCAACGAGGGATACCTCAAGTTAATCGGCAGGGATTACACAGCAGGTATTTTGTATCCTGCGATAAGTAAGGTCATGTCCGCCGGTTTCAAAACGGTCAATGTTGATCTCATGTTCGCATTGCCTGGACAGACTGTCAAGGAGGCGATCTCCGATATAAAAAGGGCGATTGAGCTCGGCGTGGATCAGATAACCACATATCCTCTCTTTACCTTTCCCTACTCCACGGTCGGGAAGTATCTTAAGCTGAAAAGTGTCAAGATGCCCGGCATCGTTACCCGGCGAAGGATGTACAAGGCCATACATGATTACTGTGTGGCCAATGGTTTCCGGCGAGTATCTGTGTGGGGTTTCAAGCGGGGCGATCTTCCCCGATACTCATCTGTAACAAGGGAGAGCTATATCGGCCTTGGGGCAGGCGCCGCTTCATATCTGCCAGGGGTATTCTACTTCAACACGTTCTCCGTCAGTGAATATATCAAGGCCTCTCTTGCTCAGAGACTACCGGTAGCATTGAAGATGGAAGTTTCAGAATCCATGGCGATGTATTACTGGCTCTACTGGCGGTTCTACGACACTTATATACCCAAAAGGCGCCTCCGTGAACTGTTCGGATCAAGGGATAAGAAGATCCGCCGCTTGCTAGTATTGGCAAAGGCATTGGGACTATGTGTCCAGGATGAGGAGCATATCTCCTTGACGGAGAGAGGGGCGTTCTGGCTGCATCTGATGCAGAACTACTTTATACTCAACTACATCAACAAGGTATGGTCGCTTGCCATGAAGGAGCCTTGGCCGGAGAGGGTAGAGATATGAAGAGAATAATCATCCTGGTGCAATGTTAAGGGAAAAGAGGCCGACTTTAGCTGAATTTTCCTTCATTAGACGACCAAAAGGTAAATCTTCTTAAAAAAACAGGGAGGCTAAAGTCCCCTGTTTAAGCTCAGACCTCAGTCCCCATCGCCCTCCTCGGGCTCGTAGGATACGTAGGTAGCCCAGTTCTTGCCTGGGAACTCGTGGGTGTAGTCCTCAGGATCGTCGTACATGCGGGCCCATGCGGTCTCCTCCGTGGTGTCGGCATCCGTAGTGTCGTCATAGACTCCCCAGACCATGGCATGTGCTGCTATGTTGAGGTCTTTTCCGTCCCAGGTGGAGTCCCATTCTACCTCGTAGGTGTATTCGTCCACGCGCGGATCGTGTTCCTCCTTGTAGTCAAACCGACCTGGAATCGGATTGCCATTCGCCTGCGGAATGGAATCAGATTGAGGGTCAATGTGCATGTGGGTCTCGGACATATCATAGCCTTCATCCGTAACGTACTCCACGTAGAGGGTACTGCTGTCATTCCAGACGAGGAGTTCGCCAACCCGGTGATGCCGAGCGGCATAGAGATAGAACGTCTCCTCGTCACCTTCGTCAAGGAAAGGTTCTGGGCTGCCAGGGTATCTTACGTATTTGCTACGCGGAGTCCCGTCCCCGCCTGAGAAGAGACTGCTGCTCCCATCGGCATCTGAGTCAGAGGTAGCCTCAAACTCACATCCAGTGAGAACGAGCCCAAACACTGCTACTAAGGCCAGGGCTAAAAGGTATGCCCTTACTCCGACGGATCTCTTTTTACTTGTGATCCTCACTTTAGCCTCCTAATATTTCAGAGCTTAATATTCCTCAGGGTGCGGCCTCGCCGCTTGGGATGCTCTCCTCCGTGGAGCATCCTTCCCATACTACAACATATAACTATAGGATTTTTTGGGGCTGTGTCAAGGGGAATACATGCTCCTTTTTGACCCTGAGGGTCAAAAAGATCGCAGGGAGATTATTCCGCGAGCGTCGTCACTTCGTGTGCTTCGCGGCTTTACTCCCCAAAGGTCGTCACTTGCGTGTCAGCCGCTCGCAATGACCTTTTGTGTGGTCAGTTCTTTATATGGATGGCCTTTTTGCGGACGTTCTGGGCCGCCTCCATCACCGCCTCCAAAAGGGTAGGGTGAGGATGGACGGAGGAGCCTATTGATTCAACCGATGCGTCCAGCTCAAGGCCAAGCAGCCCTTCGCCGATCATAAGGTCAGCGCCTGTGCCCAGGATGTGCATGCCCAAAAGCTTGCCAGACCCCTTCTCCGCGATGATCTTTACGAATCCGTCGCGCTCACCCAGGGTTGCTGCACGGCCCAGAGCGGAGTAGGGGAAACGCCCGACCTCAATCTCGTAACCGGCTTGGAGTGCCTGTTCTTCGCTCATCCCAACCGAAGCCACGGTCGGCAGGGTAAAGATGCACGCAGGCATCGCCTTGGGATCGTATCGGGCGTCGTGGCCGGCGATGATCTCTGCGGCCACAAGACCCTGGCGAGTGGCGCGGTGGGCAAGAAGCGGCGGTCCGGTCACATCTCCTATCGCGTAGATGTCTGGAACCGAGGTCTGGAGTTTCTCGTTGACCTTAATAAACCCCTTAGCGTCAGTCTCCATTGCGACTGCAGAATCCCACAGGCCGTCGGTAAGCGGCCTGCGTCCTACGGCCAGCAAGAGCTTTTCAAATTCCTTTTGGACACTCTGGCCGTCAGGTAACTCGATAGTCACAGATAGAGTCGCATCGGACTTCTGGATGGAGGCGACCTTGGAGGAGAGATGAAGCTCTATACCCTGCCTTTGAACGAGTTTTGCCAGGTTCTCGGCTACTTCCCTGTCAAGCCCGGGCTGAACCTGATCCATGATCTCTACGATGGTCACCTTGGTTCCGAACGCGTTGTAGATGGTCGCCATCTCAAGCCCGGTGGCTCCTGCGCCGATAACGAGCATTGATGGAGGAACGTGCTTAAAGAAAAGCGCACGTTCCGCGTAAAATATGCGCTCGTCATCGGGTTCGATACCAGGCAAAGGCACAGGGGTAGAACCGGTGGCGATGATGATGGCGTCAGTCTCGATCTCATGTTTGTTGGCCGCTTCCGTGACTTCAACCTTACCGGATTCAAGTATTCTGGCCACCCCACACATGAGTTCGACCCCGTTCGCCTTTAAGAGGAACTCAACCCCCTTGACCAGCTTGGTCACGACCCCCTCCTTCCACTGCTGCAGCTTGGCAAACTCAAGACCGGTGTCGCCTACCCCTAAACCGATGCGCTGGAAGAAACCCAAAGATGCCCGCACCTCCGCAGCATGACACAAGGTCTTGGTGGGAATGCATCCCCAGTTCAGACAAACACCTCCGACCGCCCCTTTTTCCACGATCAATACCTTCTTCCCGAGCTGAGCAAGCCTTATCGCCGCCGGATACCCTCCCGGCCCCGCCCCGATGACTACCGCATCGTATTTCATCTCAAACTCCTCTCAATCTTCACGTCTTCAAATCCCTTGTAATTACGTAGACTTTTATGTCTCTAGCCGATTCTAACCCTTAGCCTAAAGATGTCAAGCGGATTTGTTCGTGCGTCAGGGGATAGTTACCAGGGTATAAGGACAATATTAGAGGAGGTAGCGATGACAAAGGAAGAATTATGCCCCTATTAGCTGTCCCGTTGGATAGATCTGGCGAATTGAGACTATCCAGTAGATATTATCTCGTAGGGACGTACCTTTAGGTGCGTCCGTTCCTTTAATCGGGCGGACTTGAAAGTCCGCCCCTACGAGGCTTTTTATTTTCCGAATGCCTGCTTCAGACGTTTAGGATCAGGCTTCTTGGTGAAGGCGGAGACGACGATGAGGGTTAGAAGTCCCACCAGTATGGCGGGAATGAAGCCGTGGATGCCGGAGTCTGAGATCGGCTTCCAACCGATCTTTGCAAGAGCCTGCCATAAAAGGGCCACACCGGCTCCTGAGATCATCGAGGCCAGCACTCCGGCCTTTGAGGCACGCTTCCAGTAAACCCCAAAAAGGGTCGGCCACAGGTTGGTGGATGCTATTACCGCCCAGGCGAACGCGGTTATCACGAGTATGAGATCGGGCGGTCTGAGCGCGATCAAAAGCGATACAACCCCTGCC
>SOJW01000011.1 GCA_004375895.1 Candidatus Stahliibacteriota bacterium
CCGAGGCCAGGAAAAAAGGGAGCAACAACTTCTCGATCTACGCCGCGTTCAAGCTGATCCCACCTGCGCTGTGGATGATTGCCGCACACCCGGAGCTGGCCATCGAAGGCCTCATACTGCCGGGCCACGTGAGCGCGGTGATAGGCTCGGAACCTTACCGTTTCCTTGCAGATGAATTCAAGAGACCCTGTGTTATAACCGGTTTTGAAGCCGCAGATATCCTTCAGGCGCTCCTGATGATTGCGGGTCAGATCAAGGAGGGCGAGCCCCGTCTTGAGATCCAATATAAGCGCGTTGTAACCAAAGAGGGAAACAAAGCAGCACTCAAGATTATGGAAGGGATGTGTGATGTAAAGGATTCGATGTGGAGAGGGCTGGGAACGATCCCTGAAAGTGAATTGAAATTGAAAGAGGCCTGGAAGGATTTTGATGCGGAGCACAAGTTCTCCTTACCTCCTATGGAGTATAAGGAAACCGCAGATGCCAAGGGCTGTCGCTGCGGAGAGGTGCTTCTGGGAAAGATCATTCCGCCTGACTGTCCTTTGTTTGCTGAAGCCTGCACCACTTCAAATCCAATAGGGCCCTGTATGGTTTCAAGCGAGGGCGCGTGTGCCGCGTACTATAAATATGAAAGATGAAAAGATCGGCTTGGCCCACGGCTCGGGCGGCAGGAAGACGGCAAGGCTCATACGCGAACTCTTCCTTACGTATCTGGGCAACCCGATTCTAGAACGGTTGGAGGACTCGGCAGAGCTCCCCTCGGACAGGGGGCGGATAGCGTTAACAACCGACAGCCACGTAGTGTACCCCTTGTTCTTCCCTGGCGGGGATATCGGTAAGCTTGCCGTGTGCGGGACATTGAACGATCTTGCGGTTAAAGGAGCCAGACCGCGTTTCATGACCGCGGGCTTCGTTCTGCGCGCAGGCATGAAGATAGAAGCGCTTGAGCGAATCGTTCGCTCCATGGCCGAGGAGTTAAACAAAGCTGGAGTCCAGCTTATTGCCGGCGACACCAAGGTGATCGAGAAGGGCCAGGTAGACGACTGCTACATAACCACCACCGGCTTCGGAGTGCTTGAACACGATAAGACCTTCGCGCCCGAGCGGATAGAACCGGACGATACGATCTGCGTTTCAGGCACCATCGGTGACCACGAGGCGGCAGTACTCCTCGCGCGCGGCGAGTTCGGGCTCGAACATCATATCTCCTCAGACATAGCCAACGTCTGGCCATTGGTCGAGCGTTTGATTAAGGCGGACGTTGATGTCAAGGCGATGCGCGACCCGACAAGGGGAGGTCTTGCCACCACCCTGAACGAGATGGCATCGGCGGCAGGGTTGGGGATGGTCATAAGGGAGACCGATGTTCCTTTCAGCCCTGCGGTCAAGGGCACAGCCGAGCTTTTGGGGCTTGATCCCTACTACCTGGCGTCCGAGGGAAGGTTGATTGCAATCGTTGCGAAAGGCCATGCCGAACGAGCACTTGAGGTGCTACGAGCCGAAGAATTAGGTAAAGATGCTGCCGTGATCGGCGAGGTTCGCGGTAAACCTGAGGGGCTGTGGATCGAGACCTTATTGGGGAGTGAACGACCGCTTCTTATCCTTGAAGGCGAGCAGCTGCCGCGTATCTGTTAATCAATGCTCTTTTTGCCCGGGGGCAAAAGATCGCGATTGAAACCATCTCGATAAACCAACCGAAAGAAAAAACATATTCTCACCCCCACCTCAATCCTCCGCCAGACGGTGGCACTTCGCCCCATCAATGGGGAGGAAGAATCTGTAGGGGCCGACCTTCAGGTCGGCCCGCTCTCCTAACGGATTGGCCGACGTTAACGCCTTCGACGTTCGTTACACGTCAGGTCGGCCCGCATACCTTCCGATAGACCCCCAGCCCGCTCCACAATGTCCGCACTATACGGGGTTGGTTGCCTTGACAGGAGTTTAAAAAAGCGTAGGCTTTATCTGTTTCTAAAAGTAGAAGGGCGTACAACAAGGAGGAACAAAATGAGAAAAGCTCTACTTTCCATAGTATTGCTAGGTGCAATACTTACCACAAGCTCATGTAAGGCACCGACACTGATGAGTGACGACGCATATGCGGCGGTTTTTCTGGCTGACTGGATCAATTATTGGGCTTGGTGCAAATCAGGTGAACATGCTGTACTCCTCTACGACCTCGAAAATGAATTGGATGACCTTGAGTATGAATCTCATTATGAACTCTCCGAAACACAGAAAAGAAGAATGAAAAAGAAGTTACAAAGAGAAATAGACAAAAGAACAAAACGAGCTATCGCTTCCATAAGTAAGGAAACATGTGAGGACTATGGTTATACATACGAACAGTACCGCAGGAAACAAAGAAAGGTAGTAAAGGAAAACAAAGAACTACTTAAATGGCTTTTTGAAGTAGGGCATCTACTGTATGCGGATGAGTACACCTACACACCGCATGTACCGAAAAAGGTCTCTGAAGCGGCAATGAGTGATGATACATATGCGGCAATCGTTCTAACTTACCTGATCAAACTACGAGCTTGGGTGAATGAACATTCTGTTCGGGAATTCACTGATCAAGTTTCAAATTCCTTTCTGGCCGAAACAGCCAAAGAATACGGCTACACACTCGAACAGTTCAACGAAAAGGCGAGCGCTGTATGTGGAGGTGACAGGAACCGCATTCCAAAACCTCTTAAACATGCAGAGAACTTGTTGTTCTAAGGAGGAATTGTGAGAAAAATAACACTACTTTCTATAGTGCTGCTAGGCATAGTATTCGCCTCCGATCCAACAAACCCAACAACTCCTACAACTCATGTCTACTTTTCTCCTTCTTACACTGAGGCAGTCTGGGTTAATGAAGAGACTGGCGAATCGGGTTATGATGCAGTTTGCCCTGGTGTAATAAGTATGGAAATATGTCAAGCATCCAAAACGATTGATGTCGCTATGTACAGTTTCACAGGTGTGTACTATGCGTCTTGCTTGATATATGCGGCGGAAAAAGGAGTAAAGGTTAGGGTTCTACTCGATAAACAACAAGCAGGTAGCAAGTTCTGTCAAGCTGCATACTTGGACAGCAACGGCATAGAAGTAAGGATAGAAGACTGGTCCGGCTACATGCATCACAAATTCGCAGTATTTGATTCCTCGAAAGTCCTTACAGGCTCCTACAACTGGATGACCCACGCAGAGGACAACAACGAAACCCTTATACTATTTGAAGATGATTCATTATCCTGCCAATTTCTGCAGGAATTTCAACGATTGTGGGAAAAAGCCCGTAAGGTCCCACTAAAATAGAACCACAAAAACAGGCAGTACCCACTGGTAAAACACCCTGTATTTCGTTGTATAAGGCGTTGTAACAGGTTTTGCAGTCAAACACGTCCAAAGGATTAAGATTGGGTAAGCTCCATGGATTCCCACGCTTTACGTCTGAAAAGGGAAAGCACACAGGCTGAAGAGCCTGTGCTACATTAAGATAACTAAACTGCTTCCACCACGAAGTCGGCGAACGGTTCGGGCTGGGTGACGCGAATCTTGCGGAGACGAAGCTGCTCAAGCACCGCCAGGAACAGGATAAGCATGTCAAAGAGACTCGATCGGCGCTCGCGCATGGTGGCAAAGAATTCAAACCTTTTCTGCCTGGCAAGGGTTTCCATCAACCAATCGCCGGCCTCCTCGATGGTCCAGTCGTCACGGGTCAAAAGCATGGGCTGACGCGGACGCTCGCGCTCAAGAAGAACGCTGAAGGATTGCAGAAGATCGGTGATCTTGCCCTCGCCTTCCGGCGTGATTATCTGTCCCCTGGGATAGTGCCGCAGGTTGTGCTCACGCCGCTCCTGGAGGAACGCCGCAGTTTCCCGGTATCGGGCAAACTCGGCAAGGATACGCGAAAGTGTAACCGGCTCGGAAATCTCCTCTTCCTCCCACTGTATGCTCTCCCGCAAGAGCACCCGCATCTTCCAGCGCAAGAGTATAGAAGCCATGAGAAGGAAATCGGCGAGCTCGGAAAGATCCGCACCCATAGTCTGGACGTAGGCTATGAACTCATCCGCCAGCCGGGCAACCGGGATGCGAAGCACATCCAGCTTGTCCCGATGAACGAAGTAGAGAAGAAGATCAACCGGCCCTTCGTAGGCCTCAAGTGAAACGCGGTAAGGACTCAACGCAGATACTCGTAGACCGTGCGTTTTTCACCGATAATCTCAAGCTCGCCGAATTCGACGGCCTTGGAGCCGGCAGGTAGATGTTTGAAAACACCATCTTCGATGAGGATCATCTTCGTTTTCTGCTCGAAGTTCGTAAGCGCCAACTGACACGCCCATACGAGGGGTTCCCCGAACACCGCCAGATCCACAAGAGGCACCTTGCCCAGGGTGCTTACAAAGGTCTCGCCGCTGGCAAGTCCGATACCCAGGCTAAACTCCCCTATGCCCTCGGTTACGTACCTGGCGTTAAAGTTGGTAAAGAAACGCCGTATCTCAAGGCTGGCATGACACGCCTGGGCGCAGCATTCCTTTCCTGTGAAAAGAAACCTGTTGGAGTTGCCTGTAAATGACACCCTGATACCCTCATGTTTACGGCCGATCTCAAGAAGCGTGGACCGGAACTCCTCGAAGCTCGCAAGCGCCTCCTTTAGGCTCTTTTCCTTCTTTTGAAAATCCAGGTAGACAGCCATCACCACAGACTCGCGATTGACCCTCAGATAAGGTAAATCCATGAACCGCTCGATGTAGGCCTTCTCCTGGTTCAGAGGGAAGTATTGCCCAACCATCTGTTTGACATAGGTGCGACGCCTTCCCTCTGCATAGTGATAGATGAAAGCACCGATCACCACCGCAAGAATGGATGCAAAGAGTGGTGTAAAGAATGCGATCCTTGTTCCGTTTGCAGCCGATAGGGCCACCACAATGTAGAAGATTGCAACAAGCACTGCGAAAGCCGGAAGCGTAAACTTACGCCAGGGAATCATAACCGAAAACGCCCCCAACCCTGCGAGGAGCAAGGTCATGATGAAGGTCGTCACTATACTCGGCGGAGCCGCCTGCCTGCGCTGGATAAGGTTTGTCAAGAGATTCGCCACAAGAACCATCCTCGGCATGGCACCGTCTACAGGCGTTGCTACGCTCATTGCGTAGGGTTCGAAGGAGGAACCTATTATGACGACTTTATCGGCAAAGGTATCCGATGCTACCTTTCCACCCAGAATTGCTGATACAGAGACCCGTGTGAAATGGGCAAGGTTTGAGGTGTAGTGGATACGATAGGCGTAGCCTTCGGCGAGCTTGATGGCCTCTTTTCCCAGCGTGAGAACCCGACTGCGCGGTAGATCGATATCCTCGCGTCCCTCTACGGCCTGCAGCAGGGTCAATGAGAGCGAGGTGTAGAAATTCCCCTTGCACAAAGCGATAAGCGGGACCTTTCTGACCACTCCACCCTTGTCATAGATCACCTCCATGTAGCCCATGCCGTTAGAGGCAAGCAGCCACCTCATTGGAGGGGCAAGGAAATCCGCTTTATCCAAAATCCCTGTGTTTGCGCGAAGCGAATCCTTACTGCGATTTGGGATCCGTTCGGCGAAGGGCAGTATCTCATTCGAGTAGCTCTCATCAAGCATCTTGAACCCAAAGTAGATATTGTTGTTGGATCGAACGGTGTAGATAAGCGCTTCATCCCACTCCGCGTAGGCAAAGAGGCTGTCCAGTATCTCGCCGGTGCGGCCAGCAGACAGACGGAACCATCTGGAAAGGGAATCCGTCTTGGCCCAGCGGAGTATGCCCTGCGCTTCGGAGGGGAATGAATACCCGCGAAAGAAGGGCAAGGTTACCCCTACCGCCTTTGCGTACGCCAGCTGCTCAAACACCTGGGGCAGCCATAAGTCCGGCCAAAACAGCCTATCGCCAAGCTCAGCCACGCTCGCCTCATCCAGATCAACGAGCACGATGTCTGAGTTCGGACGAAGTGAGGTGCGCTCCAATTCATCGTGCATGGGCCTATCTAAAGCCTCGAAGGGATTGCCAACCAATATCTGGATAACCAAAAGGATGAATGCCAAACCAAATCCTACAATCGCGGCATCTCGCAGCCTACGTAGATCTATCACAGCTCCTCCAGTTCATAATCTCTTTTTCCCAACCCTATCCGCTCACCGTGAGCAAGTTGGATCTCAGGATCAACCTCTTTATGGGCTGAGCCTATCTCTTCTTCCACCATATCCAGACACGCCTGATCAACTGCCACCGGATCACGCGAAGCAAGGATACCTACATCCTCATGGATAGGTTCCATCTCTTCCCCCAAACAGTCGCACTCCGACGTGATGTTGATAAGGAAGTTCACGTAGAAAGCCTCCTTGCCCGAAAGTGCTGCAAGGGCATACTCGGCCATCTTCTGTGATGCGGACTCTGATGCCTCGTTCCATTTGATTCGCACCGCCCTGGCAGTGCATACCCCGATGCATCCTGCACAGCCCGTGCACTTGGCACTAACTATAACAAAATCCTCACCCTTGGTCTCGATTGCATCGGAAGGACAACGAATCTGACATTCGCCGCAGCTTGTGCAGCGCTCAACATCGATCCAGGGCTTTGAAAGGCTGTGTATCTGGAGCTTTCCGCCCCTTGCAGCGCAGCCCATAGAGAAGTTCTTGATCGTGGCGCCGAAGCCTGAAAGCATGTGCCCCTTGAAGTGCGAGAGGCCCACAATACAGGGTATGTTGGGAACGAGTGATGCGATCTGCGCCTCGCGGATGTGCTTGCCCTTTACCGGAATGCGGGCCGAGCTCTCGCCTCGCATACCGTCTGCTATAAGAAAAGGCGCCCCAACCTTTTCCAGGGAGAATCCGTGTTTTGCTGCGAGATTAAGGTGATCCACCGTATTACCACGCTGCCCGTAGTACAGGGTGTTGGTCTCAAAGAGGAACGGGCGCGCGCCTGCTTCCTTAAGGAAACGCACCCCGACGCGTGCAAAATCGGCAGGCACGAAGGTTGTGTTGCCATTCTCACCAACGTGAACCTTCATTCCACAAAACGCATCGTTGGAGAAGCCTCCATCTATCAGGCGACCCAGCAGCAAGGGGAGGCGCTCAAGAAGCTCCCTTTTATCGCGGCCCGGCAAAAACAAGACCTTCGATTTCATTGGAGTATGATAAGGAGAGCCTGCCTGCTGTCAAGATGATACCCCACTCGAACACTTCGTATTCGAGCGGGGACCCCGAATAAATATCCTAGTCGCATTGACAGAGAAAGCACGACGGGTATGCTTGTCTGAAATGGTCAATAAGAGCTTCTGGAGCAAACGCCGACTCCTTGCGTTCTCAGGCATCGTTTTTGTGATCCTCGGAACCTACAAGACCTTACAGCACCTTACCTTCAACACCTACGCCTACGACCTGGGGATAAGGGCCAGTATTCTTTACAACATCGCGTTCCGTGGCAGGGTGTGGGATTCGCTGCACTCTTTTCACGGGTTCAGCGGCCATTTTCACCCCATAAGTTTCCTTCTTGTCGGTCTGTACCGGCTCTGGCCGAACGCCTTGCTCCTGTGTCTCCTTCAGGCGCTTGCCGTTGCCTTGGGGCTTTTCTTCCTCATCAAGCTGCTTGAGGGTTGGGTAGAAGATCGGAGAAAACATCTTGTTATCATCGCGCTCTTCCTTGCCAACCCCTTCCTTCACCATGTGCTTCGCTTCGACTTCCACCCCGAGGTATTCGCTCTGCCCCTCGTGTTTTGCTTCTTCTATCTCTTTGAGGGAAAGAAGATCTGGGGGGCTCTACTCCCGGCACTCGCCCTTTTGACCCTTAAGGAGGAGATGGGCCTCGTGTTGCTGGCCCTGGGGATTTACGCGTTGGCGAAGCGAAAATGGATTCTAGGGTCGGTGATGGCGGTGATCGGAATCGCCTGGCTGCCATTCGTGCTGTTCATCGTTCTGCCTTGCTTCCGTGCACCCGGCCAGAGCGAGTTAATCTCTGCCCACTACGCGAGCCTGGGATCGAACGCCGCAGAGATTATTACCAGCATCCTTCGCCGTCCCTGGGTGCTTATTACCCAGACCTTTGGACAACCTGGAAAACTCTTGACAGTGGCTTTGCTTGCTGCATCCGTTGGGGCCCTCGCCCTTACAAGATGGGAGGCCGCACTTATCTTACCCTTGCTACTCGCCCACCTGCTCTCCGATGGCCCCCACCAGTCAAGCCTGACCTACCAGTACTCGGCAGGGATACTGCCTTTGCTGTTCTTCGCTTCGATAAAAGGAATAAGGAGGATAAAGCTGCCAGTCGCCTTGATACTGGTCGGACTGGCCGTCCCTGCTTTGGTTTTGCGATTCCCCAATCCGTTCAAGATGGGGGTAAACCTGAATAGGAGTCTGCAAACTCACCGGTTGATTGAAAGGATTCCTGCCGATGCTTCCCTCTCCGTAAGCAACAACCTGGCTCCTCATCTTGTAAACCGTAAGGACGTCGTGCTTTATCCGCAGATCGAGGATGCGGATTACGTGCTGATTGACCTCGAGGGGAATATCTATCCGGCGCAGTGGGAGACTCGGTATGAGGATGCTTGCAGGCTAACCACAGGCTACGATACCCTGGCTGCACAGGACGGTCTTCTGCTCTTAAAACTCAAGAAAACACAAGAACCAGATTAAATTCGGTGGAGTGGGGCGGAGTTTAACAGGTAAGCGGACTACTTCTCGCCTACCAGCTGGACGTGCAGGGTGCGCTCGCGGGGGCGGTTGTCGAAATCTAAGAAGACAACCTGCTGCCAGGTCCCAAGTATCAGCTTGCCGTTGCTGAAGGGAATTGAGGCAGACGCTCCGATAAGTGCGGAGCGCAGGTGGGAGAAGCCGTTGCCGTCACCCCAGGCCGCGTCATGATGATAGGATTTGTTTGAGGGCGTGATCTTCTCCAGAACCTCGCAGAGATCGGCAAGTACGCCCCGCTCGTACTCGATGGTGGTTATCCCGCCTGTGGAACCGGCAAGGATCACGCTCAATACGCCCTCGCGCAACCCGCTTTCTGAAAGTATCTCCCTAAGCCTGGGTGTTATGTCATGAACGTCGCAGAACCCCTTGGTGCTCAAGGAGATCTTATCTGAGAAAACCGCCATACTCTAACCCTCTCCTAAGAGTTTTGCCGCCTGAGGACTGAGTTCTCTATAGCCCAGCTCGAATGCACGCATGAACTCCGCTCGCGCCTTATCCTTTCTACCGAGCGCCAGAAGAACCTCGCCCTTGTGGTATATGACCGAGGCGTCGGTGGGATCGGCTGCAAGCGCACGTTCGAGATGTCCCAGCGCCTTCTCGGTCTCGCCAAGATAGAGCAGAGCTATACCGAAGTCCCGCCACTGCCATGCAGCGATCTTGCCCTTCTTCTCTTTACTTAGGGATTCGTATGCCTGCACCGCTTCGGTATATCGGCCCAGCTCGAACGCGGAAGATGAAAGCACCTGGAGGGCGGTGAGGTTGCTGCTGTCCTTTGCGAGTATTCCACGCGCTGTTTCCATGGCCTCCTCAAGTCGTCCCAGATAACTCAGTGCCTCAGCGTAGTAAAGAAGCGCTTGATCGCCCGTAACACCCGTAACACCCGTAACATCCGTAACACCTGAAACCCCAAGGGCGTGAAGCTCTCCGAACTCATCGGCTACCTTGTCGTACTCGCCGTGTTCGTGATAGAAGTAAAGCTTTGATAAAAGCACCTGGGGATCAAGCACCAGCATCTGATCCACCCCTTTGAACCGTGCAATCTCCGCCCCTTTGCGCGCGATCTCAAGGGCGCGCGAGCGCTCAACTCCTTCAGTTGAGCTCGTGAATAGCACCGCACTGAAGGTCGCCCCCTCGCGCGCGGCGAAGTTGCGTTTGAGTTCTGCTACCTTTGCCTTGATAGGCTTGAGAGTAGAAGCAGAGGGAAGGAAACCCAGAAACTCGCTTGAGATGGTGCTTACGACGTCACCTGGAACCGAGAGCTTCTCAAGCTCCGCGGCAAGACTGCTGTATAGTTCCTTAATGGTTGCCGAGCCCCTCTGCTCGCGGATCGTGGCCAGATTGTCGAAGAAGAAAAGAACCAGTATGAACCTCTCGCGCCCCAGGCTCTCCCTGAGCCTTGCGTCAAAGAGCGAACGCGTAGAAAGCCCGCTTGCCTTTCTACGATCACGTTTTCTGAGGTCGCCTGAGACTCGCCTGCCCCGCTCGGACGGTGGAACCCACTCCAGGAAGAACCCCGCGGCAGGGATAAAGGTATCGCCTCCGCGCCTTAAGGCAAACGAGACCTGGGGCTGGCACATGATCACCTCAAGCTCGCCAAGAGTCAGTCGTGGGAAGTAGCCGATGATCTTTTGCTGCGAACCGGGCTGAATGATAGGCTCCGAGCCGGTGAACTTACGGTTGTCGTAGACCCGGAATACGTCTCCCACATCCACCCCCATATCCGAACCAAGGTCAAGGGTAACGATGCCTGTGCGCTCGTCGTAATCGAGAACGGTGCCGCCCTCCGCAAGGATGCGCTCGAAGGCCATCACCCGATCCCGTCCCAGCTTCTTGGCCACGTAGGTGGCCACATCGGCCCGCTCGTAAAGCTGGTCGAGTTCCCCTTCAAGGACATCATCCGGTACCCTGAGTATAACGGCGCTGTCCGCTGTAGCGACACCGATGCTTGCAGTCACCTGGGGTAAGGAAAGGGCCTTGAAATCGGGATTGGCCCGCCGGTAGCGATCCAGCTCATCTACGGTAGGGATCTTTGCTTTCCTTATAAACTTACACAACTGTTCTCCCAGGGATTGGGCCTCGTTCGCGGAAAGATAGGGAACCAGTGCCCCGAACTCCTCGCCACCCAGGCGGGCGAGCAGAACCTCTCCAGATTCGCTCTCGGCAAAGAAGGAGCGGACCTGCCTGGCGAAGGAGCGCAGCACCTCATCCCCAAAGCGATGCCCTAGGGTATCGTTAATCCCCTTGAAGTGGTCAAGATCAAGGTGGAAGAAGGAAAGCGAGGGGCTTCGCGGTTTGCGGCTAAGATCCCTGGGGGCGGAGGATTTAGCATCCTTCTTGATCCGATTAGCCATCTCAAGCATCTGGATTCTGAACGACTCCTTCTTCAAGAAACCTGTAAGGCCGTCCCGATCTCGCTCCTCTTGCAAGAGGAAATTACGCAAAAATAAGGTAAGCAATCCGGAGATCTTTCCAGGATCAAACCCAGGCTCATCCTTTGCAGAAATGGCGGCTATAAGCCTGCCTCCCGCGCCCTGAAGTCCCAGCAAAAGCTTGCCTTCGTGAATCTTTTGCGAGGCGTGGCCCAAAACCTCACTTAAGGCCTCCATGTTAACACCTCTATCGGCGGACTCAGAAACCTCCTCGTTGAGTATGAAGCTAACCCCTACAAGCTTCGCGTCAAGATTCCGAAGCACGCGGTTAGTCTCCTTGCGGAACTCCTCAAGTGAACGACTCACGACACAGTCTATCCTAACTCAAGCTCGCTGTCAAGTAAACAAACTACCATCAGACTGCCCAGGGGCTGGCATGATGTTGACAAAAACCACGCTAGCGTTATAATTCTCCACCTTATGAAGGAGGATTATCAATGAAGGTTAGGATTGATGAGGAAGCCTGCATAGGTTGCGGCGTGTGTGCGGACATCTGTCCACAGGCCTTCGAACAGACGGACGACAAAGCGATAGTCATCGCCGGTGCGAACTGTGACGAGGCAGGATGTTGCCAGGAGGCGGCTGATTCCTGTCCTACTGAAGCGATTATCATCGAAGAGTAGTTGTCTCAAAGGCTAGGGAAATAAAGAAGCGGGGAAGCTTTGCTTCCCGCTTCTTCTATCTATGTAATAAAAACCGCCCCCGGCTGGGGGCGGTACAGGAGGTGTTTCTGAGGAGGGCTATTTCTATTATAGTCACTAACATACCTGTGTCAAGCTCAGGCGGGTAACAAAACTCCCAGGTAGGATATCCAAAAACCTAACTAAAAAGCCCCTATTTGTAGCCTGTTCGGAATCCCATTTATGGATTGGGTGATTAATGAGCAGGAGAAGAACTCCCCTTTTCAGGGCCTTGCCTCGCTTCGAGCATTCGAAAGGAGTTGTTGGCCACAATTGTGGCAATCGCTATGGCAAGCCACAGAAGGATGTGGTGTTGTGTAGAGAGAAACAGGTGGGCCAGAAGTGAGGCTATAAACCCAACAATAAGACCCTCGGTCATTAAAGAGCGGGAATGGTCCCCCTGTGTTGTATAGTGTTTGCGGGTAAGCCAGAGGTTCCTCAGGGAGAAGAAAATCACCGCTAAAAAGGGAAGAAAACCTACCAAACCGGTGCCTGAAAGAATCTCGAGATAGGAGTTGTGGATAACCTCCTTGGCAATGTGAGGGGTTATGGTTGAATAAAACCTGAACTTATGGTAAAAACAATCAGCACCGACCCCTAAGATAGGATTGTCAACGAACATCCTTACCGCTGTTTTTGCGAAATAGAACCGCCAATCTATGGATGCCGCCCTGGCCGCAGTAAAGAAGGATTTAATATCAAACCCGTAAGTGAAAACCTTGGCAAAGCCCAAATAAAGCAAAGCGATCGATGCTGCCGCCACCAACGCGAAGATATGGAGCTTCTTCTGACGCCAATAGAGGATGAACTGGACAGGAAGCAGAACAAGAATCATGCTGCGCGAATAGGTTAGAGGGATAGCCACAGTCATTACAAGGTAGGCCCCGAAATAGAGCAACTTTTGCCATCTTTTTCGGGCAGCGAGGCCGAAGTAAAAAGCAAAACACAGGAAGGGCAACAGCCAGAATCCAAAGGCATTAGGATCCACAAGCGTTCCAGTAGCTCTCAGAAGCGGAACGCCAACCATTTTTTGAACAACCGCTATAACCGCCTCTATTGCAAGCACTGTGATCAACACATCTAAGACGGTCCTGAGACGTTTTTCGGTAGCAAATATATTGACAAAAACCCAGTAGGCCATGATGTTTCCAAGGAAAAGGCCGACTCCCATGAAGGCTGGTCCGAGTTCAAAGAATGCAAGAAGCGAAAGTACACACCCAGTAAAAAAAAGTAAAATCGAACCACCTAACGCAGTAACCTTGAATCGTGGAGAACGTTTGGATAGAAGAATCGAAGGAATAGTTAACGCCACAAGAATCAACCCTGCGAAACGAACGAAGCTGCCTGTAGGGAATAATTCCTGAACAAGGTAAGTGAAGGGGGTCAAAATAAAGTAGATAAGCCAGAATGGATAAGGATTTACTAAACATAGAATTAGCAAAAGAAGGGCGAGCGGAGCCATCGCTATAATGATCCCGGTTATACCTGAGACGTAAGCTCCGGCCACAATAGCAAATACCAACGCACCCACGAAAGCGAGTGCAATCCAAAAAGGCTCACGCGAGAATCGCTTAAGATTCATCTCTTTGAGGCCAGCCACTTGCTTCGTCACCTCGCTACGATAAACATACCTAACTCTACTGCGTTTGGCTTGGGTTGTCAAATTCCTGCAGTTCGTGCACCAGGAGATTGTTGCCAGGGTATGAGGTTGTTTCCTCGCAACGGCTGATTCCTCTTAAAGGGTCACCCTCCCCCTAGCCCCCTACCCTATGAGTGCACCAGGCACTCAAGGGGCACACTGTCCCGTCAAGGGAGGGGGAATATATGTAAGGGCGGTTGGCTTACCATCCCCTTCCCTCGAAGGAAGAGAACAGGTTTCCCTGCCGTCTTCTCGCCCTTGATGGGGGACGAAGTGCCCCCGTCGGGTAGAATAAAAGAGGGGGTGACACCCCGCACCTTAGCTGCACGAACTTGGGTAAAGGCATTTCCCTCAACCCTCTACTGCCTGGTAAGGATGTATTGACCATGGACACTCTCTGCTCAATGGGAGGCGAACAATCCCGACCGAACTCGATCGGATAAACCCCTAAAATAGAGAAGCTTGACGCGGCAATAATCATCCATATAATCATCGGATGATTTGGTCAAGATCGCTGGTGCCGACGCTGCGTGAAGACCCGCGTCAAGCTGAGAATCTGAGTCACCGGGTACTTCTGCGGGCAGGTTTTGTCAGACCCGTGGGGTCCGGGCTTTACAATCTTCTGCCATTCGGGTTGCGCGTGACGCAGAAGATCACCCAGATAATCCGCGAGGAGATGAACCGCATCGGCGGGCAGGAGATGCATCTTTCAGCGCTTTCTCCGCGTTCTCTGTGGGATAAGTCCGGCCGATGGGATGCCTACGGCGACGATATGTTTCGATTGCGCGACCGCAATGCCCAGGACATGGCTCTCTGCCCGACCCACGAGGAGATCGTGGCGCTTATGGCATCCAAGGAGCTTCGTTCCTACAAAGAGCTTCCGCAGATCTGGTACCAGTTTCAGACCAAGTTCCGCGACGAACCTCGCCCCCGCGGAGGGGTGCTGAGAACCCGTCAGTTCACCATGAAGGACTCATACAGCTTTGATCTGGATTATGAAGGCATGGATCGTTCCTTCAAGCTGCATCACGAGGCGTACTCGCGTGCGTTTACGCGTATGGGGCATCGTTTCTTTGTCGTAGAGGCTTCAGGTGGTATCATGGGTGCAGGGGAGTCGGCCGAGTTCATGGTAGAGGCCTCCTCAGGTGAGGATATCTCGTTTGTGTGCCCAAAATGCGACTACAGGGCAAACGCCCAGGTCGCTGAAGGAAGACCTCTTCCAGCACCCAAACTTCAAGCTAAACGCGAAAAGGTTCATACCCCTGGTCTGAAGAGCGTAGAAGAGGTAGCAGGTTTTCTCGGCGTCAAGCCATCCCAGTTGGTCAAGAGCCTCTTGTATATGAGAGGGGGTAAACCTCTGTTGGTACTCTTGAGAGGGGACTACGAGCTGAGCGAGGAAAAGCTCAAGCGCACGTTCGGCGGCGATATCGTCCCGGCTACCGATGAGGATGCCGGACGTTACATGGGTGCCTCATTGGGGTTCCTTGGACCTCAGGGTGTTGAGATAGAGACCCACGCCGACAAGAGCCTTGAGGATTCTGATATCTATGCAGTGGGAGCCAACGAAGACGACTACCACATCGTGGGTATAAGCCTTTCACAGGAGGTGAATATCCGAGAGTATCTTGATCTGCGTAGGGTGAAAGCTGGTGATATATGTCCGAGATGCGATGAGGTGCTTGTCGAAAAACGCACTATCGAGCTGGGGCATATCTTTAAGCTCGGCACCAAGTACTCGGAGGTGATGGGTGCTACGGTAGCCGACGAGAAGGGTGCCGATCGCGCCATCGTGATGGGCTCCTACGGGATAGGTATCGAGCGCTCAATGGCCGCCCTTGTGGATCAGTATTACGCCAATGATTGCATGGCCTGGCCTGTGACCGTGGCTCCCTATGAGGTCGAGGTCATATCCCTGGGAGAAGCGGAGGTCTCATCAAAGATATACAAAGAATTGAGCGAGATAGGCGTACAGGCGGCTCTTGACGATCGTGATGTAACACCGGGCGTCAAGTTCACGGACGCGGACCTGGTGGGCATCCCCTACAGGATCACAGTGGGACCGCGCGGATTGAAGGAAGGAAAGGTTGATATAAAGAATGTGGCAACGGGCAAGATCATCACGGTTCGCAAGGAAGATGCGGCAACCAAGGTAGGAGAACTCCTCAGCAAGGAGAAGGAAGATGTCAGCGGTATCTGAGGGTTTGGAAAGACTGGTCGCCGACGTGATCAAGGAGCACGGGTGCAGTCTTTACCATCTGGAGCGCAAAGGCAATTGGCTCCAGGTATACGTGGATAAAAAGGGAGGGGCCACGCTCGGAGACTGCGAGGAGATAAGCCGTGCCCTGAGCTTAAACCTTGTCGCCAGTCGCGATGAGTGGCGTAGGCTGGCGCTTGACGTCTCCACCCCCGGGATTGAGCGCAAGCTTTACACACCAGCACACTACCGCAGCGCCGTCGGGGAACGTCTGCGCATAGGGATTGAAGGGGAGGTGATTGAGGGACATCTTAAGGAAGCAAACGAAGAAGCCATAGTAATTGAAATCGAAGCCGGAGCAGGCCGCCGGCTTGGCTACAACGAGATCCTCTCGGCCCAGGTGCAGCGAGCCACCGAGGAACTCTTCAAAAGGAGATAGATGGAAACCGAGATCACCAGGCTAATAACCCAACTTGCCCGTATAAGAAACGTGGAGGTAAGTTACGTTTACGATACTTTGCAGGAAAGCATCGTAGCCGGTCTGAAACGGCGCTTCGGCCGCAATGTGCGGCATGAGGTCAAGGTGAATCCTGAGACGGGCGAGATAGAGGTAGCGATCGTCCAGACCGCGGTCGAGCGCGTGCAAGACATAAGTCAGGAGATCTCTCTCGAGGATGCGAGGCGGATCAATCCTGACGTCAAGGAAGGCGAGGATGTACGCATCGAGATTCCGCTGCAGGAGGTCGGGCGAGTTGCCATACAACGCACCGTGGATGAACTCACCCATCGCCTGCGCGAGGCGGAACGAGCCAAGCTCTTCAACGAGTTCATCAAGAAGAGGGGCGAGATTATATCAGGCACCATTCACAAGCTCGAGAAGGAAGAGATCCTGGTCAACCTCGGGCCTATCTATGGAATCCTGCCGCTGCGAGACCAGCTCAAAACCGATCACCACCAGATCGGGGCACCCTTCAAGTTCTATGTTCTCAGGATTCAGCGTACCCCAATCGGGCCCAGGGTCTATCTTTCAAGAACCCACCCAGAGTTCTTAAAGAGGCTTTTGGCCCGCGAGGTGCCTGAGATCCAGCAGGGGATCGTGGAGATCAAGAACGTGGCAAGGATCCCCGGGGTTCGCTCCAAGGTTGCGGTCACCAGCCACGACGAGAAGATAGACCCGATCGGAGCGTGTGTAGGCTACCGCAAGGTGCGTATCCAGAGCGTCACCAAGGAACTCTCAGGCGAGAAGATAGACATCATCCAGTGGCATTCCGACCAGAAGGCCTTCATAGCAGGGGCTATGAGTCCGGCACGGGTCAAGGAGGTTATTGAGGAGGAAGGAACCTACACGGTCGTAGTCCCGGACGAGGAGTTCTCCAAGGCGATCGGTCGAAAGGGACAGAATGTATGGCTCGCTTCGCTCCTGTCCAGCTCGAAGCTGGATATCCTCAAGGAGTCAGACTACCGCAACCGGCTCTTCAGCCAGCGCATGGCCCAGATCATGGTCGAAACACTTGACTTCCTTTCTGAAGAGAGCAGGCAAACACTGCTTGAGGCGGGCTTCACAACGGTCGTCTCGCTATTCGAACAACCGGCTACAGAGGCAGCCAAGGTTCTGGGCTGGGACCCCACGCATGTAGAGCAACTCAAGACCCAGATACGTGAGCAGCTTGAGAAACGTGAGTTTGAGCGCAAGCTCTTCGAGAAGAAGAAGTTGGAGGAGATGAGGGCGGCAGAGAGCAAGTCCTTAGAGAAGGCCATGATCGAAGAAAGCAAGGAGGAAGAACCTGCGGTAGAGGGACCCACGGAGGGAGCAGAAGAAGAACCTCTCTCTGAACCCTTGAAGGAAACACAGCCCGAAGTGCAGGAAGAGATCAAGGACACCGAAGCCCCCCCCCAGACTGAGGGTAGTGTTAAACCAGAGGAGTCTATGAAATCCAAGAAAGAACCAGAGATATCCGAAGCCGCCCCACAGTCTGAAGAGTCAGCAGCCGAGGAAACGCAGGCTGAAAAGAAAAAGGAGGGGGGATCGAACGAGGTAGAACCAGCACCGCAAGAGGAGGAGCAAAAAACCACCGCTGAAGAGAGCGAGGAGAGTGAGGATAAGGAGTCGGAAGAGGAGGATAAGTAGTGGCGGCCCGCAAGCTAAAGCTCTTTGAGGCTGCCGAGAAACTGAAACTTTCAAGCGAAGCGCTCGGTCGCATGATGAAGGGGCTTGGCTTTAAGGAACGAGGATACACATCCTACATAACGCCTGAGGAGTTCGAGGCGGTAAAGGCGAAGCTGCGTGAGGAGAAGCAGAGGATAAAGCGCTCGATGAAGAAGTCAAAACCTTTCAAACGTCCATCCTCCGCACGTAAACCAAGAAGGCTTTCGGAAGAGGCGGTCCAGAAGGCAGTCAAAAAGACCCTTGCCCGGATGGACCACAAACGCCCCAAAAAAAGGGGCGGCAAGCGCGCTCGTCCGGCTCGCAAGACTCGCAGAGCAGAGGAGCAAGCCAAGATATTTGAGCAGCAACCCCAGGGACTCCCTAGGGCTTTAAGAGAGGCAACGGTCAGTGAATATATGAGTGTTTCAGAGCTTGCCCACGCCTTTGAGGTTCCACCGGCCGAGATCGTCAAACGCTGCGTCCAGATGGGTGTGTTCGTAACCATCAATCAGCGTCTGGATATGGACACGATCTCTATCCTAGCCGAGGAGTTCAACGTTAAGATCGAGGTGGAAGAAGAACCCGTTCTGCAGGAAACAGCCGAAGAAGAATCCCTTGAAGTGAAAACTCGGCCGCCCGTGGTGGTGGTTCTGGGACATGTGGATCATGGAAAGACGACCCTTTTGGACTACATCCGCAAAACACGGGTGGCGGCACAGGAGGCGGGCATGATTACCCAGCGTATAGGCGCATACACCGCGCAGATAAAGGATTTTAAGATCGTCTTCATGGACACCCCGGGTCATGAGGCCTTCACCGCCATGCGTGCACGAGGCGCCTCGGTAGCAGATATTGCGGTGTTGGTTGTGGCCGCAGACGACGGCATAAAGCCACAGACCATAGAAGCCATCGATCACGCCAAGGCCGCGGACCTGCCTATAATCGTAGCCATTACTAAATCGGATCTTAAGACAGCCGACCCTGATAAGGTCAAGAGCCAGCTCACCGAACATAACATCTTGGCTGAGGAATACGGCGGAAATACAATAGTAGTCCCTGTCTCAGGCATAACCGGCGATGCTGTGGACGACCTTCTTGATGCCATTCAGGTTACGGCCATGGAGCTTGATCTCAAGGCTCCATACGAGGGTAGGGCAAAGGGGGTGGTGGTTGAGGCGAAACTGGACACCTCCAAGGGCACGATCACTACCATCATCGTAAAGCGGGGAACACTGCATCGAACGAATCTCTACATATGCGGGGAGTGGAGCGGCCGCGTGCGGGAGATGACCGACGAGAACGGTAAACGCCTGGCTGAGGCTACGCCTGGAACGCCGGCTCAGGTCCTGGGGGTGGGTGGAATCGTAGAACCCGGTGAGACGTTCGAGGTGGTGGCCTCGGAACGCGACGCGCGCGAGCTGGCTCAGCGACGCAAGCTCATGCGACGTGAACGCACACTCGCCTCCTCATCCAAGCTCTCACTTGAGGCTATCCAGCAGCAGATACAGGAAGGAAACGTCAAGGAGCTTCGCATAGTGCTCAAGGGTGATGTCTACGGATCGGTGGAGGCGCTTACCTCCTCATTTGAGGGACTCTCTATCGAGGAGGTCAAGGTAGGGGTGATTCACGCCGGGGTGGGAGCTATAAATGTGAATGATGTAAATCTAGCAGAGGCATCCGAAGCGGTGATCATAGGCTTCCATGTAACCGCTCATGCCGATGCTCGTGCCCCGGCCAAGCGCGAAGGGAGTGAGAGCCGGACCTATAAGGTAATCTACGAGGCAATCATCGCCGTCCGGGCCGCGATGCTCGGTATGCTTGAGCCGGAGGAGGAGGTGGTGGAGTTGGGCCGCGCCGAGGTGCGGCAGGTGTTCCGGGTCTCCAGGATAGGAACCGTAGCCGGTTCGTACGTCACCGAAGGGAAGGTTACGCGTGACGCAAAGGTGCGCGTCTATCGGGGCAACAATCAGCTTACCGAATCTGAAATCACCTCCCTGCAGCGGTTCGAGAAATCGGTCAAGGAGGTCGAGGCCGGATACGAGTGCGGGATACGAATATCAGAGTGGGACGATCTCGAGGAGGGGGACACCCTTGAATTTTACACTATCGTAAAGCGGGAAAGAACATGATCGGCCTTTTGGAGATAGAGCTTCTAAACAACGCCTCTCGTTCCCTGAAGGACAAGAGACGTGATCTCAAACGACTGGTGGATAATCTGCACTCCGAGTTCCACGTGGCGGTAGCCGAGGTTGATGGACAAGACACCTGGCAGCGAACCAAACTGGCGGTGACCGTGGTCTCAAACGATGCACGACACAACTCACAGGTGCTTGAACGCGTAGTCAACAGGATTCAGTCCAGGCACCGCGCCTGGCAGCTTCTGGACTATAGCATCAGGGAGGTTTACTGATGTCTGTGGAACGAGCACGTCGGGTAGCATCATTAGTTAAGCAGAACGTGGCATCCATTCTCCTTGAGGATTCCACTCGTCCTGAGATGCGGTGGATAACCATTACCGACTGCGTCGTGACGAGGGACCTCAAACGGGCAGATCTATACTTCACAACCATCGAACAGAACCTGCCGCTCGAGAAGGCACGGCAAGCACTCGAGGAGGAAAAGGGAACCATCAAACGTCAACTGGCCTCAAGGATCGTCATCAAGTACATGCCCGATCTGCGGTTCATCTGGGATGAAACCGTAATGATAGAGAAAAAAATCAGAGAGATTCAAGATGAACGCTCGAGAAGTACTGAAAGAGATACGTAAAGGGAATAGGTTTCTGGTTGCGGGTCACATCGACCCCGACGGAGATACCATAACCTCTACTCTCCTTATGGGTCGGCTCCTCAAGCATCTGGGCAAGGGTTATACCCTTTACATTCGCGATTCCATCCCTGAAAAGTTTGGCTTCCTCGCTGGAATCGGCAAGATAAAGCAATCGATTGAAGGCCCTGAGCCGGACACGATTATAACCCTCGACGCCCCGAATCTTGAGAGGGTCGCCCTGTCCTCGTTTGGGTCAAAGGTGATTAATATAGATCATCATCAATCCAACGAGCGCTTCGGCGACGTAAACTGGCTTGAGATTGATCGCGGTGCGGCATGTCTTATGGTTTTCGAGCTTCTGCGCCTTGCCCGCGCACCGTTGGGGAGCCAGGAGGGTGAGATGGTCTTTACCGGATTATTTACCGAGACCGGGGGGTTTGTGTTGCCCAACGTATCGGCAGAGGTTCTAAGGATCTGTGCCGATGTTATGGAACATGGGGTTAACGCGTCCGAGATAGCGTTCAGGATGACCGCCCGCGACGAACGGAATCTGGCGCTGTTGGGGGAGATACTTGCAACCCTTGCGGTCGACGACGGGATAGCCACAATTGAACTTACCGAAAAGATGCTTGATGATGTGGGATTGGGACACGATGAACACGATTCAGACAGCTTTATCCGCTACCCCTCTTCCATTCCGGGCGTAAAGGTAGCCATCTTCTTCCGCGAGATACACGAGCAGGGTATGGTCAGAATGAGTTTTCGGTCCCTGGGCGGGGTTGATGTGGACAGGGTCGCCTCACGTTTTGGAGGGGGAGGTCACCCGGCGGCGGCTGGGGCCAAGCTCAAGGGTTCATACGAGGAAGTGAAGAAACGGGTAATAGAAGAAACCAAGAGGTATCTTGCGTGCGCGGAGGGCTAGCGCTCTACAAACCTCGAGGCATAAGTTCGTTCGATGTAATCCGAAGGCTGCGGCCGATCCTTTTAACAAAAACGAAGTTAGGACATGCGGGCACGCTTGATCCGGCGGCTGAAGGACTGATTCTAATCCTCGTGGGGGAGGCGAGCAGGGTGCAACATCTCCTGAAGGATCTGGACAAGGAGTATGAGGCTGTGGTAAGATTAGGGGTAAGAACGGATACATTAGACGCTGAAGGTAAGACGCTGGAGGAGGTTGAGGTTCCACCTCTGGATGAACAAACGATCCGCAACGCTCTTGATAGGCTCAAAGGGGAAAGGATGCAACGCCCACCTCGCTACTCTGCCGTAAAGATAAAAGGCCGCAGGCCATACGAGATGGCAAGGGCGGGTGAGGAGTTCGAGCTGCCCGAACGAAGGGTATCGATATACGAGATCGCACTTTTATCATGGCAAAACCCATTACTCGAAATCCGTACAAGGGTCTCGTCCGGCACCTATATTCGTTCTCTTGCTCGAGAGATTGGCGATGAGCTGGGGCTTCCGGCATCGCTTGCAGCCCTTTGCCGTACTCGAATCGGAGGATTCGAACTTAAGGATGCCTTGCCTCTTGACAATATCACTATCGAGGGTATAAAGAAGGCAATGATTCCTATAGAGAAACTACTCTCTCACCTGCCTCAGGCAGAGGTCTCGGAGGAGAACGCATCGCGTCTGCTTCAGGGCAAGCCGCTATCTCAAGGTGTCAACCCCAAACTCCTTGATGCTCCGAGTTCTGTAGTCTTCTCCACGGATCACCGTCAGGCTTTCCTATGCGAACCTAGGGATGGCAAGCTCTGGTCGCGACGCCTTATATACAACAATGGAGAAAGCGTTGGCTGATCGAGCTGCAGTCATAGGCTCCTTCGATGGGGTGCATAAAGGGCACGCAGCACTTATCAATGCCCTGCTGAAAGAAGCGAAGGCAAGGGACCTTCAGACGATAGCCGTAACCTTTGATCCACCGCCATCACTTTACTTCAACCCCCACTTTAACTTCCTCTTGACCACAAAGGAGGAGAAGGAGGAGCTGCTCCTTGCTGCCGGAATAGCCCAGGTCCGTTTCCTTGGTTTCTCAGGGGTGGTAGACAAGGAACCCGAACGGTTCGTATCGGATGAACTTCTTACGATGAATATAAGACTCCTAACGGTTGGTCAGGGCTTCCGCTTCGGCCGCAAACGCGCAGGCGACGTTGAGGTGTTACGTAGTGCAGGCCAGGAGCATGGATTTGATGTGAGGGTCATTGCCAAGGAGGAGTTTGAGGGCGAGCCGATCAGCGCCACACGGATAAGGGAGCTTCTGCTTCTGGGGCACATCCGCCGCGCCAACGCTTTGCTGGGTTACGAGTACAGACTCAAAGGCGAGGCAGCCAAAGGACTTGGCAGGGCAGGTGCACTCCTTGATACCCCGACTGTGAACCTAAAACCTGACGATACACATAAACTGGTGCCACCGGACGGCATCTATGCGGTGAGGTTCGGAACAGGACGCCGGCCAGGTATATGCTACATCGGATCAAGCCCAACCTTCGGCGATTCAACGCACAAAATCGAGGCGCATCTGTTGGAGGGTTCCCCTGAGGAGGAAACAAAACCGATTATCCACTTCGTAGAAAGGCTGCGCCCTGACAGGAAGTTCTCATCACTTGCAGCTCTCAAGGAACAGGTTAAGGAGGATGTAGCGCAGGCAAGGAGGGTCCTATCTCAAAGATAGATACCAAGACGTTCTTTCGACTGTTCCGCAACCGCAACTTTGCCCTGTTCGTGGCAGCCAACATGATCTCCCAGATCGGCGACCGCTTTACCCAGATGGCGTTCATCGAGCTTCTGGGTGTAGAGTTCTTTGGCAGTTTCGCGGCGTTCGGGGGTATTGCTGTGATCTTCACGCTTCCCTCGATCGTACTCGGTCCTGTGGCAGGACCCTTGCTTGACTCCTGGCGAAAGAAACGCGTGCTTTTAGTTAGTGATGCGGTGCGTGCCCTGCTCATCGCCTCCCTGCCTTTTGTCTACTTCTTCTCAGGTCACCTTATCTTTATGCTTGGGGTTGCATTCGTAGTCTACATCTTCGGCTTCTTCTTCTCCTCGGCCCGCCTTGCAATCGTGCCCCTGATCGTAGACAAGAAAGAGCTCATGCAAGCCAACTCCGCCAACCTTACCCTTTTGCGCGCGGCCACCGGCATCGGAACCTTCGCAGGGGGGTTCCTCGTAGCCTGGATAGGCTGGCGGCTGGGGTTTGTCATAGACGCCATCACCTACGTGATCTCGTTTGTACTCATCCTCTTTATAAAGGTCGATGAGAAACCGATTATCCTCCACGCGGCGGATACCGTGGTAGAAACAGGTAAAAAGGTCTCGGGCTACCTGAAAGAGATCAAAGAAGGTATCCGTCTCATGACCCAAACCCGCATGATGCGTTTCGTTATGCTCTCGATAGTGGCACTTTTCTTTGTATCAGGCGTGGCGTTCACGGTCATCGTTCCGACCGTTCAGCAGACGCTTTCGATGGGAACCATAGGTGTAACGCTCCTTGCCGCTGCGGCCGCGGGTGGTATGTTCCTGGGCCCCTTGCTTACCGGCATCATTGGGCCTGCGTTCCGCAAGGACCGCCTCATCATAGTCAGTTACATCCTCACAGGGCTGCTCTTCGCTATCGGAGGAGGAAGCTATCTCCTGGTAGGCCTTGAGCGGGTGATCTCAGACGCTACACTTAACCTTATCATGGCTGTTATAATGGGCTTGGTGGTGTTTGTGGTAGGGATACTCTTCTCCGCCATCAACATCAGCCAGGATACCATAATCCAGGAGCGCATCCCGGCCCGGGCCAGGGGTAGGCTATTCGCGTGGCGCGAGACGCTTGCCAGCCTGGCGTTTCTGGTTACCGCGGTGCCGGCAGGGTTCATCGCGGAAAAGGTCGAGTTTACCTATGTCCTGCTGGCTACAGGTGGGATACTTGTTCTCTTTGCCCTGGTATGGATTGGGATTTTATGGCGCGGTAACGAATCAGAAACTCTTTCAATAAATGGAGGTAAGTTATGAATTTTTCGCTTCTTATGTTAGGAGTTCTACTTGTAAGTGCGCCGAAGATCGAGGTCTCGGAGCAAAGCTTCGACTTCGGCTACGCGTTTGTAGGGGAGCATTACCGCCACACCTTCTGGATATACAACCGCGGCGACGAGCCTCTTGAGATCAAAAAAATCCGCACCTTCTGCGGCTGCACCGCTACCGAGCTCAAGCGCAACCAGCTTGCACCCGGTGACAGCACGTCATTCGACTTCATCTTCGACACCCATGGTTTCTTCGCGGAGCGCGTCAAGTGGGCCTACATACGTTCAAACGACCCTCGAGACTCCCTCTTGAAGGTTAACGTAACCATCCGCCTCTACGAGGACTACTCCCGCACACCATTCCGGGTGGAGCCTGCCTATCTGCACTTCAACCGGATAGACTCACTCGCAGACGAGGTTACACTTAAGCTGGTTAACTTCTCAGATACCGGATACAACCTCCAGCTTATAGAGGCGCCAGCTGTACTTAAGGGAGTTGAGCTTCCCAAAAGTGCTATCGCGCCGGAGGAAGAACTGCAGCTGTCGCTTCGACCTATGGATGGCATCCGTGACCCCGCACTTTTCAAAAGCTCGGTTACCTTCGAGGCCTGGACCCCTACCGAGATAGTGCGTTTCTCTGTGCCCTTACATATCCGCCGCTAAGAGGTAAATTTCTTTACCATTTCGGGGTCCCCGCACGGATGCGCCTGCATCCCTCCAGTTGGGTGAAGCAGATTTGTGGGGTGTAAATTACCTGGGGCCAAGGATACAGGCCAGGCGTCTACTTCATCCGGGATATGGGGGAGAGCAGGGTTACGAAAAAGGCGGTATTAGTTAGATAGTCACCCCCTCTTACCTTTCCTACGGAAAGGCATTCTCCCCCGTCAAGGGGGAGATAATCGGGGGCAGACGCATCCGAAGAGAATACCCCTCCCTTGGTGGGAGGGGATTAAGGGGAGGGGGATTAGTTATCACCCCCAACCTTACTCCTACCAGACGGTGGCATTGCACCCCATCAAGGGGAGAGTAAATGGATCATTTCCGATCCCCGCACGGATGCGGAGCAGTCTGTGTACAACAGACACTCTTGTCTGTTCAAAAGTTCCAACAAAAAAGCTCTTAACATTGCTTTTCTTCGTCAGATAAGTTTCCGATCTTTCGCCAGTAGGGTGAAAAGAGGATCTGTGGTTGACACCCTGTCTTGACCACCTATAATCCCCAAACAAACCCTTACTTAGCCGACTGGAGGATACGTGTTTAAGAAGATTCTACTCCTTGCCTTAATCGCAGGACTACTTATCGGGGCCCAGGCTCCCGTACCCAACCCCGAGAAGCCCTTGGCAGGCCAGAACGTCTCATGGAAGATCAAAGAGTTCGCCTACGAATCCCGCAAACCGGTTATGCTTCTGGCCGCCTACACCCCGGATACGGTTTTTGTCCAGATAATACCCGGCAGGCCCTCCCAAGACGAATGGTACTTCTCATATACCGTGCCTCAGGAAGCAACTATCCTCACCTATAAGATAGAAGACGACGAAAAACCGCTTCTGGACGATGACGGAGTGTTCTTCGCCACCCCGGTCTACGATTCCTCAGGCAAGCCGCGCTACGACGCAAGCCGCAGTTATGCAACGCTTTATCTTGGCCCTCTTGCCGATCGAGGAGACCGTGCGCGCGAGCTTGTGGAGTTGGAACTCAAGCATTATCCCACCAACTGGGAAGCGTTGGTGTTTTTGCGCAGGTTCGAACTCCAGGCGGGCGAGACAACTGAAGCCGCTGTAGCAGCCGAGCTTGACTCCCTCCTTACCGCAGAGCCTGATTCCCTGGAGGCCCTGCGCTTTGCCGCGATGGAGTTCTTTATCGCATCGCAAGGCTTCAAGGACAATGGCGAGGCACTCATGGCGCTCTGCGCTGAGACCTATCCTGAGAATTCTCGCTGGACAGACTATCAGAATAGCATCTACGCTTTCATTTCAGAGACACCACAGCGTCTGGGTGAGTACGAAAGGGCGGTATTCCCATTACTTAAAGGGGATGCAAGGGAAACAGGCTACTTCCTTCTCATGACTTACGCCCTGGCTGGTCGCCGCGAGCAGCGAGTCGAAAGCCTAGCAACGGATTTCATCAAGGAGTTCCCGAGATCAGAGCTAGCCTCTGCCTTCGTAATCACCATGCTTCAGGTCAAGTATGAACAACCAACCGTTCTCTGGGCCGCGGAGATGATCGAGTGGCAAAAGAAATATCCCGATGATCCTGAGATCAACATTCAGTTGGCTGAATACTACAGGGACCGCAGCTGGAAAACCGCGCTTGGCTATTATCGCAACGCCGTAAAGAACTCCGATGACCCCAAGGCCGCGGCGCTCTTTGCAGAAGTAGCCGCAGTCAAGGGCAAAAACTTCGCGGAGGCCTCAAAATACCTGAAGAAGGCAATAACGGAAACCACCGCGGACCGTTACCGTAAGCTCCTCTGGTGGCGCGACTTCAGCGAACGACGCGCCATGCTCCTCAAAACACAGGCAACCCTCTACACCACCCTTGGCTGGCTCTCGTTCAAATACGGCAAATACGAAGATGCACTCGGAGAGCTTCTGGTAGCGGACTCCCTGCTCACCAGCATCCCGGATTACGAAGAGGAGCTCTACAGACGCCTGCTTACGGTAAGCGAGAAGGCCGGTGATCTTGCCGCACGCCAGATCGCGCTCCTTAACATCATGCTCGTTGAGCCCGAGGATCGCACCATCCAGAAGGCTCTCCAGGATATCTATCTTCTGGATCACGGCGACATCGAGGGCTTCGAGGAGTGGCTGCACGCAGAAGAACTCAAGATCGCACTGCGGCGCAGGATGAACGTCCCGGTACCGAATTTTCCGCTCTTCACCCTTGCCGGCGATACCGTATACGCCAGTGAGTTTGTAGGAAAGGTCGTAGTTATCAACTTCTGGGCAACCTGGTGTGCTCCATGCAAGGAGGAGATACCCAAGCTCAACCAGCTCGTGCGGGACTATCAGGGCCGCGACGATGTGGTCTTCATCGGTATCTCCAGCGAGGAGCCGCAGACGGTAGATAGCTTCCTGGACGCCAACACCTTCCTCTACGAGGCTTACATCGACCCATCAGGGACAATCTCCACCATGTTTGAGGTCTCGGCCATCCCCACACATACGGTGATCGATGCTAAGGGCATGCTTCAGTTCCACTACGCAGGGGCCATCCCCAACATAGACAAGATCCTGGCCATGGAGATCAACTCGCTGCTTGAGGAATAGACTCACCCTTATCCGGGGTGTGCTGGTGATGGGGGGGATGCTGTTGATTGTGATGGGGTGTGTTACGGGGGCTGGGTGCGTGCAGCGAACCACACGCACGCCACCGCGCGACGCCCTGGTTGAGGAGATACGCCGCTTCAAGGGAACCCCTTACCTCTACGGAGGCTCGACACCTAAAGGAACCGACTGCTCAGGCTTCACAATGACGGTTCTTAAGAGATTCGGGATGAAGCTGCCGCACTCGGCAAGCAAACAGTTTAAGATGGGCAGGCTGGTTTCGAGGCGCAACCTGAAGATGGGCGATCTGGTTTTCTTTCGCAGAGGTAGACACGGCAGCATCAACCACGTGGGCATCTACCTGTGGGACGGCAAGATGGTGCACGCATCATCCTCTAGGGGTGTGATAGTAGTCCGCTGGGTAGGCAACATCTACTATGAACACCGATATGCAGGAGCAAGAAGAATAATAGATTTCTGAGAAGAAAATCTAGAATTCCCACCTTTGTCTTCTAAAGAACTCGTTCAAATCTACGCATTCCACTCCATAATGAGCACACACATTTGGAATATTCGGACGCCCTTTTGGATCAGGACTTTTATATCTTTCTCTGTTTATAACCGTCCATCCTCTGTGTTTGGCCAAAGCAATCACAAAAGGATCCGCTTCTGGTGTTTCTTTACTTTCATCTACTAACCTAAGACCAAACCCTGGAATGATAGTATTTGCTATCTCACGCGCCAAGGGCATATAATTATTTTGATCCTCATCTGGGTTAACAAACATCTTTTTATTCTTCTTGGCCCATTCCCAAAGTTTATCTTTCCCTCCCTCTCGCTTGTTGTCTTCATATTGATCCAATTCATTGAAAACTTCCCGCGGGGCAATGAGGTATCCTTGCATTATAAACCCCCCGATGTGAAACTCATCCCATACGGAAGGGAATATATCTGGAGGACATTTCCTACGATATAAATGTATCAACGGAGCAGTATCTATAACATAATCCTTTGAATAACTCCGGCATAACTTTAGATACTTGCCCTCGCAAGTTCCTCTATCTGGGAAAGATACTGGAGGCGAGTGCCTAAATAATCTGCAACGTCACTTAAGGTAATTCTTTCGCTTTCATAAGCCTCTAAAACCAAAGATACGAAAGGGACTCCTTTATCTCTAAGACACTCTCTTGCCATATTCCTTCTACCACCCTCTTTTTTCTTCTCCTCTTCCCATTTCTCATACCACTCTTCTCTTTTATCTTGATAAAAATCCTCAGTTGTTAACCCAAGTATTAAAAATCGCCTTAAGATTACCTCCTTACTCACTTTAAATACTAGAGAAAGCTCCTGCAAATCTTCTTCTGGCCATTCTATTTTTTTCTGCTTGGTTCTAACTAATGGATAACTCAGCAAATCAGCCCTAGGCACCAAAAACGCCCCTGCAAAATGGTTGCAGAACACCTCAATACGCTGGTGGTTGGTATGTTTCATGTCGCATATTCCACCGTGATCAATCATTAAATGGGCATACTCATGGAATAGAGAAAATATCCTTCCGTTAATAGAATCATCAAGATTGAGAATTATTGCAGGCAATTCACCTTCAGTTAAAGAAAATCCCCTAGTTTCTTTAAAAGGCATCCTCATCTGAAATAATAACACACCTCGACGTTCTATTAAATGTCTCCATTGGTTGAGGGCCTTACGATTGTTCTTCCACTCAAATTGAGTTTGTATTTCTACACCTAATTCCTTCCTTGTCTTGCTCGCTAAATCTTCCGCACTTGATGTCAAATCCTCATACCGCTCAGGCAAACTAGCCCTACCAATTTGAGGCTCAATTTCACGATCAAGTTCTCTTGCTAATTCTGCAGCTAAATTTTGGAGTCGTCTGGCTCGTCGAATGGCTAACCGGGTGTCTGGAGAAAATGGCTCCCTCTCACCTTCAGGCAAAGTCCGAAAATCATCAGGGAGAGGGGGTTCCTTTGGAGGCTCAGACAACAAGAATACTGCAAGCGGCCGCTTATAGAGGTTCGCAAGCTTTTCCAATTGAGCGAGTCGAGGTTTCTTTTCCCCAGATTCAAATTCTTTTACTGTTTCCGGAGTCGTTCTTAATCTTTTGGCGGCTCTCTCTATACTCTCACCAATACTCTCTCGCGCCCATACAAGCACTGTGGGTTCGACAAATACCTCAATGGTTGGCATAACTTAAATATATAGAACCTACCCTTCTTGTCAAGCTTCGACAGTCGCACATCACGCTTGACTTACCCCCAACCCCTTTATAATCGAGGCCAATGGCAAAGAAGCGGAAGCGCAAAAAGAAGAAACCAGTCTGCGAGGCCGATTTAGCCGACGATCTACTTTTACATGTTGACATCCTCTGCAAGCGGACTATTATCTGTGGTGATTTACAGGATCGAGGTTTCCAAAAAAGGCGCCGATCCTCAGGTGGAGGGTCTTGCACGCTTGCTCTCCGAGGAGGGGCTACCCTCAAAAGGGCTTTCCATCATACGCGTATACTTCCTTAAGAGCAAACTTGAGAAGAAGGAGATCGAAGCCCTTGCTGCAGAACTTTTCGCCGACCCTGTAAGCGAGGTGGTTTCCCTCGGACGCTCCCAGCCACCGGGCATGCGTGCGGTTGAGGTTTGGTACCATCCTGGCGTAACCGATCCTGAATCAAACTGGGTCTTAAACCACCTTAGGAACCGCCAGATCGCGGTAGACGATGTTCGCAGGGCCACGCGCTTTATGTTCCCGGCGTCGGTACCCAGGGCAAAGCTTGTGCGATTTGCGGAGCGTCATCTCTTCAATCCGTTGATCCAGCATCTGGCTGTAAGAGGCGAGGAGCCATTCCCAAGGCATAGGGGGACAAGATTCAAGATAGAAGAAATCGAACTTGCCGGGCTTTCGGATAAAGAACTCCTCGAACTTTCCACAAAGCGCGACTGGCACTTTGATCTTACCGAGATAAAGGCGATAAGGAATCACTTCGCAAAGCTCGAACGCGATCCGACCCTTACCGAGATGGAGACCTTAGCCCAGACGTGGTCAGAGCACTGCGTGCATAAGACATTTAACGCCGCCTTTGAGGTGGAGGGTGAGAAGTTCGGCAACCTCCTTGCTGATACCATCATGAAGCCCTCGCGGGAACTCGATCGTCCATGGTGCCTTTCGCTGTTTACCGACAACGCAGGGGTGGTGGAGTTTTCTGCTGACGTAGCAGTGGCGTTCAAGGTAGAGACCCACAACCATCCCTCGGCGATCGAGCCTTACGGTGGCGCGGCTACGGGAATCGGAGGTGTTATAAGGGACGCCTTGGGAACGGGGCAGGGGGCTGATCCCATCCTCAACACCGACGTCTTCTGCTTCGGCCCACCCGGCTTCCCATCGCGAAAGCTCCCCAAGGGAGTGCTCCCGCCGCGCCGCATCCTTGAAGGGGTGGTGAGAGGGGTACGCGACTACGGAAACCGCATGGGCATCCCCACTGCATCAGGTGCTCTTTACTTCGATGAACTCTACCTTGCAAACCCGCTGGTCTACTGCGGGACACTTGCTATTATACCGAAAGCAAAGGTTGCAAAGAAGGTCTCCAAAGGGGACGTAATAATCCTTGCAGGTGCGCGTACCGGCAGGGACGGGGTGCACGGGGTGACCTTTGCCTCGACCTCGCTTGCCGGCTCCTCACATGCCAAGCACGGCTCCGCTGTCCAGATAGGCAATCCTATAGAGGAGAAGCTCCTGCGTGATCTGGTGATAGCTGCGAGGGATCGCGGATTGATTGCCTCGATCACCGACTGCGGTGGCGGCGGACTCTCATCCGCGGTGGGCGAGATGACCAAAAACAAAGGCTGCGTTGTTGATCTGGACCGCGTACCACTGAAGTATGCCGGTCTTGCCCACCACGAGATATGGATCTCCGAGTCCCAGGAACGCATGGTTATATTCGTTAAGCCTGATAAGGTCGAGGGGTTCATGAGCCTGGCAGACGAGATAGGGATCCAGGCAACCGTGATCGGGGAGGTCACCGACGACAAGGTCTTGCACCTGCGCTACCGGAATAAAGAAGTGGCTGCTCTTGATATGGGTTTTCTGCATAATGGATTACCTTCAAGAAGCTTCAAGTTGAAGCCACCTGGACAAAAGCCGTGCAAGGAGAGCGATGTCGTGGCACCTCGGGATCTGGGCCAGGCGCTCCTGCGCCTTCTGGGTCAGATCAACGTTGCTTCAAAGGAATGGGTGATTCGGCAGTACGACCACGAGGTCAAGGGCGGGACGGTTCTCAAACCTCTTATAGGCACAAAGCACGACGCTCCTTCGGACGCGACCGTTGTCCAGCCCTTGCTGGATGATAATGCAGGAATCGCGGTTGCCGCAGGGCTCGCGCCGCGCTACGCACTCATTAACGCATACGCTTCGGCCGCGGCGGCAATAGACGAAGCGATCCGCAATCTGATCGCGGTGGGAGGACGCCTTGATCGCATCTCCTTGCTTGATAACTTCTGCGCAGGCGACGTCTCGGACGAACGCATACTCTACGAACTGGTTCAAGCCGCAAAAGCATGCAGGGACGGGATAAGAGCCTACGGAACGCCCTTTATCTCTGGCAAGGACAGCCTTAACAACTTCTTTGCCTCCGCCAAAGACGGGAAGATAAACATCCCAACCACCCTTCTTATCTCAGGCCTCGCACTTGTACGCGACGTCCACAAAACCCTTACCACTGACTTCAAACAACCGCGCTCGCGCATCTATCTTGTTGGCGAGACAAGGCTGGAGATGGGAGGCTCGGAGTATCTGCGTATGCACAAGAAGCTGGGCACGAGGGTGCCCGTGGTCGATATGAAAGGTGCACGCAAGCTCTACCGCAAGATCGAGCGGGCTATACGAGCTGCTCTTGTGCTTGCGGCACACGATCTTTCCGACGGCGGGCTGGGGGTGGCGATCGCTGAGATGTGCATGGGGGGGGAGCGGGGTGCGCGTATACATCTTGCTTCGATTCCCACCGAAAAGAAGATTGATCGTGCAGATTACCTGTTGTTTTCAGAAACCCAGAGTCGGATGCTCCTTGAGGTCGCAGAAGCCAACGCTGCTGAGTTCGAGAAGATCATGGCAGGAGAGGTCTTCGCTCAGGTAGGCGAGACAACCAACGATCAACGTCTTGTATTTACCGACGACGGTCGCCGCACGGTGGCAACCGCCTCCGTTGATGAGATACGCGCAGCATGGACCCAGGGGCTTGCGCGGTTTCTTGACTGATGCACGCAGCCCTCCTGCAGTTTGCGCCAATCCGGGGGGATAAGGAATCCAACTTTAGAAAGATTAAAAAGCTGTGTGGAAGCACACAACTTGATCTGCTTGTGTTGCCAGAGCTTGCCACAACCGGCTATCTCTTCGGTTCCAAAGAGGAGCTAGCCCTCCTGGCAGAGGCCTTCCCAGGAGGCCAAACGAGCGAGTTCCTTACCGAACTTGCCGGAACGATCGGTGGGCATGTAGTCTGCGGGGTGGCTGAGAAGGAAGGAGAGATTCTTTACAACTCGGCGGTGCTCTTTTCTCCACAAGGACATCTGGGGACTTACCGCAAGGTGCATCTGTTTGATAAGGAGAAGGAGCTATTTGAGCCGGGCAACGTGGGCTTTCCTGTATTTGATCTGGGGGAAGCCAAGATCGGAATGATGGTCTGCTTTGACTGGATATTTCCGGAGTCAGCCCGTTCCCTGGCTCTTGCTGGGGCCGAGATCATCTGCCACCCGGCGAACCTTGTCCTGCCCTACTGCCCTCGAGCCGCCCTGACACGTGCGATTGAGAACCACGTCTTCTATCTGCTCTCAGACCGCATCGGCGCGGAACAAAGCCGAGGTGAAGAGCTTAGTTTTATCGGGCAGAGCCGAATACTGGGGACTAAAGGAGAGATACTGGCGTCGCTTGGCGAGGAGGAGGCGCTGATAACGGCAGAGATTGATCCTTCCCTTGCCGGAGACAAATATGTTACCTCCTGCAACCATCTATTTCATGACCGTCGGCCGGATTGCTACCGTTTGGGATAGGGTTCGTTCGCCGGACGTTCAAACATCCCGGTCTGGAAACCTGAAAGCCCCACTTGACAAAGCAGGTATACTTCGATATAGTGAGTTCTCAAAAGTGGAGGATAGATGCTCGGACTAGAAGGGAAACTGCGGGGTATCCTATCAAGACTCAACCAGGCTGCCCCTGAGATTCAGGCCTCCGCGGTGGTAAGTATGGACGGGCTGATGCTTGCATCCGCCCTGCCGCCAGGAACGAACGACGACGACATAGCCGCTATAGCCGCCACCCTTCTGGGGCTTGGCGACAGGACTGTCCAGGAGTTCCAGCACGGGAGGCTTCAACAGGTCTACGTGAAAGGCGATAGGGGCTATACCATCATAACCAACACCGGTCAGGATAACGTACTGGTGGTGGTAACAGACGAAAACGTCAAGCTGGGCATCATCTTCCTTCACATCAAACTGGCGGCGAAGGAGATCACTCATACGTTCCTGCATCTTCTGGATGCATCGGATCAATCCGCGTCGCCGCCTACATACCCAGGGTAACACCCCGTAACACCCCGTACTCCTTCGGGGCAGAGCTTGCCCCTTGAAGTATTTTATACTTCATAGGGTATTCTCATTATTACTTGGAGCTAACGCTCCAGAACATCTAAGGATATAACACCCGTAACACCCCGCAACACCCCAGATATCCCTTAGCCCTTTAGGCCCCCCCACCTATTTTTTAGAGCGGGTGATGGCGGCCTCACTTATATCTACAGCAAACTACCTTACCTCTCTCAAGAGCGCCTAGCTGAATCGGCTACAGGCTTGCTTCACAAGGTTGGCTAAAAGCAGATATCCGTGAGGTTTGTCGTTAAACTCCCCACGCGTGTGAGACGGATGCTGCTGGGGCAAAACAAACCTTTCGGGGTGAGGCATCATGCCCATAACCTGGCCGGTGGAGTCGGTAATCGCCGCAATGTGATCATCCGACCCGTTTGGGTCCTCAGGATACTTAGGTGAGCCGCCGTCCCCCCCGCAGTAGCGAAGAAGCACCCGACCTTCAGCTTGCAAACGATGCAGAACCTTCTTATCACGGGCAAGAAAGCGCCCCTCGGCGTGTGCCACAGGCAAGGTGATGATCTTGGATAAACCACGAGTCCAGAAGCTCTTGCCTTCCGGCCTCAGATGTACCCAGCGATCCTCAAAACGCAGTGATTTGTTTGCCTCAAGCGTGACCGAAGGCTTCTCGAACGGTTTTTCAAAAGTCGGCAGCAGTCCGCTTTTAACAAGCACCTGGAAGCCGTTGCAGATTCCGAGGATAAACTTTCCTTCCGCAAGGAACCGTAAGATCTCATCGCCTATAGTGTGGCGCAGATCCGCGGCGAAAAGCATCCCGGCACCCACGTAGTCGCCGTAGGTGAACCCGCCGGGTAAGATCAAGATTTGATACTCGGCAAGCTTTTCAGGGTGACGCGAGAGCATACGCAGGGTCTCTTCATCGGCATTACAGCCAAGATGACGGAACGCAAAGAGCGTCTCCGCGTCGCAGTTTGTGCCGGGTCCGGTAAGAACAAGAACCTTGAGTGAGGATGCCTCCACACCCGAGTCTACCTAACTCTTAGTATTTGTCAACGGGTAACACCTTACCCTACACGTCTGCTGCACAGCCGTCCGGGGACCCGGGAGTGTATCGACAGCTACTCCGTCTTCCGTATAATTCCTAAGTATGAGAAGTTTTGACCTGACCAGGAAACCAATGGGCCATAACGGCTGCTGGTTTGTGCTGTCACTAGCTTGTGTGGTGGTAGACATTACCATCGCTGGCGCTGGTCAGGTCGCTTCTCCTTTGTAGAAAAGCAGAGGAGATTTTGCTGGAAAAGGCAGGGCTGGAGGTCAAGGCCCTCTACGGTGACTATCAGCGGGGCGAGCTCAAACATCAATGTGAAATACTTGACAGACCTTAAAGTTGCACTAGGATAGAGGAGTCGGGAGGCGGCCGCAGGGTGACGTGGGATTGCGGGAATAGGCCGCTTCCTTTGCCCCGCGGTGTTACTTCCTAACACCGCGGGGACTATATAATGCTCCTTTTTCGCCCTTTTAAGGGACGAAAAAGATCGCAGGATAAAATCGGTAATGGCCGCAACAACCGGTCCTTTTCGTTTTCCAACAACCCGCGATCTTTTAACCGGAGGTTAAAAGGAGCTATATGCGTCGATCTTGTCCAGATACACCCCGTCGAAACCCTGGGCCATGATTACGTCTAGATACGAGGAGTCGGTACCGAAGATTATCTGCTTCCAGGCATTCTCCCAGTAGCGCACCAGATAGTTGCCTTCCCAGTCGGGATTTTCCTCCTCGATCCACTCCGGCCGATCCTTTTTGCGGTCCCACTCCTCCTTCCAGTAGAAGCGGTAGTCCTCGGCCTCGCCTATGGACATATACGCCAAGATTATGGCGCCGGATTTCTCTTTGAGACCAGAGATCTCAGCGGATGTGTAAAGTCCGTCGTCGTCCGCATGATCCATAACTATGAGGTCGAACCCCAGGGACGCCAAAGAGTCCAAGAACTTTGATCGGCTTAACGATTCCCCATGCTGAAGGATGTAGATGAACTCGGTTACTTCATCAAATGAGTTGATAGGGTCCTCATTAGGACTAGGTTCGTGTCCAGGATTGATAGTCAGATGGATCAATTCGCGCACCGCGCAGTAGGGGACGAAACCCTGAGTCTGCGATCTGGAGTAGGCACTGTCTATCTTTGATCTGATCTGGGGGGTGAAGGATGGAGTCTCTGGATCGTCGAATGGATAGTCCACGGTCAGCACCAGCTTGCCCGCATCCCGGAAGTGTCTCAGTTCCTGTTCCCACTCTGATGTGACCTCGGCAGGTGTTGCAATACCGTCATCATCATATCCGTAGTAGAGCTCCTCCTGTCCGATGCCGTCCACCGCATCGAGGTAGCCTTCCCCGTTCCATAAATCGGGGTTGTTCTGGGGGAAGATGAGGAAGGTAGAGTCTTCTGACTCAGCGTAATCAGAGATCTCGATAACGAAATCCACCATCTCCTGGCGAAAGTCAAGATCGGGAAGATCGTCCCCGCATCCTGCGAGCAGCAGAAAAACAAACGCGGCTCTAACGGAAGATACAAATCGGTTCATCAGACACTCCAGATTGTTTTGTCTGCGATCTTTTGTCCGTTAGGACAAAAGGAGCACTTCTTTGATTCTTTCCAGCGCCCAGTCGAGCTCTTCGGCGGTGATAACCAGAGGCGGCGCGAAGCGGATCACCTGGTGATGGGTCTCCTTGGCAAGGATACCTTCATTGCGCAGCCTCTTGCAGAAGTGACGAGCTGTGCCCGAGCTTTCCTTGATGACCACACCGATCATCAAACCCTTGCCGCGCACATGGTCAACGTGAGGGGAGTCTATCTTGCGGAGTTCGTCCATAAAGTAGGAGCCAAGCTCAGCCGCGCGCTCGGGGAGCTTTTCATAGATGATCACCTCAAGGGCTGCAATACCAACGGCGGAGCCCAGGGGATTGCCTCCGAAGGTGGAGCCGTGATCACCCGGGGTAAACACCTGCATGATGTCATTGTTGCAGACGATAGCAGAGACGGGATATACACCTCCGCCTAGGGCCTTGCCCAGGATGTAGATATCGGGAACAACGTTTTCGTGCTCGCAGCAGAACATCTTACCGGTGCGGCCCAGTCCGGTCTGGATCTCGTCGGCGATGAAGAGAACGTTGTGCTTTTTACAGAGTACCGCGGCTTCCTTAAGGTATCCTTCTGGCGGGACAATCACGCCGCCCTCCCCCTGGATGGGTTCTACGAGAAAGCCGACCGTGTTCTCATTGATCGCGTTCTTGAGTGCTTCGATGTCACCGTAGGGGATGGTCACAAATCCAGGGGTGAAGGGGCCGAATCCGTCGCGGTACTGAGCCTCGGTGGAAAAGCCGACGATCGTGGTGGTGCGGCCGTGGAAGTTACCTCGGCAGGTGATGATCTCGGCTGCGCCCTCTGCAACGCCCTTGATCTTGTATCCCCACTTTCTGGCCGCCTTGATCGCGGTCTCCACCGCCTCGGCACCGGTGTTCATGGGCAGGGCCTTCTCTTTACCTGCGACCTTACAAAGCTTTTCGAGAAATTCTCCCATTCTGTCGTTGTGGAACGCCCGCGAGGTAAGGGTGATGCGCTCGGTCTGCTCGATCATCGCTTTGAGAATTTTTGGGTGTCTGTGTCCCTGGTTGACTGCCGAGTAGGCGGCCAGGCAGTCCATGTATTTATTCCCGTCAACGTCCCATACCCATACGCCTTCGCCCTTGCTTAAAACCACATCCAGCGGGTGGTAGTTGTTGGCACTGTATCTTTCTGTCTGGGCAAGAATTTCTTGTGTCTTTGACATCTTCTCTCCTTGATTTAGGGACTTTCGTGAGCCTGCAAAGTCTAGCCAGGGAAGGCGCGTATGTCAACCGAACCTACCCCACGCCGTCGCTAGACAACGCCACGTCGATTTAATCGCGATCTTTTATCTTAGTGCACTCCGTGCACTAAGATCACAAGTGTGCCCGTAGTCAAAAGGAGCATTTTAAGGGGTCCCCGACCAGTTGCGTAGCGACTGGTTGGGGTGTAGGAGGCTGAATATCCTGCGCCAGAGCCGGCCGGTGAGATAAACGGTTATGTGTCCGCCGGGAAGTATATCCTCGCCGCACCCCCAACCCAACGAAAGTTCCCTTAAAGAGTCCGGTGGCGCAAGCGGGTCCTCGTGCGCGCCGATAAGATGGATACGCTCTGGGTCTATCACCGGCATTCCATGCACAGGTAAAAAGAGGTGGCGGAGCTTGTTGAAGACCTGAACCCTGTCTTGCTCTCGCACGCCGTTGCGCAGGGCACTAAAGAGAGGCGAATTAAGAAAGAGCTCCTCAGGCCGCACGACCGGGGTGAGGAGCAGTGCTTTTGAAACCTTAGGTTCTGCAAGTGCAAGCAAAGAACCAACCCAGCCGCCGAGGCTGAAACCCAGAATCGCTATATCCCTTGATCCCAACTCCCAAAGTGTGCGTATTAAAACGCGCGCATCGCAAACCGCCTGTCTGACGGCTCGAAGGGTGCGCACTACATCTGCGGTGATGGCAAGCTCGCCGGAACGGGTTTCTCGAGGTGCGCGGCGCCCATGGTAGGGAAGGTCCATCGCCCACAGATTGCGGCCGGAAAGTCCGATCCAATGCGCCAAACGCGAGTAATCGGTCGTCCCCTCAAGCCAGGCTGAAAGCACTATCACCGCCGGAGCAGAGAGGTGATGTTTGGGAAAAAACTCTCCTTGCGCCAAGTCGTTCTCACCGTATCCTGAAGACAGGGGGGAGTCGAAACGGAACGTATAGCTTAGGGGATACTCCGAGGTTCTTTTGAGTTCAACACGGGTTCGTTTGGATAGAGAGAAGAACTCCTCAGGGCTCGCTTTCTCAGCGCTTGCGGTGAAGCGGCGAAGCTTTAGGGGATCGGTGCGGTCACCACGCTGGGCAAGCCATCGGTTGATAGCGCTGAATAGGCGTCGATCTACACGCCGGGAGTAAGCACGGAACATTAATTTATTCTATTCAAGAGGGGAGCGAACGCAAGGGTTGACGCGAGCTCTGGGAGAAGGTCGGAGCGAGCGGAAGCGACGTAATTGCTTTACCAAAGAGTGCCGATATCGAACTTGCCGAGATGGAGGTCGTGAGTATGGGCCGTAGGTCGAGGCGAGTGCAACCGGCTAAGCTGCTTGACTTTCCGGCATGATTGTATAGACTTCTTTTCTCGAAGCTGATAGAAGCCGAGATGGCGGTCGCGAGCCGCGGATGAAGATCGTGGCGAACGCAAGCGACGCAGTTGCTTGACCAAAGGGTGAAGCCATCAACATAAAAAGATTTAATAATAGCCGAGATGGCAGGACGTGAGCCGCGGATGAAGATCGCGGCGAGCGCAGGCGACGTAGTTGCTTGACCAAAGGGTGAAGCCATCAACATAAAAAGATTTAATAATAGCCGAGATGGCAGGACGTGAGCCGCGGATGAAGATCGCGGCGAGCGCAGGCGACGTAGTTGCCTGCACTAAAAAAGGAGCCATCTACATTAAAACTTGTAATAGCCGAGATGGCGGAACAGGCAGACGCGCTAGCTTCAGGAGCTAGTGGGGGCAACCCCGTGGGGGTTCAACTCCCCCTCTCGGCATTTAATTACCCCAAGCCGTCACTTCGTAACGCCGCGGGGACCCCGAGATAAATGCTCCTTTTGACCAGAGGTCAAAAGATCGCAGGATAAAAAACGTAGGGGCCGACGTTAACTCAGCCTCACTTATAAAGGAGTGATCCCCTTGACAGCAAAGAAGCAGAGGGTATCCTTTCTCGTTAATCGGCATAAGGAGGCCTTGTTGCAAAGGAAAGTCTCGCTTTTTATAAGTTTTGTCTTAGCAACCGGCTCGTTTGTCCTGGCCTGCGATAACGACGACTCCACTACGCCGCCTGATCCTACCGACAACAACACCATCGAGACCGCCTGGGACGTCAATCTGCCCTATGTAAAGGAATTTACCATTCCGGCAGACGACCCTGCAGAGGTCTTTCACTTCGGCATCGGCCCAAAAAAGGCCTTCGCTTCAGTGATCGTTATAAAGGTTAACCTTCTGGAACCGACGGGCACCTCCTTCTACCTTAAAGCTGAACTCTTAAGTGAAAACCAGCCCCCGCTTGTGCCGGACGCTCGCGAATCCGATCTGGTGCCTGCGGTATGGGTGGCAAGTCGTCCCGAACAAACCTACTACCTTCGCATCACCCCTGTGGGCGATCCAGGAGGGGACCGCTACCGGTACAGGCTCGAGATAGCCTCATCCAACATCAACGATCCCTTTGAACATGACGACGACACCGCATCGGCCACGCCGGTGCTTTTGGGAATAGAAACAACCGGAGCTTATCTTTGCGATGCCTTCTCAGACACCCTTACGCCTATGGCTTCACTTCCCGACTTCTACCGCTTGGAGCTTGAGGATACCACCTATCTTTACGTAACAATCAAAGACCTTGGAGGCGACTGCAAGCCTTTGATGCGTCTTTACCTGCCCGATGGAGAGCTGTTCGAGGAAATCAAGGATACTTCAGCGGTCTTTGATCTTACCGGTTCTGGCTTTTCGCCAGGCGATTGGTTCCTTGAGGTAACGGACGCCAGAGGTTTCTATCCAACATACGGCGAGGGCGAGGTAGCGTTCAACTATCTCGATCCTTATACCGTGCTTGTCTCAACCTACCCTCAGTGAAGGAAGTAGGAAGTGATGAGACAAAAGCAAGTTTGGATGATCCTTGCTCTTTTGAGTGTGCTTCTTTTTGTGCTTTTCTGCGAGCCTGTGGGTCCTGAGATCGAAAGGGTCACGGCTGATAACCCTTCTCTTGCGCCGGGTGAAAGCACACTCCTGCACTGCTACGTTTACAATCCGCTGGGGGCTGAGTTAACCTACGTTTGGCAGGCCGATTTGGGAAGGATCGAGAATTTCGGCGAGTTGGCTCGTTGGACAGCCCCTGAATCGGTAACCAGCAACTTAATCGTGACGATTACCGTGACCGTGAGCGATGAGTGGGGGCGGATGGATGAAGAAAGCATCTCCCTTGAGGTAAAGGCGAATCCCTAAGGATAGATAGGGGAACGCCTTAGCGTTCCCTTAATCATTCCGATTAAGCCTAACGAATGACAACAAGCTTCGCGCTTGAGGTGTAATCTGCCGCCTCAAGTCGCACGAAGTAGACCCCTGTCGCGAGTTCTGCTTGATTGATTGGGATCGAGTGCTCTCCAGCAGCATAAATCCCTGACGCGATGCAGGTAACCCTGCGGCCCGAGGCATCGTAGAGGTCGAGGCGAATGGTGGATTGCTTGGATAAGTTGAAGCTAACCGTGAAACACTGGATTTCGAGACGGAAAGGATTGGTCACGCTGGGCTGCTCAGCTATCGCTTCGACAAAAGGCTCCTTGCTCTTAGCATAGAAGATTTCGCCAAACTCTTCGTTCTCGTCCCACTCGGAGTAGGTGACATGGCCGTAACCTTGAGCATCAATTACAAAGAAACGTCTCTCGTCCTGATATTCAGGTCTGGTTGGAGTATTGGTTATCTTCTCCCAGAACCAACTTTCCGCGGTTTTGCCTGAGTAATAAATGTCGTACCCCTCATCAGCGGAACTGTAACCGGGCCATGCTATATGAGGGTTATTCAGGTAATCAACCGCAATAGAGGGAAATTCTCCCCAAATCCCTCCATCCTCGGTGGTGTCGGAGGCCCACTCGTTCGTCCAGTCCCCGCTGCTGTTGGTGATGTATCCGATCCAACCCTCACTATGGGCTATATGGAAGTATCCATGGGCATCAATCTCTGCCGAAATATCCAAGATACCCCATTCTTGCGTGTAAACCTCTTCTGTCATCCAGTCGGGGCTCGCCGAGCGGGAGGAACGAAACGCATGCCAAAGCGTGCTCTCAAAATCAGCCCCAGTAGTGTAAAAGACGTGTGGGGTATTGTTACGATCAATCACCATATCGTAGTTGTGGCCGGACAGCTGATCGGTGATCAGTTCATAATGAAAGCTTCCTTCATCGATCCATCCGTAAAAAAGGAGAGTTGTGTCATCTGGCTCTTCTCCTACTGACTGGGGGTAAATGATATGTACGTTATCTTCTCCATCCAGTCTAATTACAGGTATATATCGATCTTGTGGATCATTGGTGAGTTGAGTCACTGTAAACTCGCCACTGGTATCCGCAGCCAGAAAGATCTCAGTGGTGTCGTCCCAGTCGTAAGTATTAACAAGCACTACGTAGGCGTTGCCTTTTGAGTCAAAGTCAAAGCTGGCCCATCCGGCGCTTGGCATTATCCCTTTGATGACCCAGGAACCGGTTGCATTTGAAGCAAACATAAGTGAATCTTCTACCTCTCGGTACTGATAATAGACAATGCCTACGTTTCCGTCGGTATCCAATGCAATCATCGACCCGTCGTTCCAGTGATTTTCTCCGGTGGTCACCTGCTCTATCTCCCACTCGACGGCCGAGAGCACTAAGACACCCGCCAAAAGGACCAAGGCTATCTTTCTCATCGTCAACCTCCTCTGGTTGAGTTTGCTTATATTAGGATAAGCTAATAACTTAGTCTGTCAATCCCCGGATGATCAGTGCGTAACTACAAACTTAGCGCATGCCGAGTGCCCCCCGGCCTCCATCCTGACGAAGTAGACCCCTGCCGAAAGTTCTGCTTGATTGATTGGTACCGAGTGCTCGCCGGATTCATAGACACCTGACGCGATGCAGCAAACCCTGCGGCCTGTGGCGTCGTAGAGGTCAAGACGGATCGGACCAGCCTGAGGCAAGCTGAAGCGAACCGCTTCTTCTATCACCTCCAATCCTAGAGGCGTTCTCTGAGGAGGGCTCTCGTTAATACACAGAGGGTGTTTGGATTTAAGATAGAAAATATGTGCGGCATCCTCCACATCATCCCACGCCGAGTAAACCAGATGTCCGTAGCCTTGAGCATCTATGGTGAAAAATCGGCCGCTTCCCGGCCACTCGTCGTTGTCAGGATCACTGGTTACCGCCTCTTCCATCCAACCTTCATCTGTTTTTGCCGCGTAATGGATGTCAAGAGAGCCGCCAATTTCAACCACCCACGCGATATGGGGGGTGTCCTCGTAATCAGCGGCAACGCATGGAGAAAACAGCCCGGCTTCCATCTTGCATCCTTGCGCAACGTATTCCTCTTCCCAGACATTACTACCAATATCCGTAAGGTAGAAAATCTCCTCCAAACTTTCGCCGGTTCTGAAGGCTACATGAGTCCTACCAGAGGTATCCACACAGGCCGATGGTAATACTCCAAAGGTATCGCTGAGGGTTTCAGTCGCCCATCCATCGGGACAAGGAGTCGACCGACAAATATAAGCACTGTCGTCAGAGAAAAATGCATACGGGAGAGAGTATTGGCCCCAACGGATGAAATCAAGTCCCCAGATAATCGCGGTGTCAATCACTTCTGACAATAGGTTTCCGCTATTTGTAATAGATCCGTATTTGACAATTGCCAGCTCCTCATCGTAGTCGGATTCGGTGTATGCCAGGGTGGGTTTACTCTCGCCCAAGGCTATAACCGGCCAGAGTTGATAATTCCCATCGTCGGTGAGTTGATTGACCTCGAAGGTACCGCTGGTGTCGGTGACAACGTAAAGATTCATTGTGTCTGAAAATAACTCGTTGAAGTCAGTAAACGCCACGTAGAAGTTTCCATTTTCATCAACCGCGAAGCTGCAATAAGATAGGTGACCTTCAATCTCTTCTTCGAAGAAACCATAGGTCACTGGGCTAACTAATCTTTCAACCCATTCGCCCGATTCCTTTGTAGTTACTTTAAGCGAACCTTGTTCTACACCCTCCATCCTTTCAACGAACAGAATGTATGGATTCCCTTGTTCATCCAGAGCCAGTTTGGGATTAACCCGGTAGAACTGATTATCATCAGGTACCTGCTCAACCTCCCACTCCACCGCGGATAACGCAACCACGATTGTTAAAAGGGCTAAAACGACCTTCTTCATCTCGATCCTCCTACTTATTGGTTTTCAGGATAATAATCCCGAACGTCAGATTGTCAAGAGAGTGATTTTTGAAAAGGTCTTACGGAATCGGGCAGCCTCGGATGAGCGCTCGCTTTTGTTCGGGGGAGAGTTTTTTGATCTCCGCCTCGCGCTTGGCAGCGCTTGATCGGCTCTGATGCCGTTCGAAGAATCTTAAAAGACAAGGACGCCTGCTGCGGGTAAATCGAGAGCCCTTGCCTTGATTGTGCTCGGCAAGTCGCTTGGAGACGTCTTTTGTTATCCCTGTGTAAAGCGAGCCGTCGGCGCACTGCACGATGTAAACGTACCAGGATTCGGTAGGATTAATCACGACCTGATCGATCGAGGACGTCTGCTTTCCATTCCTGCTCGAGCGCGTAGGGCGTAAGTAGAATTCACAACCCAGCCCTCCTAGTAGGCGTTGCTCACCAACGTATCGGCAAGCGAGGCAAACTCCGCCCGCAGGGAGTCTGTGGTTGAGATCACGGAGATCAAAATCAGACAAACCATTGCCTTGACTTTAGGATAAAGAGTGCCCATGTCAACCCTGACGGAATAGCAGGGGTTAAAAACTTGACTTCGGGCACAAAGGGATTATCTTAGGATTCATGAAAGCGATGCAACTTTCTAAGCCAGCTCCGATTGAGTCCGAGCCTTTGAAGCTTGTGGATCTGGGGATGCCGGAACACGGTGAAGGCCAGGTGCGGGTCAGGGTCTCGGTCTGCGGGGTCTGTCACACCGACCTGCACACGGTGGAAGGCGATCTTGCGCTGCCCCGGCTGCCGATCGTTCCAGGCCACGAGATAATCGGCAGGATAGATAAGGTAGGTGAAGGGGTATCTAGAGAACGCTTAGGCGAGCGCGTTGGCGTACCCTGGCTGTATTCGACCTGCGGTGAGTGCTCCTTCTGCAGGGAAGGAAGGGAGAATCTCTGCCCGAACGCCAGGTTTACAGGATACCACGAGAACGGCGGATACGCGGAGTACGTGGTGGTTCCCGAAGACTCAGCCTATCTGCTGCCCGAAGGTATCAAAGACGCCGAGGCCGCGCCGCTGATGTGCGGCGGGGTGATCGGCTACAGGGCGCTGGTTCTATCCCAGGCCAAACCGGGGCAGATACTGGGCCTTTACGGATTCGGCAACTCGGCTCACGTCACCATACAAGTGGCTAGATACCTGGGGAAACGGGTGTTCGTTTTCTCAAGGACCCCGGCTAATCGTGAACTTGCAGAAAGCCTTGGCGCGGAGTGGACAGGAACCGCAGAGGAGAAACCGACTGAGCTGATTCACGCAGGCATAATCTTCGCCCCTTCCGGCCCTCTTGTCCCCATAGCGTTGAAGCATCTGAGACCTCGCGGAACCCTTGCCCTTGCCGGGATTACCATGACCGACATCCCCAGCTTCCCGTATGAGTTAATCTACTGGGAACGAACACTGCGCTCGGTAGCCAACAGCACGCACGAGGACGTTCGCCAGCTCCTTGAGTACGCTGGCAAGATACCGATCAAAACTGAGGTTACGGAGTTTCCGTTAGAGGACGCGAACAAGGTGTTACGGGCGATGAAAGAGAGTAAAATCCAAGGTGGAGCGATCCTAAAGCCATGAACTCTTCCTGTTATCAGAAGGGACAAAGATGGGTGTGTTACGGGTGATGAAGGAAAGCCGGATTCAGGGTGGAGCAGTACTTCGATGCTCCTTTTGCGCTCCGCGCAAAAGATCGCAAAATTGAGGCTGTAGTTTTGTGAAGAGATCTGGCAGATTTAAGACAATAGAGGTTGACATTAACTTCTACAAGGAGAGGATATGTTTAAGAAGATATTGATAGCCACCGACGGTTCGGAAAACTCACTACGTGCGGCTGAGGTGGGAAGGGACATAGCTGCGTGCATGAACGCAGAGGTGACGTTAGTCTATGCAGCCTACGTTCCGGCAATGTATTCCGCTGACCTGGGGTCGGAGATAAGGGAGGCGCTGCGAGAGGAGGGTCGGCGCATACTTGCGACTACTGCCAGATTGTTCGAGGGTTCAGGGATAGAACCTCTCCGCGAGCTTCTCTTCGACGAGAAGGCTGAAGACGGAATACTACGTCTGCTTAAAGAAAGAGATTATGATCTGGTAATCCTCGGTTCCCGTGGGCTTGATGCCCAAAAGCGCAAGGCTCTGGGCAGTACCTCTATGCGTGTGATCGAGTCGGCGGTCTGCCCGGTTTTGATTGTACATTAACACACCTTGAAAAAGTTATCTCCCCTCCCTCGATGGGAGGGGGTAGGGGGAGGGTGGCAATTTCATATGTGGCACAATCTTGGGACTTACCTCTAGGTGTCAGTCACCCACCTATCCGAATTGAGGGTAATCTGAAGTCGCATATATTATCAAACGGCCTGGAGAGACCGTTCTACATTCTTTTTCTGCGATCTTTTGGACGTAATCCAAAAGGAGCATTGAACTGTTTGACATTCCACAAACCGCTGCTATACTGAGGGCATGAACGCGAAGAAAGCCGAGCCCCAAAAAGAGAAAAACCACTTGAGGGCGCAAAAGCGCGTATCCGCAGAGCGGCTGCGGGCAAGGATGGAGGCGGAGAAGTTTTCCTTTGAAACGACAGACGAGATCGAACCCTTGCACGGCACGATAGGCCAGCAACGCGGGGTGCGCGCCATAAGATTTGCACTGGCCCACGGCACCCCTGGCTTCAACTGCTACGTATCGGGCCCGCTCGGCACAGGCCGCATGACAACAACCATGTCCCTGGTGCGCCGCCGTGCAAGCGAAGAAAAAAAACCGCTTGACTGGGCTTATGTCTACAACTTCGAGAAACCGTCAGAACCGCTCTCCATAGGCTTAAAGAACGGCACGGCGCGTAACTTCGCCTCCTCGATGGACTCCTTCATCAAGGCCTGTCGAGAGCAGATCCCCAAGGTATTCGAAAGCGAGGAGTATACCGAGGAACGCGTAAAGGTAACCGCTTCGTTCGAGCAACGCAAGGAGGCCGAGTTCAAGAAGCTCTCCGAGGAGGCGCAGAAACGCGGATTCGTTATAAAAAGAGGCCCCACAGGCCTCTTCCCAATCCCGGTTCGCGAAGGTAAGCCACTGGAGCAGGAGGAGTTCCAGGCACTGCCCGATGGAGAAAAGGAAAAAATCCAGAAGAAAGGCAAGGAGCTTACCAAGGTCATGGAGACCATTCTCGGGGAGGTACGCAGGATAGAAACACAACAGATCGAGGCTCTTACCGAATACGACCGCAAGGTGGCCTACTACACGCTGGGGCTGCTTCTTGATCCCCTCATCGAGAAGCACAAGGACGAAGCCAGGATAAACCGCTACTTCAACTGGGTCAAGCGCGATGTGGTGCGCCACATAGACCTCTTTAAGAAGACCGGGGATCAAGAGACAATCGTCCATCTTCGTGCGCTTCTTGAGCGGTATCGGGTAAACGTCTTCGTGGACAACTCCAATCTCAGCGGCTCCCCGGTGATCTTCGAGGACAACCCATCCTACTACAACCTCTTCGGTGCGATTGAGTACCGCAACGTCTCGGGGAACATGGTCACCGACTTCTCCAAGATCAAACCGGGCGCGGTGCACCGCGCCAACGGCGGATACCTGATCCTGCCCGCGCGGGAGCTCCTCTCAGAACCATTTGCATGGGATGCGCTCAAGCGCACCCTACGTTCCAACGAGGCCAAGGTCGAAAACATCTCAGAAAAGGTCAGAGGTGCGATCATCGAGACCCTGCGTCCCACACCTATCCCGGTCGACTTCAAGGTGATACTTATAGGTTCTGCAAGGATATATGGACTGCTTCACGAGCTTGACGAGGATTTCCGGCGGCTGTTTAAGATCAGGGCGGACTTCGACGTGGATATGCCGCGCACACCTCAGAACGAGCTTGCCTACGCCCGTTTCATCTCGGCGCGGTGCAAATACGACGGCTTGCGTCCCTTGACCAAACAGGCGGTGGCCCGAATTATCGAACACGGCTCCCGTCTTGCAGAGGATCAGCAACGACTCTCCACCCGCTTCTCGCAGATAGCCGAACTTACCAGCGAAGCAAGCTTCTGGGCAATGGACGCCAACTCACCGGTGGTACGCGCAGAACACGTGGCAAAGGCGCTTGAGGAAAAGGTCTACCGCAGCCGCATGATTGAAGAAAAGATTCAAGACCTCATGCTGCGCGGTACCCTCTTAATTGACGTGGAGGGTGAAAAGGTAGGGCAAATTAACGGACTCACCGTCCTCTCCCTGGGCGACTACTCGTTCGGCAAGCCGGTAAAGATCACCGCGCGCACCTGGCTCGGTCGCAAGGGCGTCATGCAGATCGAGCGCGAGACCCGGATGAGCGGCCCTATCCATAACAAAGGTGTTTTGATTATCACGGGCTTTTTGGGCGCCAAGTTCGCCGCCAAGCACCCGCTGCCGCTCTCGGCAAGCCTGACCTTCGAGCAGCTCTACGACGAGGTGGAAGGCGACAGCGCATCGAGTGCCGAGCTTTATGCGCTCCTTTCAAGCTTGGCCCAGGTGCCCCTGACCCAGTCTGTGGCCGTAACCGGGTCGGTGAACCAGTTCGGCATAGTGCAGCCCATAGGCGGGGCCAACCAGAAGATCGAGGGGTTCTTCCACTTATGCAAAGCCAAGGGGCTCTCAGGCGAGCAGGGGGTGATGATTCCTGCATCGAACCTTCCAAACCTCATGCTGCGTGCAGATGTGCGCGACGCGGTAAGCGAAGGTAAGTTCCACATCTACGCGGTATCCACTGTTGAGGAGGGGATCGAGATACTCTCCGGCCAGCCGGCCTCCAAGATCTTCGCAAAGGTGCAAAAACGCCTGACCCAGATGTTCGAGGTGCTTAAAGAAACAAAAGAGTAACCCGGGGCTAAAGGTATCATAGCTACCAGGCAAGCCGCAAGACCGTCCTGTTGCGATAGTTAAACTACTCAAAAAGAGATGGGCGCGCAAGCGCCCCTTATTTTCACCCCAACCGAATACTTCGTATTCGGCCGGGGACCCCGAGACTATCAAGGAAACGTGTCATCGCGAGTAACCGAAGGGAACGTGGCGATCTAATATATCTGACGCGTGTTGATGTGAAGCGACCGTTGGCCGCCCTCAAGGTGGATAGGCGGGTGAGAAACATCTAGAGATGAATCCTCGGATTGTGCCACATATGAGATTGCCCCATCTCCGTCGCCCTTCGGAGCTTCATCCGGCCTCTCACAAGCTCAACCGTCCTCGCAATGACAAACAAGGAAGTACCTAGTGTTACTAGTTTATTACTGACGGTTAAATCAGAAGAGCTAAACCTGTAGAAGTAAAGTCCGGAGGGGATTTCGTCCGTAGACCATAAAATCTCCCGTGCTCCTGGATTAACCGAACGCCTGTAAACCTCTCGGCCCGAGGCATCGTAGATTGCAAGCTGGCCGTGGATAAGTTCTTCTCCATCACGTTGCCGAACGGGTCTCGGAACGCCGCGTATATACCTGCCGGGCAGGGCTGCGGCTCTTCGTGGACAAACTCCACCCCCTTGGCCTTAAGCCCGGCCATGAAGACCAACTATTACAACCCGTCATCTTCAGGACCTCACTCCACCTCCTCATCGGGAGCGGTGTTGAAGTAGATACGGTTGCCGTCCGGATCGCGGATCTCGGCTCCATCCGAACCGTCTTCCTCCTTGTGTGCATCGACCTGCATGGTAAGGCCGCGGGATTTCAAAGTCTCGGCAATGGCAAATACGTCGCCGCCCCGGAAGTTAAGGAGGTTGGTTGATATGTGTCCCTGATATAATCCCAATATACAGTTGCCGTGCTCAATTACCGCCCAGCCCTGCTCTGTGTCACCGTCAATCACATCAAACCCCAACCTTTTGTAGAACTCAAGGGACGCCTTGATGTCTTTCACGTTCAGGCAGAACTCAAACCTGCCGAGGATAAGGTTTTCTTCGTTACTCATGAGGTTCCTTGGTCGTCTACACTGCCTCCGAATTCGAGCAGTTCGTGCACGTTGCCGGATGGGTCACGGATGGCGGCGTAGATGCCGGCAGGGCAGGGCTGCGGTTTATCGTGGATGAACTCCACGCCCTTGGCCTTCAGATCGGCCATTACCTTGCGCAGATCGTCTACCTGGATGTTGACAAGCGTCTGGGCAACGTTGGGATAGTCGATTTTGAAGGGTTTATCCACTTTGTAGAGGAGAACCGACGGGCCTTCATGGTCCAAAAGGACGATGTCAGGGTAGTACTCCTTACCCTTGATACTAAACCCCAGCTTCGAGCAGTAGAAATCGATAGCCGCATCCATGTCGGACACGTTGAACTGGATAACGCAGATTTTTGGCATCGTTTCTCCTTTCAGGTGCGAGGCACCATCTCGATGCAGTCTTCCGGGCACACGTCAAGGCACAGCCCGCACCCGTAACACCCGTACCCCTTCGGGGCATTTCTATAATTGGTTGAACCGTCTTTAAGGAAATAACACCCCTCCTGATTAATTACTAGTTTCCCATCGATCATCTTACGCGCCTTGAAGTAGCATACCTCCACACAGTCGCCGCACTGGGTGCATGCCTCCATGTCGGTTTCCTCGATGTATTTTCCCGGGTCGCATCCCCACTCGTCGCTCTTGAAATACCCGCAGCAGTCGTCGCAGCAAAAGCAGATGCCCTGGTCACGGGTGCGGTCTTTATCGTATCGGAATGGGCGGGTAACCAGGTGCTTTTCTGCCGCTTCTTTGAGAATACCCTCGACAAATTCGCGGTTGACTTCCTTGAAATCAGAACCGGTGCCCTGCATCTCAACCGTATCGAAGAACAGGCAGAGGTCCATCCGGGAGCGCTTGCAGCCCGGCCCGCCCTCCCGGCATCCGCAGTTGGACACCCAGTATTTATCATGCTCTTCGATTATCTTTCTTGCTTCCTCCCTTGTCGAAATATAATGGAAGGAAGGTTCTTGTTCATCGGTCTTATGCATAATTCCTCCTGATCAATTTATTTATCAGGCTCCGCCTTCGGTATGTCCATGGCGCAGCGGAAGCCTATGTAGGGCGAGGCTTCGGAAGAATTTGCACCTCTGCGGGAATAGGTGGTCATCCACTCCTTTCCGTCCGCGTAGCTTCCCCCGCGGTAGACCTTCAGTGTCCCTGTCTCAGGTCCTTTTGGATTCAGTGTATCCGCCGGATCATAGGGCGCGTACCAGTCCGCCACCCACTCCGCAACGTTGCCTGCCATGTTGAAGCAGTCGTAATGGTTAATACCTTTTGAGAAGGCATCCACAGGTGCGGTGGCCTTATAGCCGTCACGCTTGCCTTTATCACTCCAGTTGCAGTATTTTTTGTTCCACTCGTTGCCCCAAGGGTAGGGATTGTAACAAAGATCTGAACCGTTACGCGAAGCAAACTCCCATTCCACCTCGGTCGGTAGCCGCTTATCTGCCCATTTTGCATAGGCCGAGGCACCATACCACGTTACATAGCGGACAGGGTAGTTCTCATAGCCTGGCTTAACCTGATACCTGCCGTCCACGAGGTCTATCTCAGGGTTATTTGCATCATCGAACCAGTATGCACCGCCTTCCTCTTGATTACCAGCCGCATTAAGGAAATCACAAAACTCTTGGTTAGCGACCTCGTAGCGTTCGATGCAAAAATCGTCTACCTTGATCTTGATGGCGGGGGAGGAGGCAGTATCCAGAGCGTTTCCTAGCAGGAAGGAGTCCTTCCCGTGGATATGAGCTATCTCGGAAGGGATTATGAATAGTGGCCAGTAGCGGTCAACGTTTTCTGTGAACTCCTTCTGGGAGATGACCAGTTCCGAGTCTATGTCCAGGCCGCTGAGTCTTGAGAGAATGGCGATGGCGTTTTGCTGACTTTTATCTTCCGTCTCTAGAAACTCGGCAAGGAACCGGGCGATGATTAAGGAATCCCCGGATTTATCCACCACCTTTGCCCAGAAGTATGGGGCGAGGTCATAACCCTTAAAACTTACGTTCCATCCGCCCAAAGGTTTTGCAATGGTAGCCGTTGTCCAGGTCCTAAGGTCGTGAACCCTCTCAGGGTTTTTGTAGAAGCTTCCGCCTCTATCTAAAAGAGACCTAGGGTAAAACCGTTTGCATATCTCGAAGGCGATGTAGTTTGCGATGCCGTCGCCGATCCAGCGGTTGGTTGAGTCTTGGTAGGCTCCGTAGCACTCTTCTATACCCCCTTCTACCCACTCGTGGGGGAAAGTGCCGTACACCCTCGCGCTGTCAGGTTCAAAAGACGTGCACATCCCTCCGACGCTTACACCCACATAAAAACTATCTCTCATAATGATCGAAAGCGGCTTTAATCTCATGTGGGTAAGACTGTCTATAACCCTCTCGCCCTTCTTGAGCTCTGTCATCAACTGTCTTGCCTCTTCCTCGTGGCCCCCAGGGTAGTGCACCTCTATCATGCCGGCCTTTAACACAAGAAGCCCTTCGCTGGTCAACACATCCAATTTCTTAATTCCCAGCCATATTAAAACAAGCTCCAGGATTTCGGCACCTCCGGATGCTTGCAAGGACCCACTAACTTGCACGATCGGCTCTATCGGCTCATCGGAATACGCCGCGCAATTAACCTTCGAGTAGTTCCTTGCGCGCGGCACCCAGAAAAGCACTTCTCCCTTATCGTTTGAGAAGCCCTCGAATCTCGTGGATTTGTGGGTAAGCACGCACAGAACGCCTGGCTTGTGTTCGTATAGGGTGTCGTAGAATCGGAACATAAGAGGCAGGCTGTCGCCGGCGGCAAAATGCGAGAGGGCCTCAAGGTTCTCTTTTACCTCAAGAGAAAGCGAGGTGGTTTCAGGGTAAAGGAAGGTAGGTGTTGTTACCTCAATATCCGCTGAAGCAACGTTGGCGGCCAACAAGAGAAGGGTTATACCTACCAGGACCCATTTGCCGAATCCCCTTTTTTGCTTTAGCGGTTCCATAAACTCCTCCTTTTGATTCTGATCAAGTTACGCCTTTTTATATCGCGAGTTCATGATCTCCCTTAACAATCAGTGGCCGGTTGCTTCCAGTATATTACCGTCCGGGTCAAGGAACTGGAAGGCAAAAACCCCGTCTCCTACCTCCTCAGGCGCATCGTTCAGGATTTCTACACCCGCCGCCTTGAGCGCATCGAACGTCTCCTTGGCTGATTTCTCGGTTTCTAAAAAGAAGCTCAGGTGAGTATCGTCCATATCCACAGGATTCGGCTTATGGCCTGCCTCAAGGTAGATATTGATATTGCCTGATTTGGAGATAAGGAAACAGAGGGTAGGACAGAGATCTGCCCTGACATCGAAACCGAGAATTTCGGTGTAAAACCTCTTGGCCCTCTCCATGTCTGAGACGTAGATGGCAAGGGTATGTATGCTTTTGAACATAAAGCCTCCTCTCTGGAAACTCATGCCTCAGGCCAGTTGACCGGAGCTCCGGCTCCTTTGCCGTCAGAGATGTTTGAACCGGAAAAGTTATCTGAGCGGGCCTGAATGACGATAAAGTAGAGCTCTTCAGACGAGTTGTTGCGCCACGCGCGGATACCATTCGGTGCAACCCGGATTACTGTCCCTTCGCTGACGTCGATGACTTCGCCGTCAATTTGAAACTGACCTTTGCCCTTGAGGAAGATATAAAGCTCCTCGTTGGCCTTATGCGCATGGTAGAACGGCACTCCCTCTCCCGACAGCATCTTGTTAAGGGATACCTCCATGCCGGTAAGCCCCAGTTCCTTTTTTAGGAACAACTTGCCCGGGAACCCAACGGGAAGATTGGGATGGGTGAAGGTATAATTGTCCAGCTTCTCCCACCTGCCGATATTGGCAACGGTGAAGTTCTTCCCCTCTGTCTTCTTAAGCGATGATTCTGCCACGGCTTATCCTCCTTTCTTTACGGCCTCTACGATGAGAAGCTCATCGCCTTGCTTAGGCTTCTTAAATTCGTAGCTTCCGAACTCCGCTCTTACCTCAAACCCCGTCTGTCCGAGCAAACGATGTACATTATCCCGATCGATAATGCCTGCGAAAGACTTCTGTTCGATCTTCTCCACGAGCTTGCTGGATTCATAGATCTCGAAGACAAGCAGGACTTGTTTTGTCGCCACTCTTCACTATACCGGTAAGCCCGATTGTGTCAAGCAGGAATAGTCCACAGTCTAATTTTCCGCGGGTTGAGCAATTCCTTGACTTACGTTTAGCCCAGCCTATACTCCGGCAGGTTCGAAAACATGGAGGATGTTCGTGAAGAAGACTACACAACTTAAGAAGATGATTGCCGAGCGCCGGGCGGTGGTGGCTCCGGGCTGCTACGACGTGCTTTCGGCCAAACTGATCGAGGAGGCCGGGTTCGAGCTTACCCAGGTCTCAGGCTTCGGCGTCTCCGCCTGCCTTCTCGGCAAACCCGACGTGGGTCTATTGGGCTGGAACGAGGTAGTTGACATGACCTGGCGGGTGGCCCAGGCGGTTAGCATCCCGGTGATGGGAGACGGCGACACCGGGTTCGGCAACGCCTTGAACGTTATCCGCACCGTGCAGGACTTCATCCAGGTAGGTGCGGCAGGAGTCAATCTGGAGGATCAGGTATTCCCCAAACGCTGCGGACACATGGAGGGCAAGCAGCTGGTGTCCGAAGAGGAGATGGTTTTAAAGATCGAGGCGGCGGTTGAGGCTCGCTCCGATCTTGATCCTGACTTCGTGATCAACGCCCGCACCGACGCCATCGCTGTGACCGGCTACGAGGACGCGATCAAGCGCGCCAATGCCTATGCCAAGGCGGGCGCGGACATGATATTCCTGGAGGCGCCAACCGACAAGGAGATGATCAGAGATGCTGTCTCGAAGATCGATGCGCCGCTATCCATAAATCTGTTTGATTCCGTCGTTGGCGGCAAGACCCCGCTTATCCCTATCGAGGAGCTTAGAGAACTGGGCGTTGCCCGTGTTTCCGTTCCCGTGGGAACCATATTTGTGGTTACCAAGTGGCTGCGCGAGTATCTGAAGGTCTTAAAAGAACGCGGCATCATGCCCGACCGCACCGATCTTCTGTGCACCTTCGATGAGTTCAAGAAACTGGTGGGTCTGCCTGAGTACAAGGAGATGGAAAAACGCTTCCTTCCCAGAGCGGTGGTTGAGCAGAAGTATAAAGGTAAGTAGGAGTCATCATGGGAATGACGAGTCCGCTGACTCTGACCGAAAAGATTCTGGCCAAAAAAGCAGGCAAAGATGAGGTCCGCGCAGGGGAGATCGTTTCGGCAAAGGTGGACGTGGCCATGTCGCACGAGAACGCACGCATGGTCAAGAAATCCTTCGAGAAGATCGGTGTAGAAAAAGTGTGGGACCCGGACAGGATCGTCATCATCTTCGATCACCGTGTTCCTGCAGAATCCGAACGCACCGCCCTCGGTCAGAAAGAGCTTCGCGAGTTCGTAAAGGCCCAGGGGATCAAGAACTTTTACGACATCAATGTCGGAGTCTGCCATCAAGTACTCGTGGAGGAGGGGTTCTCCCGACCGGGCATCCTTCTTGTAGGCACCGACTCCCACACCACCACTGGCGGTGCCCTGGGTGCGTTTGCCACCGGCATCGGCGCAACTGAGATGGCCGCGGTGTGGGCAACAGGTGAGCTGTGGCTGTGCGTTCCTGAAACCCTCAAGATAGTAGTCAACGGAAAACTCCCTAAGGGTGTTTACGCCAAGGACATCGTTCTCAAGGTAATCGGGACCATCGGTGCAGACGGCGCCGACTATAAGGCGATGGAATACTCCGGCGAAGCCATCTCCGGTCTATCCGTAGCCTCCCGCATGGTTATCTCCAACCTGTCCATGGAGGCGGGAGCCAAGGTAGCGTTCGTTGTCCCGGATAAGGTTACCGAGGATTACGTAAAGGACCGCGCCAAAGGCCCGTACGAGATGCTTGCTTCCGATCCTGACGCCCGCTACGCGTCGGAGCACACCTTCGACGTATCTGACCTGGAACCGCAGCTGGCATGCCCCCATCAGGTGGATAACGTGAAAGGAATCTCCGAGGTCGCTGGCAAGAAGATAGACCAGGCCGTGATCGGCTCCTGCACCAACGGTCGTCTGGAGGACCTGCGCGAGGCGGCACGGGTTCTCAAGGGGCGTAAGGTTGACCCGGGAGTCCGCTTGCTGGTTGTTCCCGCATCCTGGAAGATATTCAAAGAGGCACTTTCCGAAGGAATTATCGAGACGTTGGTCGACACCGGTGCAGTATTAGTCAACGCGGGATGCGGGCCCTGTCTGGGTGCGCACCAGGGTTGCCTTGCCCCTGGCGAGGTGGCGGTTACTTCTACTAACCGCAACTTCCAGGGACGTATGGGCAGCGCCGAGGCGTTCCTCTATCTGGCATCCCCGGCGACGGTGGCGGCGTCGGCAATAGAGGGCAAGATAGCAGATCCACGCAGATATCTGGAGGCATGATGGAACTCATAAAAGGACGCGCGTGGATTTTCCCGGATGACGTGAATACCGACGTTATCTATCCGGGGCGGTACATGTCCATAACCGACGCCGAGGAGACCCCAAAGTACCTGTTTGAGACCGTCTACCCCGACTTCCGCTCCAAGGCCAAGCCCGGAGACATCATCGTTGCCGGCAAGTATTTCGGGTGCGGCTCGTCGCGCGAGCAGGCGGCCACCGCTATCCGCTACTTCGGCATCGCCTGCGTGGTTGCCTACTCGTTTGCCCGGATCTTCTACCGCAACGCCATCAACCTCGGTTTGCCCATTGCAGTTGTGCCCGGCATCCGCGAACACGTTGAGGAAGGGGATGAGATCACGGTTGACCTTGCTCAAGGCAAGTTGAAGAACCTTACTACGGGCAAGGGACTATCGTTTGAGCCATTGCCTCGCTTCATCCTCGATCTCATCAACCAGGGCGGATTGATCCCGGCCACGCGCAAGAAACTAGGATTGGGATAGGACTTAAACCGCAGATTACGCCGATTTCACGGATTGGGTTAATCTATTTCTATTCTACGTTAGTCTGTGTAATCTGTGGTTTTTCTTTTGAGTTGATAAACCTTTTGTATTCGAGAGAGGGAGCGGCGAAATTGAGGAGGATTCCTAGTTCCAATCCGGTTGCTTTGAGATAATTAATTACTTGAGCTTCTTCGATCTTCCCCAAATGGGATACGGTCTTGAGCTCAACAATGATTGAATCGTAACAAATGAAGTCGGCACGATAAGAAGTGTTGAGTTGCTGATTTTTATATAATACGGGTAATTCAACTTCACGCTTAAATGGAATGCCTCTGGCTGTAAGTTCTGTCGCAAGGGCCTCCTGATAGACTGCTTCGAGAAAACCATTTCCTAACTGGCGATGAACTTCCATTGCCGCACCGATTATATCGTAGGTTCTCTTGTCCTTTATCATCATTACTTCTTATTCAGATTAATCTGAGTAATCTGCGAAATCTGCGGTTTCATCTCTACCATTCCTCGTAGGTGACTCGGAAATCACTGAACTCATGGGTGGGCTTTTGCCATTCCACATCCACCCTGGTAACGCGCGCAGATGAAGGTCCGATTCTCAGTTCCTCAAGAAACGCATTAAGAGCGTCCCTTGGTCCTTCAGCAACCGTCTCCACCTTGTCGTATCCGAGGTTGCGCACCCAGCCGGTTAAGTTCAGCCTTTGCGCCAGTCTAACCGTGAAGTAGCGAAAATTCACACCCTGAACAACGCCGTGGACCACTGCATGCAGCCTGGCATCACTCACCGAGCACCTCCTTGATTCGTTCGATCGCATCGGCTGGATCCTTGACCATCTTTACCCCTGATATATCCCATGTCCCTATCCCGAACACCAGCTTCTTGCGGGCGAGTGCTAAGGCGATCTCTGACAGCGTTCCGTACTTGCCGTCAACCGCTACCAGTGCATCTGCCGAATGCACGATAATCACGTTGCGCCCCTCACCCATACCGGTAAGGATAAGATGAGTAAGGTATGGATTGGCTTTGGAGTCGCTTGAGTCCGGCAGCACGCCTATAGTCACTCCACCTGCCTTGATCGCTCCCTTACACGCCGCCTCCATCACACCGCCGCGTCCACCGCAGATTAACGTCCAACCCTCTTCTGCGATCAGTCGTCCCAACTCCTCGGCAATTCGGGCAGTCTTTTGGCTGCAGAACCTGCCGCCTATCACGCCTATCTGGATGTTGCGGCTCTCTTCCATAAATCTACCCTTCGAACTCCAGGTAACCTATGTATGGCAGATGCCGGAAACGCTCGTCCCAGTCAAGACCGTAGCCTACAACGAACTTGTTGGGAACGGTGAAACCCAGGTAGTCTATATGAACCGCCACTTCCCTGCGCTCCGGCTTGTCCAGAAGGGAACAGACGGCGAGTGATGCAGGTTCCCTTTCCTTCAATATGTTGAGGAGTGTGGCAAGTGTGTGGCCGGTGTCTACGATGTCCTCTATCAAGATCACATGGCGACCTCTAATAGGGGTGGAAAGATCGGTCAGGAGGCGCACCTCGCCGGTTGATTCCGTGCCCGAGCCGTAGCTTGATACCCGGATGAAGTCGCACTGATGTGGGATTGTTATCGCCCGCGTAAGGTCTGCCAGAAACATCCACGCCCCCTTGAGGATTCCAACCAGCAACGGATTCTTGCCTGCGTAATCCTCGGTGATCTCCGCAGCCAGCTCTTGGACGCGCTCGGCTATCTCTTCCTCGGTAAAGAGGGTTACAATGGTAGGTTCTTCGTTCATCGGAAGTCGGGGCGAGTGGATTTGAACCACCGACCTCTTGGTCCCGAACCAAGCGCGCTAACCGGGCTGCGCTACGCCCCGCAATCCCGTAACACCGAATTATACGATGCCTGCGAGAAGTTGTCAACAGCGGGGGATTGCGATCCTCATAGATCATTATTGGATGGTAACTCATAATCCAGGAGTCGATTCCATCAGGATTGAGAATTTGTAGGGGCACGGCATGCCGTGCCCCTACCCCTTCAAAAGGGCATTTTGATCCGTTAGAGTTGTGGTGTGTTCCGGGGGGTTGACTCCCTCGCAGCTTTCCCTATAGTCTCTCTGTTGTAACCAAGGAGGAACGTTGCAGGTTCTGGTGTTGTATCACTCGAGAACGGGTAATACCAAGAAGCTGGCCGAGGCGATTGCCAAAGGAGTAGAGGAGGTCGAGGGTGTTGACGCCGTCCTTAAGTCTACCCAAGAGGTAACCAGGGAGGATTTCCTTGAATCTGACGGGGTAATCGCTGGTTCACCAGTTTACTTCGGAACCATGGCTGCCGAACTCAAAAAGGTGTTCGACGATTTCGTGGGCATCCGCCGCCAGATGGAAGGGAAAATAGGCGCTGCGTTCGCCACCTCCGGCGGCAAGGAGACAACCATCATATCTATCATCCAGGCGATGCTGATCTACGGCATGATTATCGCAGGCGATCCAATGGATGCCACCGGTCACTACGGCACCTCGTGCAAGGGTGCCCCTGATGAGCTAACCCTTGCCAACGGTGTCAAACTGGGTAAAAGGGTTGCGATGCTTGCCAAGAAGCTGCGAGGATAAACGGATCGTCATCGTCTGTTCAAAAGTTGGTGTTGATTCGATCTCATAGCAGAAAGAAAAAATGTGGAACGGCCTCTCCAGGCCGTTTAATAATATTCGTTCGCGTCAGGTAATGGCTTGCAAATAGAGGGGATCACGATACCCTTAGGAATAATCGCTAACATTCGCAAGGAGGTCTCTTGGACGATAAACAAGCACTACCCCAAGTAAACGCTTCGCGTTTCCTCGGGGACCCCGATCAATATAGAAGTAAGCAATTAAATAAAATCGTTTCTAAAGGGAGGGACGTTTGGATGATAGAGAGGTAGGAAGGTACTGGGAGGAGAACGCCGAGACCTGGACCAAGCTATCACGCATGGGTATGGACGTAACCAGGGATAATCTAAACACACCCGCTCTTCTTTCAATTCTCCCCAACGTCAAAGGTCTAACCGGCCTGGATATCGGCTGCGGCGAAGGGCACAACACGAGGCTTCTGGCCAAGCAGGGTGCGAAGATGACGGCTATAGATATCTCCAAAACCTTTATTCGACATGCGAAGGAGAAAGAGGAGGAAGAATCCCTGGGTATCACCTACCAGGTGGCTAACGCAGTGCAGCTGCCCTTTGAAGATCAGCACTTCGACTTCGCCGCGGCATTCATGAGCCTTATGGATATGGCCGAACCCTGGCGCGCTATCAAAGAGGCATACCGGGTGCTCAAACCTGGCGGCTTCTTCCAGTTCTCCATCATCCACCCGTGTTTCACCAGCCCGCCCAGCAAGTGGGTTGAAGACCAAAAGGACAACCACATAGCCCGTCAGTGCTGGGACTACTTCAAGGAGGGGTTCGTGGAGATCGAGGAGTGGATCTTTTTCTTAACACCACCTGAGCTGAAGAAAAAACTTAAAAAATTCCGCGTGCCCCGGTTCCACTTTACCTTTGCGAGCTGGCTGAATCATCTGATCAATACCGGCTTTATCATCGAACGTCTCCACGAGCCGGTTGCGTCGGATGAGATGGTGAAGCGCTGCCCATTCCTTGCCGATACCAGGATTATTGCCCAGTACCTCATCGTGCGCTGCCGCAAGCCTGAGGCTTAATTACTGCATTCTAGCGGCAATAGCATCATGGCAAGAAAAACCGGTTAGATCATGATGTTAACACTCAAGAACTATCTTGAGATTAACAGTTAAGCCCACTTATAGTTAAGCAACTTGACAATTAGCGAAATTTACCTATAATCAGGGTATGAATCCCAGGCTGATCGTGACAAAAATGGGGAGAGGGAAGGTTATCCTTAATTAGGGAAAGGAGTGAGAATATGAAGGTCTTACTGACAGGTGCCTTCGGCAATATAGGGTCAAATACCCTTCGAGAGTTGATTAAACAGGGTCACCAGGTTACCTGTCTTGATCTCAAGAACAAGGCTACATTAAGGTCCGCCAAGAGATTCAAGGATAAGGTCAAACTGCTGTGGGGCGACGTGCGCAACCGGGAGGATATTGCAGTTGCCCTCAAGGATCAAGATGTTGTCATTCACCTTGCGGCAATCATCCCACCACGCAGCGAGATGGAACCTCAACTGGCCGAGGATACTAACATCGGTGGAACCAGGAACCTTATTGAGGCACTCAAGGGCCTTGCCGATCCGCCCAGGCTGATATTTACCTCCTCGGTTTCGGTCTTTGGAAGGAAGTTTAACGAGCCCCCTCCTCGACGCGTGGGTGAATCCTTGCAGCCCTCGGACAATTACAGCCGGCACAAGATCATCTGCGAGGAGATGATTACCCAATCCGGGCTTGAATGGTCAATACTCAGATGTCCGGCCATGCCTTCATTGCAGGACATTGGGTTAGACCCCATCATGTTCAAGATCTCGCTAGATACACGCATCGAGTTCCTCGATCCACGCGACGCCGGCCTGGCACTGGCAAACGCGGCCTCGTCAGAGGAGGTCTGGGGTAAGATTCTGCTTCTGGGCGGAGGTCCCGATTGCCAGTTTTCATACTGCGACTACGTAGGAAAGACCCTGGAAGCGGTCGGCATCGGCAGATTGCCATGCGAGGCGTTCGGTCCCGAACCGTTCTACACCGACTGGATGGATTCTGAAGAAACCCAGCGCATACTCCAATATCAGCGACACTCCCTTGACGACTACCTCGAGACGTTCAAGGCCAACCTTGGCTTCAAGCGCCACCTTATAAGCCTCCTTCGCCCCCTTGTCCGCCGGGCAATACTCAAACACTCGCCCTACCTTCCGCCCGGCACCGAATGGGGCCGCAAGCGTCCCTCATACTGGCAGGATAAAGTGGCGCTCGTTACCGGCGCTTCCAGCGGCATAGGCGAATCAACCGCACGATGCCTGGCCGCCAAAGAACTCAAGGTCGCACTGGTGGCGCGCCGCAAACAAAGGCTCGAGGAAGTGGCAGATAAGATAGAGGCAGCCGGAGGAGAAGCGATGGTCATCGCCGCCGACCTGACCGATGAGTCCGACCGGCTCAGGGTCGTTGAAGAGGTGCGTGCCAAGTGGGGAAAGATAGACATACTCATAAACAACGCAGGATTCGCATGGTACGGCTACGGCGCCGACATGCCCTGGGACGTGGCCTCGAAGATGATCGAGCTCAACGTTCGCTCCCTCGTCCACCTTACGCTTCTCGTGATCCGCCGGATGCGTTCCTACAACTCGGGGCACATCATAAACGTGGGCTCGATTGCTGGCAGCTTCCCTCAGCAGGGTGTGATGCTTTACAGCGCAACCAAGTCTTTTATAGACAGCTTCACCACCTCGCTTTACCGGGAGATGCGGGGAACCAACGTTCACGTAAGCGTCATCAAGCCGGGTGCGGTGGCTACCGAGCTTTTCAGGGTCGCTGAGAGGCAGCCCGGGGGCTTCCGCGTTCCGGCAGAGAGCCTGGCGGTCAGTCCTGACAGCGTAGCGGTGCGCATCTGGGGTGTTTTGAACCGCCCGCGCAGGCTCGCGTATGTCCCCAGGTTCCTGTGGGTTGTGCCGTGGGTTGAGCTTGCCTTTGGCTGGTTTATAGACCTCCTCGGGCCGCTGCTCCTGCGCCGTCACCCGCACCCGGCAAAGCCCGCACTTAAATGATACCCCGCGAAGTTGCGAAGCAGATTCGTGGGGTGGTTAATCGGGGAGGGGGGATTCGAACCCCCGATCTCCTGCTCCCAAAGCAGGCGCGTTGAACCGGACTACGCTACTCCCCGGTGCCGGCGGGCACTTTTTAACTCCAGTTCAGCTCCGCTGAACTGGGGAGGCAGTTGCTAGTAAATCAAGTTCTGCCCGTGGTTTCAATTATAATCCTCTTTGTTTTTGAGTCAACGGAGACTAACGGCTCTTCAGATACTCGGCCAGCTTGCCGATCGCTTTTGCCCGGTGGCTTATTCGATTCTTGATCACGAGCCCCAGCTCCGCATTGGTCTGCGAGAAACCCTTAGGTATAAATATGGGATCGTAGCCGAACCCCTCGGTCCCCCTTGGCTCGAACCCGATCCAACCCTCAAGTACTCCCTCGAAGGTCTTCACCTCGTCCCCATCTATAAGAGCGATGGTAGCCCTGAACCTTGAGGTTCGTTCGTACAGCGGCACATCCTTAAGCTCTTTGAGCAACATCCTGCACTTTTCAGGATAAGAAGTTTTCTCTCCCCCGTATCTTGCCGATAAGGGCCCTGGTCTTGTGTCCAAAGCATCCACCTCCAACCCTGAATCCTCGCCGCAGATAAGGCCATCAAACTGATCCCGGTAGGCTCTGGCTTTGGCAAGTGCGTTTTCTGCGTAGCTTGTGCCTTCTTTTACCTCTTTTGGGGGAAGAGAAAGCTCGTGTGGGGCCACAACATCTGCAACCCCACAGAGCACCTTCTTAAACTCTCGCAGCTTGCCCTCGTTGCCCGTTGCAACAAGCAGCTTACTGGGCATTGACCTCCGTCTGGACGATCCAGGCGTCGCCGTAGCCAAGGTTCTTTGCCTTCTCGCGCAGGATCTCGACGTCGGAGCGGTTCTTGTAGTCGCCTACACGTACCTTGTAGTAGGGGACGTCGTATTCGACGTAGACCCGCTCGGTGAACTTGAAACGCGCTTCGCTGGCGACCTTGTTGGCACCTTCGTTGGTGCTTGAGGCAAAGATCTGTACCCGGTAGCCGGGCACTGTAGCTGCACTCGGGGTAATCCCCTTAGTCGTGTCCCCGGGCTGCTCCATCTCGTAGAGGGAGTAGTCCTGACCAGGAGAGACCACCTTCGTGGTTTTACGCGGAGTACAGCCCACAAATCCTAACCCTAACACAACGGCCGCCAGAGCCACTGCAATCAAACGCTTCATCTTTGCTCCTCCTAGGGTTTCAGCGGAGTCCGCCGTGCAAGGAGTTTCTTGACATCGGCGGCCCGATCCTTTGCACATACAAGCACTGTATCTTTAGCTTTCACAACTACAAGATCGCATACGCCCAACAGAGCTACCTCGCCCTGGGGGGCATAGACGATACATCCTTCGCTTTCCAATACTATAAGTTTACCAATCCTAGTGTTTTTGTCAAGTCCTTGAGGTAGGTGACGTTCCAGAGCACTCCACGAGCCGACGTCGTCCCAGCGGAATCTTGCAGGCAAAACAGCCACGTTTTCGGCCTTTTCCATGACGGCATAATCAACAGACGTCGCCTCTAACCTGGCGTAGGAGCTTTTTGTCGGTTCCTTGGATCGCTTCGCAAGAAGAGCCTTATATATCTGGGGATGATGCTTGCAGAACGCCTCAATGATGGCCTCAACCTTCCAGGTAAACATCCCGGAGTTCCAGAAGAAGTTACCCGACTTCAAGTAACGATTAGCCGTCCTCTTATCAGGTTTCTCTCTGAAACGCTTAACCTTAAACCCCCGTCGGCCTAATGGTGTGTTACGGTTGATCTCTATATACCCGTAGCCCGTTTCGGGTCTTGAGGGCGGGATGCAGAAGGTCACAAGATATCCTTTTTCTGCGAGCCTGGAAGCAGTCTTGAGGTCGGCAAGGAAGGTCTTGCGGGGGGAGATCAGGTGATCGGCGGGAAGCACTGCCATGATAGCGTCCGGCTTATGGCGCAGGGCGCGTGCGGCAAGTGCTATGGCCGGGGCGGTATTGCGTCCCTCGGGTTCGACGATTATGTTCTTGTTCTTAACTCCTTTAATTTCGTCACTTAAGAGATCAACCAGGTGGTGTGGGAGCACGAAGTGCATTCGATCCATCGGCACAAGTGGTCTGATGCGCTCCACGGTATCAGCCACCATAGTTTTATCCGAGAATATCCGCAGGAACTGCTTGGGGCGCTGTGGCGTGCTTGCGGGCCAGAATCGCTCGCCCTTGCCGCCCACCAGAAGAACAGCATGGATTTCAGGTGATTTAGGTGGCATAAAGATTCCTCCTGTAGCTCTGTATTAGGTGTGTTACGGTTCGCTCCATACCCATTTCAGGCGGGCGGTGATGGAGCCGACTGTCATAACTGTTCTGATTAAAGCAGGATAGAGGTTCTCGTCGTTCGTCAGATAGAAAATCAGATTCCCGCCCGAGCCGAAGCTGCCCCTGCCTCGAACGTCGGGCACCAGCTTGGTGCACGTGAAGCTGCCGGTTGGCGATGCTTGCGATCGCACCGCCACCTCCTTGACCGCCTGTACTGTCGCTCGCTCGGTCATGCGATCGGCGTGCAGGACAACATCGCGTTCCTCGTCCACTGCCAGCGGATTGAGTCTGAAGAAGTAATATATCGAGACCACATCCAGGGTGCCGGGCAGGAGCGGGTAGGAGGAGCCGTCCTCGTAGCAGATGCGCTGACCCTCCCAGTCGAAGCGCACCCTTATTACGGTATCGTAGTTGGTCTCGTGCATGCGCTTCTCGAAGTAGAGCACCTTGAATGAATCGCGGGTTACGTAGGAGTAGATGGTGTCGTTGATTGTAAAAAGCCAGGCAAGGCTCTCAAGCGCATTCAGGACCGAGCGGAGAGAGTAGCAGGGCTGGACCTCGAAGGTGGCCTCGTA
>SOJW01000037.1 GCA_004375895.1 Candidatus Stahliibacteriota bacterium
GGATGTGTTACGGGTAGGCATCTTGTCTGAGGATGTGTTACGGGTAGGCATCTTGTCTGAGGATGTGTTACGGGTAGGCATCTTGTCTGAGGATGTGTTACGGGTAGGCATCTTGCCTGAGGATGTGTTACGGGTCATGGTGCGGCGCTTCTTTGAGGTTGCAGAGCCGATGCTTCGGGAGGTTCCTCTGGATACCCTCCTTATCCTTGCCTCGATCGTTGAGCGCGAGGCCTATCTTGAAGAAGAAAGGCCTGTGATCGCTTCGGTTTTCTTGAATCGGTTGAGAGAGGGTTTACCCCTTGAGAGCTGCGCCACTATCGAGTACGCGCTGCCTCGCCACAAAGAACGCTTGACATACGCCGATTTACGGATAGATTCACCTTACAACACGTACATAAACACGGGGCTGCCGCCCGGTCCTATCTGCTCGCCGGGCAAGGCCTCGCTTGAAGCGGTTGCAAATCCCAAGAAAACGAAGTACCTTTACTTCGTTTCTAAAGGCGACGGTTCGCATCACTTTTCCGAGACCGCAGCCGAGCATGAGCAGATGAAGCGCAAGCTTAACAAAGAAAGGAGCCGGAATGGGGCATAGGATCCTTGCCTTAAATCCGGGAGGAGGCTCAACCAAGGTGGCACTTTACGAGGACTCAAAGGCTGCTCACGAGGATAAGATCCGTCATCCTGCAGAGGAGATCGCCGGGTTCTCATCCACCTTAGAACAACTTGATTACAGGCGCGAAGCGATCGATTCACTCCTTGATGCGTGGAAGGTAGATAAAACAACGCTTTCCGCGGTTGTGGGCCGTGGAGGGCCGTTCAAGCCTCTTGTTTCAGGCACCTACCGGGTGAACGAGCGGATGCTTTCAGATATCCGCGAAGGCAGAGTGGCAGCGGACCATCCTTCAAATCTGGGAGCGCTACTGGCCGCAGAGATCGCATCACCTTTGGGGATACCTGCGTTCATAGTTGACCCTGTCTCGGTGGATGAGTTCATCCCTGAGTCCCGTATCTCAGGTATGCCTGAGATCGAGCGGCGTTCCTTATCCCATGCCCTTAACATGAAGATGGTCGGGCGCAAGGCGGCGGCTCAGTTGGGTAACCCTTACAAGGAGCTCAACCTGGTGATAGCCCATCTCGGGACCGGCATCTCAATAGGCGCGCACCGCAAGGGCCGACAGATTGACGTCAACAACGCAAACGACGGCGGACCTCTCTCACCGCAGCGGACCGGTTATCTTCCAGTTACCCAGCTCGTCAAGCTCTGCTTCTCCGGCTCCTACGACGAGGAAGCCCTGAAGAAGAAGATTACCAAGGAAGGCGGATTACTTGCTTACCTCGGATCAGATGATATATCACCACTTTATCGTAAAGCAGAAGCGGGTGATGAAAAGGTCGCCCTGGTCCTTCGTGCCATGGTCCAGCAGATCGCAAAGGAGATAGCGGCACAGTCTGCTGTCCTGGATGGCCAGCTTGATGCTATTGTTCTTACCGGTGGGATGGCGCACGAACCCGGTCTTATCAAGGATATTTCCAAGAAGATAAAGTTCATCACCGATAACATTCTCGTCTTCCCGGGCGAGGACGAGCTTGAGGCACTCGCCTTGGGCGCTCTGCGTGTCCTCACCGGAGAAGAGGAGGCCATGACGTATGAGTGAGAAGAAGTTCTTATCCGGAGACGAAGCGGTAGCTCAAGGCGCCTGGGAGGCAGGCTGTCATGTAGCGGCATCGTATCCTGGAACACCGGCTACCGAGATACTGGAGGCTGTCGCCACCTACCCTGAGATCTACTGCGAGTGGTCGGTAAACGAGAAGGTGGCCTACGAGGTGGTGCTTGGTGCATCCATGGGCGGTGCCCGCGCTTTATACGCGTCCAAGCACGTCGGTTTGAACGTAGCCGCCGACCCCTTCTTCTCATCGGCATACATCGGCTCACATGGCGGCCTTGTCGTAGTCACCGCGGACGATCCTTCCATGCACTCATCACAGAACGAGCAGGACAACCGCTACTACGGCATCGCGGCAAAGGTGCCTGTGCTTTCCCCATCTGACAGCCAGGAGTGCAAGGATTTCACCAAGCTTGCGTTCGAGATATCGGAGCGTTTCAACATACCGGTTATCGTCCGGTTAACCACCAGAACCTCTCATGCCAACGGCGTGGTGACCTGCGAGGACAGAGTCGAAGTCCCGGTCAAGGGCTACGAGAAGAAAATCGCCAAGAACCTCATCCTGCCCATGTTCGCGCGCAAGCTGCACGCATCACTTGAGGAACGCATGCTGGCTCTCAAGGAGTTTTCAGAAACCACCGATATTAATCGAGTTGAAAAAGGGGAGGAGGGCGTGGGAGTGATCGCCGACGGCGTGGCCTATACCTACGCCAAGGAGGTCTATCCTTCCGCGTGGTTCCTGAAGCTGGGGATGATGCATCCCCTGCCTGAGAAGCTGGTGCGTGAGTTGGCCTCCAAGGTTGAAAAAATCTACATAGTGGAAGAAAACGATCCGGTGATCGAGCAAGCGGTAAAGGCCATGGGCATTGCCTGCATCGGCAAGGAAGTCGTCCCCCGTGTCCTGGAGCTTAACCCTGATCGTCTGCGCAAAGCCTTCTTTGACGAGGAGCCTGTCAAAATCGATACCGGTGACGTTCCTGCGCGTCCTCCGGCCCTCTGTCCTGGCTGCACCCATCGCCCTGTCTTTCATATCCTCTCCCAGTTAAACCCCGTTATCACCGGTGACATCGGCTGCTACACCTTAGGTGCGCTTCCGCCTCTTAACGCGATGGACACCTGCGTGGACATGGGTGCCTCCATTACCGTGGCACACGGCATCCGCAAGGCGCTTGATCAGATCGAAGATGAGAAGCAAAAGCAGAAGAAGATCGTTGCGGTAATCGGAGATTCTACCTTCTACCACTCAGGCCTTACCGGACTTGCCAACGCGGTATACAACTCCTCGCCCATCACGGTGGTGATAATGGACAACCGGATCACCGCGATGACCGGTCATCAGCAGCATCCTGGCACCGGCAAGACCCTTATGGGTGAAGAGACCACAGAGATTGACGCAGCAGAGGTTGCGCGTGCCTTAGGGGTCAAACACGTATGGGTCGTTGATCCCAACAACTACAAGGAGACCAAAGAGGTGCTCAAGGAGGCGATTAGTCTTGATGAGCCCTCGGTTGTGGTCGCCAAACGAGCTTGTCCACTCTACGACCGCAGCGAGTGGCAAAGGCCCTACTGGATAAACACAGACGAATGCAACGGCTGCAAGATCTGCGTTGGCCTGGGATGTCCAGCCATCAGTTTCGATGCTGAGACTGAGAAAGCCAAGGTAACCGAGGTTCTTTGCACGGGCTGCTCGATCTGCGCCCAGATCTGTCCGAAAGGAGCGATTCATGCCTCAGAAAACGACTAATATCTTCGTTGCCGGCGTAGGCGGCCAGGGGATTATCAAGTTCTCCAACCTTCTGTGTGAAGTTGCCATGCGTGCCGGTCTGGACGTGAAGAAGTCCGAGATCCACGGCATGGCCCAGCGCGGCGGATCGGTTACCACCCATGTTCGATTCGGTGAGAAGGTCTACTCACCCTTGATCCCCCAGGGCGGCGCCGACTTCATCTGTTCCATGGAGCACCTGGAGGCGGTGCGCCACATTGCGTTCCTAAACCGTGAGCAGGGTCGCCTCATCTACGACCCCTATGAGATCGCTCCGCCTGAGGTCTACACTGCGCAGCGCTCCTACCCCAAAGACATCGAGGAAAGACTCGAAAAGCTCGCTCCCAATCGGATAGCGCTGCCTGCGTTCGAAGCGGCCTTGAAGATCGGCAATTCCCGTGCGCAGAACGTTGTGATGCTTGGAGCGCTTTCTTCTTTCCTTGACTTTGAACAATCGCTTTATGAAGATGTTATCCGCGCCGGATTCAAGCCCAAGTACGTGGATATAAACATCAAGGCTTTCAATCTCGGTAAGGAGCTTGCGTCCCCGTAACACACCACATTATGAGAACACTTAGCACTACGAGAGAGATTAATCATCGAGGTGCTCGTAGGGGCACGGCACAGTGTACCCCTTGAGGTGCTTGCCATCTCATAGGGTATGCCGCACCCCTACCCGTAACACCCGTAACACCCATAACACACCACCATCACGAAAACTCCTGGCACTGGGGGAAAGATCATCCATCATGTTATCCCTATCCTGAGATAAATGCTGATGCAGGATAAGATCCAAAAGGCCCGCGACGCCATCGCCAGGGCTGAAAAACTCCTGGTGTTCACCGGAGCCGGTATCTCCAAGGAGTCAGGCGTCCCCACCTTCCGTGAGGCAGACGGATTGTGGGAGAAGTTCAAGGCCGAGGATTTTGCTACTCTGGATGCGTTCAAACGCAATCCTCGCGAGGTGTGGAAGTGGTATCGCGAGCGCCGTGCTCTGGCACTAAAGGTCAAGCCCAATCCGGCGCATTACGCCGTGGTCAGGCTCGAGGAAGCACACGAGGATTTTCTGGTGGCCACTCAGAACATCGACAACCTCCACCAGAGGGCAGGAGCAAAGAAAGTTCTTGAGCTTCACGGCAACATCATGCACTCCTACTGCATGAAGTGCGGACACCTGGTGGACGAATCCGCTGGTGAACTCCCTGGTGAAGTCCCGAGTTGTCCCTGCGAGGACTGCGACGGCCTGATGCGGCCCAAGGTGGTATGGTTCGGTGAACAGCTTGACCCGCATGACCTTGAACGTTCATTCCAGTTCGCCTCGGAGTGCGACTGTTGCATAGTTATCGGCACCTCGGGTCTTGTCTATCCTGCTGCCCAGATTCCTTTCCTTGCGCGCCGCAACGATGCTACAATCATCGATGTAAATCCTGAGCCATCCGCGATTACACCGATCGCAGATTACTTCCTTGCGGGCCCTGCTGGCCAGATAATGCCTCGGCTCGTGGAGGAATAGGGGAGAAGTGCGTTACACATACGGACCCGTAGCCTCGCGCAGACTTGGGCTGTCCCTGGGCGTGGATATACTGCCCCACAAGACCTGCAGTCTTGACTGCATCTACTGCCAGCTGGGACGGACCTCGGATCTCACTATAGAACGCAAATCCTTCTTCCCCAGGGAAGAAATCCTTGCCGAAGTCGTGGAAATAGCAGCCCAGAATAACCTCGACTACATAACCTTTTCAGGATCAGGTGAACCTACACTAAATCTCGACATCGGTTGGCTTATTCGCCAGATCAAAGAGAAAACCGACAGGAAGATGGCGGTTCTTACCAACTCCTCGCTTTTGTGGATGTTGGAAGTCCGTGAAGAGCTTATGGCAACAGATCTTGTTGTTCCCTCTCTCGATGCGGCTACCGAGGGGGTGTGGCGCAGGCTGAACCGACCACATCCGGATCTGGAGTTCGATAAGGTTATCGAGGGTCTGGTGACCTTTGCCAACGAATACTCCGGCAATTTATGGGTTGAGATACTTCTGGTAAAAGGGGTAAACGATTCATCTGAACACATCAAGGCATTACGTAGGGTTTTATCCCGAATGCGCTACACCAAGATTCACCTGAATACGGTGGTGCGGCCGCCGTCTGAAGGTTCTGCAGTAGCTCTTAGTTATGGGGAACTCGAGGAAATCACCAAACTTCTTCCTGCTGATACCGAAGCAGTGCTTCCCTTTCGTGAGAAGGTCAAGCAGATCAGCGCTCACGGCGAGGCTGAACGCATTCTTGCCGCAATTGCCCGTCGCCCCATGACCATAAAACAGATCGAGCAGAGCCTGGGAATACCCCAGAATCGCTCAAAAGCGGCCTTAGAGGTGCTTATTGCCGAGGGAAAGGCAAAACTATCCATTCACGAAGACGAGGCCTTCTACGAAGCTATACAGTGATTCCTGACGTTTTACTTGACAACCCCCTTTGTTTAAGTATTATCTTAGTGTAACTTAATCCGTAAAGGAGGAGTGATGTTAGGCGTTTTGATGTTTCTCTTGGTTCAAACCCAAGCAGATACCGTCTACAACCTGCGGGATTTCCGTTTGCCGGATGCGGGAGCGATGAAGTTGGAAATGGATGCAGGATTGGATATATCGGGACGTGACGATTACGAAACCTGGTCTGCGCCGGACGAGGAGTATATTGGGGATCAAACCGGTGGCTCCGGCGGTGGTTATTGGGGATTTGATTGGGAATTTTGTCTGCGTGGAGAGAACAGATACATATACCTCAAATTGAATCCACTAGTGAGGTTAGGAATCAGCTCTTATCGTTATGTATCACAAGAAGACACCGTAGAGTACGAAAGGCAAGAGTCTTACTTTCACCAGAGTGCAAATCTGAGATCCTCGGCTTATGCTAACTGGTATATAGGGGAATCTCCTTTCTTTTGGGGAATTGATGGACACTTCTTTATGGATGAAAGCGGATATTGGCATGAAGACACTTTCTATAATCCCGGCATTTGGACTTCAGGAGCTATCTATGCTGTGACTGGGGTTGGCAGGATTCGTGATGCGACGCCAGCGGCACATGCATGGCAGTTTCTGGAGGAGATAGATCAGTTGGGTTATGATAATATCAACAGCTTGGCAGAACTTCTTTCTGTAAGGTGGCGCTATGAGATGAAACACTGGCGTTACGAGAGGTTCTTCTACCAGGATGTAGAAAACAGACTGCTCGAGGAAGGGATTGTGAAGGATCTCTCCGCTTACGAGCTGATGAGACTCCGTGAGATAATCTCGTACTTTCCACAAGATAGACTTTCTGGAACGCGTTTAAAGTTAGGAGTGGGAGGTTATCCGTGGGTGCTTGAAACTTGGGCAAACCTTAAGGGGGCTTATCCTTTGTCAAGGCGGTTGCAGTTCTCTTTCTTGGGGGTAGTTGAATTGGCATTCCCTGAGCTGGAAGAGGTCGATCATAGTTTGTATGGAAACTCCACTTTAGCCTATTACGTTGGCGAACGCCTAAAGATATTTTCAGCAGTCAATGGAGATTGGCGTACGGGGGTGTTCAATTACCTTTTGGGAGAGGGAGAGAGGGTTTTCCTGTCGTTTACTCCTTTTGGCTTGGATTTATACCTGGATGAAAAATTGAAGCTTTCTACTAAGGTGACCTACTATTTTGATCGCACGGAAGAGCAGTACGCAGGTGTTCAATCCTTAGATGTCAGACATAGTGTTTCTCTTCGTGCCGACCTTACCTGGCGACTGCGTTAGATTAATGTGGAACAGGCTCTCCAGCCTGTTCGATAATGCGCAGCCTGGAGAGGCTGCGCCACACTATTAAGGTTTCCAATCCGCGTCAAAGAACCCGACCTTAATCACACCGCCCCAGCCCTTGTCGTGGACCGCATCTGAGAAGATGAGGTAGTCAGGGATGCCTGCGCCCGAATAGAGGCTCGAGAAGTAGCCGGAAAGCTTCAGGCCATCGGAGCCGATACCTTCAAAGATCAAGACCTTTTTTGCATCATTTAAGGGATTGGGATAGACGAAAACCGCAGCTATGGCTTCGGGGGGAAGTATTTCCTGGCTAACGACAAAACGATCATCCTCGATCCTGATCGGTAGATCTTTCTCGATCCTTGCAGTAACCGCGTTCTGTCCGGCGTTGCCGAACAGGATGAGGTTGTAGGAACTTATGATCTCTTCGGTCACCGCGGTATCCGGCACAATCCTTACAGTGCCGTTAGCCACAACCCACCAGCGCTGCGCCTCGCCTGCGGCCCTGTGTAGTAGTTTTGCTGTGGTCTCCGAATCGCTCCGAGTGCCATAGACCAGCACGAAAGGTTCGTAGTAGGCACCTTTGATGGGCGGATGGGGGAGGGGGTAGGTTGAGGAGGTATCTATTTGCCAGGAGCCTTCCGTTATCTTGAATACCACTGAATCGTTCCGGGTGGGGGCTACGATGAATTCGTAATCGTAATCGATAATCACCCCCATCTCCTTCAGGGAAGCTTCCTCAGGCAGCCTTAACGCGAAGCGCTGGACGTTGGCTGTCGTGATATTGAAGTCTCTTTGCTCATAGGTTCCTTCAATTACTGCATCCCGCAGTCGGTCTTCAACGGCATGGATAGATAGCCAGTAGGCACCGTTGTTCTGAGTGAGGTCGGCGGTTCGATAGTAGACGTGTTCTGGGTAGGGATCGCGGCGTTGCTTCTTCATGAATTTCATCATATCGCGCCAGTTCACGCAGGCAATGCCGTCGTCTGACCACCAGTGACCCTTCTCCGGCACCTCCTCGTAATGATAATCGAATCCCAGCCGATTTAACCTTTTAGCGTATAGCCTTGCCTGAAACGCGGGAACGTTGTCGTCAGCACCGCCCTGAAGGATGTAGATAGGCAGGTTGGATGCGTTCTCAAGCCGGGCAAGCTGGTTGTCTGTTCGCAGGGCATGGTCGCGCACAGCCAGCTGCCAGGGTTCTGCGTACAGTATTGACTTCTGCCACGTCCATGGCACGTAAAGCTGGTGATTGGTCCAGCCCGCGCCCGGAGATGCGGACGCAAAGAGATCAGGATGCGTAAGTCCCACGTGCCAGACCCCGTGCCCGCCCATGGAGTGACCTGTGAGATGGATTCGATCCTCGTCTATGGGATAGCGCTCCTTGACCTTTTCTAAAACCTCAAGAGCGTCCAGCCTGCCCCAGTCCTGCCAGTCGAATCCGAACGGCCTGCGGTTGGTGGGCGAGACCACGAAAGCCCAGTCCTTCTGCGTATAGGCGTTCACAAGACCTATGGCCTGGACCCCTGCGCCGTGCAGGGAAAAGATTAAGGGGTATTTTCTGGCGGGATCGTAGTTTCGAGGAGGCATTATCCCGTAATACTGGACCGAGTTGTCGATTACGGATATGAAGGTCTCTTTTCTCGACTGATCCGGCTCTCTGCAGCGCAGCGTAAGGGTGGCTTCGGTTCGGCCCCCCTCCCAGACCACTGCCACGGGCAGCATCAGGGTGTCGCCGGGAACGGAGTCAGGGAGGAGGGCGTCAAGGGCGAACTCGAACGAAGCCTTGTAAAAGCTCATGGGTGCGATAGGGGGGAGGTCGAAAGTGTCCGAAACGAATCCATCTCCGCCGACTACCAGCTTTACATCCTCCAGCCAATCTTCCGTACTGTTGGAGATGGGCAGAGCCGCAAGGAACGGGCCTGTGGAATCGGCATATACCAGATCAGAAAGGGTCGCGTCCTTTGTGATTAGCCTTACGTCATCATCTACAGGAATGAGCATGAACTTCACCCTATCGTCGCCAGCACCGCCCAGGCGCAGCCAGATTTTATTCACTCCTTTTTCGAGCACTACCGGAACCTGCACGTAGCCTTTCCCGTAGATGTCTCCTGCGTAGCTCGCATCGTTGATCAAAAAACCGCACCGCATCGCCACGGCCAGCGCCCGGGAACGCTTCTTAACCTTTACCTTCGCGTAGGCGTAGCCTGAGTTGAAAAGAGCTGAGATTCCGTAAAAATCCTGCAGGGTATCCCACTTCACGTTTGGATAGTTGGTGGTCAGCCATCCGGTGGAATCGAGTTCTACTTTCTCCCAGACTACCCATCCGCCGGTGGCCATCACACTGAAGTGAGTATCGCCCTTCTTGGGGATGTAGCGTGAGCCGTCTTTTGGCTCTGGCAGGTTGCGCCAGCCTGCCTCGCGTACCCCTCTCAGAAACGGCCCGCATACCAGGTACTCCTGCGGAAAGATGGTATCCTGGATTGAAGGAACTGCACAGAGCAAACTCAAAATCAAAAACATGGAATGCCTCCTTGGGGTTTTATTTGCATGATGCTAATCATAGGTTGAAAAAAGTCAAGGAAGGTATTCTGGAGTGCAACAAGCGTCTTGTTGCTGCAACGACACGGTCGTTGCACTCCATAATCGAGTTGTAGGGGCCGACTTTCAAGTCGGCCCGATTGAATAAATTGCGGGCTGACCTAAAGGTCAACCCCTACTTTTAACTTAATCGGTCGCAACGACGGGATGTTTTGGAGTGCTTTGTTGCAGGAACTTTCCTGTCGAAAGTTTGGGGGTGAGAGTTTTGCGATCTTTTTAGCCGAAGGGTAAAAAGGAGCATTAAGCGACACGGTCGTTGCACTCCATAATCGAGTTGTAGGGGCAGACTTTCAAGTCGGTCCGATTGAATAAATTGCGGGCTGACCTAAAGGTTAGCCCCTACTTTTAACCCCCTCCTCCCGGCGCAAGCGCCGACCCCCTCCACCAGGGAGGGGGAGTTTTCGTGTTGCATGCGGTTCACCCTCCCCTTTATCCCCTACCCTATGAGCGCATAAAGCACTCAAGGGGCACGCTGTCCCGTCGAGGGAGGGGTAATTCTGGGGTCACCTTCCCCTTGACAGGGGAGGGTAGGGTGGGGGTGATGGCTTGACTCCCCACCTCAAGCTTGTATAATTCCGCGTGGCGAAGCCTTTTCAGTTTTTCACCGAGCAGGGCATAGTCTATTACTCAGGTTACAAAGCCGACAACCTCAAGGCGCTTCTTACCGGTCTGCGCGGGGTGCCGTCATCCTCTATATTCTATCACCTCTACCACTCGCTTCTGCGCCGGCACTTCACCACCACCGACTACATGAACGACTTTGCTCAGTGGGTATGGGGGGTGCTCTGGCAGAAGACGTTGGGGGAGAAGCTTGCCTCGTTTGATCCTTTAGAGTTTACGCGTCTGCGCGACGCACGCGCTCGGCTTATAGAGATCGTTGATGCTTACGTAGGGGAGACCGAGTACTTCCTGCGCGTATCCGAGGAGCAGGCTTTCTACTTCCTGTGTATGAAGAGTTTCGTTTATCCCTTAGGTGTTCAGGCCTCGAGTCTACCTGAGCTCATGCAGGCACTGCGTGTGGTCTCACCGCAGAGCATTTTTTATCATCTCATAGAGTCCAGGCTTCGTCTACGTGAGCCTTCGAACGATCTTTCAGACTGGCTTAAGACACAACTGGATATGCCTGATCTTGCCGCGACCATCAACACATTCTCTCCCTACGAGTACAACCTGGAAGAGTTAAGAAACAAGATAATAGCCGTGGTCCAGGATGCCATCAAGTAATAACAAACATCACCTTGAGGATTACGCCCCGATCGTTACCTCGGGTGTTATCAGGGAGATAGAGGAGCTGGCGCGTTTGCTGGGTCCGGTAAGGATCGTCCACGTTAACTCAACAAAGGAGGGGGGAGGCGTTGCAGAGATCCTCGGCTGGTTCATACCGATTATTGAAGAGTTGGGTATGAAGGTGGATTGGGAGGTCATAACCGGCGAGAAAGATTTTTTCACCATTACAAAGAAGTTCCACAATGCGCTGCACGGCCAGCCCGAGGAGTTCACCGAGGAGATGTTTGCCGCATATCTTGATAACGTTGGCAAAAACGCTCCCAAGATACCTGAGGATGCCGACTTCGTGGTGATACACGATCCCCAGCCAGCGGCGATGATCGGGGAGTACCCGGATCGGAAAAACCGTTGGGCCTGGCGCTGCCACATCGATCTATCCGAGGCCGATCTCAGGGTCTGGGGTTTCCTGAGGCCGTTCGTTGAACGCTACGATGGGGCGGTGTTCCATCTGCCTCAGTACACTAAGAACCTGATGGCGCCGCAGTTCATCGTCCCGCCGGCGATAGACCCACTTGCACCGAAGAACGAGAAACTCTCCGAGGAGGAGGTCTCTTCGACACTTCACAAGCTAGGTGTAGCGAATGACAAACGCATCATTCTGCAGGTCGCGCGGTTTGATAGATTGAAGGGTCCCTTTGGCGCCATAGAGGCCTTCAGGCTGGTGCGACGCTGGTATGACTGCTGCTTGATACTTGCCGGAGGCTCTGCCACCGACGATCCTGAAAGTCAGGCGGTGCTTGCCGAGGTTCAAGATATGGCCGGAGATGACCCAGACATCCATATCCTCAACCTGCCGCCGGACTCGCACCGCGAGATAAACGCCCTGCAGCGTGCGGCCACCGTGGTTGTCCAGAACTCAAGGCGGGAAGGATTCGGACTCACCGTGACCGAGGCGATGTGGAAAGCCAAGCCGGTGGTGGGAACCGATATCGGCGGCATCCGGCATCAGATAATACATGGGGTTTCCGGATTCCTTACCCACTCGGTGGAAGGGCTCGCTTACCGTATCCGTCAGCTCTTCGGCAACCCGGGCATGGCGAAACGTTTCGGTCAGCAGGCAAGGGAGTACGTGCGCAACAACCTGCTCGTACCCCACCACATCCGCCGCTGGCTTCTGGTATTCCACTCGCTGCGTCAGTCTGGTAACGGCGACCTGATAACACTACCACCCCACGAAATCACAGAGTGATTTTGCGGGGACCCCAATTAAATGCTCCTTTTTAGCCTGGAAGGCTAAAAAGATCGCAGTTTGATAAAATGAAAGCCAACCTTAACGGTTGGCTTCCGATTCATTTCTCCGATCTTTTGTCCGTTAGGACAAAAGGAGGATTGTTTATTTTACCTCGATCTCTTTTGCCCTGGTCTTCTCCGACTTGGGGAAGGTTATCTCCAGAACGCCTTCCTTGTAGCTGGCCTTGGCCCTGTCAGACTCAACCTCGATCGGTAAGGAGACCACACGCTGAAACTTCCCGTAGGTGCGCTCTACGCGATGGAAGTGTCGATCCTTCTCCTCGGCTTCATGCTTGCGTTCGCCGGAGATCACAAGGTTGTCACCGACGGTCTGGATCTTGATCTCTTCCTTCTTCATGCCCGGGATCTCGACACGGACAACGAGTGAATCCTTGGTCTCCTCTATGTCAACAGCTGGACCCCACAATGTTGGATACCCCTCGCTTGGCCAGCGGCCGAAGAACGAGTCGAACAACCGCTCCATATCACGGCGGAAGCTCTCAATTCCCCAGAAGGGGTCGTATCTCTTTATCTTACCCATTCTTACAAACCTCCTTATGGTCTTGAAGTTTCCTGACGGCTTTTGACCCGTCAACTATATTATAGTTTGCTAAAATGGATTGTCAAGCCCTCCCGTACCCGTAGCACACCCGTAACACCCCGTAACACCCTCAACCATTTTAAAGGGTTCGCAAAAATCTTCGGATCCATAGTTGCCTCAAGGATCAGTGGAGTTTCGTAAACGCTCGGTCGCCGGACGGAGATTAAGCAACAGGCAGGGGTAAGGTTTCGTCTTAAGGGGAAAGATGAACTCTTTGATTGCTCGCTACCGGATATTGGCTTCCAGACAACTTGCTCGTAGGGGATGGATACGTTGTCTTATATGGGGGGCAGTCAAGGCAACGCTCGAGGGGGTGGCGTTTTTCTATGGGATAACAAACGTATGGATGCGCGCCAGCATCGGGCTTATCTGGGTGGGTATCGTGGCGGCGGCAATTGTACTTTTTATTACTACCAAACGCAGCCTTAAGCTGCTGGAGCAAGAGAAAGGTCTGCGGGTTTTCCTCAGGCTTCAGATCGTTGCTTTAATACTTCTCGGCATCCAGTTACCCCTTTTATCTTTTGCGGTTTTCTTTTCTGATGGTCTTGTGACTATAGTTTCCACATTTCTCTTTGTTATTTCGGGCTACGCTGTATCGGTAAGGCTTCGCGACAAACACTGACCTTTTCTGGTCGCGTTAACCTTCTTTAAGGGTGACTTAGCATTTACCCTCAGCATACTTGACAATTCCTTTTTCTAAGATAGGATGATGCCGTGAGATCAGAGAGAAGCAAAAAGACCGGGCAGGAGAATTTATCCGGGCGTTCTTCAAAAAAGAAGAACCGTCGTCTTCTGGTGGTCTCTAACCGTAGCCCCTATTACCTGGAATCAACAGGTGGCACCATACGCATGGTCCGCAACGTCAGTGGTATGGTTACCGGTCTGGAACCGGTGCTTAGCTCAACAAAAGGGATGTGGATAGCATGGGGAACGGCTCCTGAGAACTGTTCTGCCGATACCTATCGTATTCCACCCTCCAATCCTACCTTTGATCTTAAACTTATCCCCCTTGATTTTGACGAACTCAAGCACTTTTACCTTGGTTTTTCCAACTCCACGTTATGGCCGCTTGCCCATAATTTCCTTGGCCGTACCGCTTATCTTGAGGAAGACTGGCGGGCCTATGTGGCTGTGAATCAAAAATTTGCCGCCGCGGTTGCCCAAGAGGCAAAGCCTTCTGATCTCATCTGGGTAAACGACTATCATCTGGCCCTTGTTCCAATGATGCTGCGTTCGCTGCGTGTGCGGTCAAAGATCGGTTTCTTCTGGCACATACCTTTTCCGCCTTTTGATCTTTTCAGAACCCTGCCCTGGCGTAAGGAGTTTCTTGAAGGGTTAATCAAAGCCGACCTTATTGGGTTTCACTGCCGGTCGTACGTTCAGAACTTCCTGCACGCAGTGGAGGATATATTGAAGAGGGATGTTTCCTTTGGCAAGGGGTTGATTCGTAATAAGCGGACGATTAAGGTGGAGGCATTCCCGATGGGGGTGGATTACCCAGGGATTCAAGAGCTTGTCCATAAAGAAGAGACCCAGGAGGCGGCCAAGCGCCTGCGGCAGGATATAGGGGTGGAGCACATCGTTCTGGGTGTGGACAGGCTTGACTACTCCAAGGGTATACCCGAGCGTCTTGCGGCAGTGGAGAGGTTCCTTGAGGAGAATCCTCGCTATCTGGGCAAGATCTCGTTTGTACAGATATCGGTTCCGAGCCGCATTCAGATCCCTGAATACTATCGAATGAGACAGGAGGTTGAGAATGCGGTGGGAAGGATAAACGGCCGATTTGCACATGCTGCTTGGACCCCGGTTTACTACTACTTTCGTGCCTTGCCTTTTGAGGAACTCGTCACCTATTATCTCGCCGCGGATCTATGTTTTGTTACACCCCTGCGTGACGGCATGAACCTTATAGCCAAGGAGTACGTGGCGGCTCAGGATCCACAAAAAGGGATGCTTGTGCTTTCGGAGTTTGCGGGTGCTGCCGAGGAACTGAAGGAAGCGGTGATCGTGAATCCTTACAGTATACCTTCGCTTGTCCGTGGGCTCAAGGAAGCACTTGAGATAAATGTTGCAGAAAGGCGCACACGTATGAGCCGGATGCGTAAACGTCTGCGCCGCAAAAACGTTGAGAAATGGGGCAGGGCATTCCTGGATCGTTTGAAGGAGTCTTCTTACGATGGTAAGAGGGTACGGAGGAAGAAGGTATGAGCCAGAAGGATAAGTTGTTGAATCGCATTAAGTCTTCTTCAGGGCTTTTGTTGCTTTTTGATTTTGACGGGACCCTTGTTGATATAGCCCCGACACCTGATTCGGTTATCCCTCCGCCTGAGTTAAAGATAGTCCTGCGTCAGCTTTTAGAGCGTCCCATGACCAACGTGGCGATCCTCAGTGGAAGAAGCCTTTCAGAGCTGCAGGAGTTTATCCCGTCCACAATCCCTGTTGCACTTGCAGGATGTCATGGATGCGAACTTCAGATGCCTGGAGAGCTTGAACAGTCCATACTCGATGATGAAGAAATTCAGCAAGACCTGGATGATTTTGCAGCCAGCCTTGAAGAGCTCGCGGACTGGCCAGGCATAATTATCGAGCACAAAGGATGTGCCGTTGCCATGCACTACCGCCTCGCCGATGAAACGACGGTAGAGCACGCCTACGAGGAGTTTTACTCTAAAGCCGAAGCACTTGAGAGCTACGAGGAGATGGAGATCGTCGAAGGCAAGGAGGTTGTGGAGCTGCGTCCTTCAGGCATGAACAAGGGGATTGCGGTTTCCTTCCTTGTCGAAAACTTTTGTCCCTCAGACAACGCGCTGATCGTCTACTTTGGTGACGACACCACCGACCGTGATGGTTTTGCAGCGTTGCCTGAGGGTGCACTTCGAGTAGCGGTGGGGGAGAAGCTGGCCGATCAAGCCGATTACGTGTTTTCATCCCCGGCCGAGCTGCTTGAACTGATGCGAGGTTTACTCCAATGACCTATAATCGTTTACTTGAAGAATACTCCTCAGCCGAGGCGCGGAACGCCGGGGAGTTCGGTTTCATTGAGTGGTTGTTCATGCTTCAGCAGATAGCCGCGATTATCCTTATCTTTGGTGCACTTTTAAAGATATTGGACATAACTTATGTTGGACCGGTGCTGGATGTTGTTTCCCAGAATGCCCCTGCGGCGATCCTTCTGGTGCTTTTGTTCTTACATATAGGTGTCCTGCTCGTGTTCTTTATCCTCAGGAAGCCGATCGCCCTGTACCTGGTTATTGGATTCCTCGGCCTGATGGCGGTTTTCTCCATTGTTGAGTTTTTTATGGGCAATGCAACCGGCTACAACATAGCAGGTTTGCTTGTTTCGATCTTTTGGATTGCCTACCTTAGTTCCTCAAAGCGAATGAAGCTGCGCTTCTTATACAATGGGTGGTTTTCTGCGGCCCTGCGTCGTATCTACTGCCCTCACTGTAAAAGGGAAGTCACCCTGGATGCGGAAGGCTGCGGCGACGAGTTAACTGAGGATGAACGTTTTGAAGCGTTCTGTGAACGGATAACCAACGTAGAGGTCCCGGCAGACGTGCGCGTGGCACAGATAGGGTTTTTAAGAGAGCGTTTCGGAAAAAAGGCCCTGGGTTTTCTCACCGAGCAATATAAAAAGCAGGAAGCCTCCGAGTTTGCTTCCGCCAAGATATTCTCTGCGCTTTCCCATGCTCTTGGAATAGGCGAAGAGCAAGATTAGTGTTTTTCACTTAAACCGTCTGGGAATTAGCCATCACAGGGTGGTGATTTGACGGGTTGCAGATTGTAAACCATCTTGACCTGATGTGGTAACTTCCGCACTCATACCGACCGTCCGAAAGAGAAAACAATCTATGATCACCACACTTAAAACAAATATGTAGTGGCGACGCATGCGGACTGGGTCAAAACCCCTTGAAACCGCAGATTGAAACTCCCTCCGGTCGTTTCCCTTCGTAGAACTCCTTTCAGTCGTTCTCCTTCGGAACACAGATTGACACAGATTAAGACAAGAAGTGAATTGAGATAAGTCGAGTAGATACGTAGCCTGTGTACCTTAAATGCGCGTCGTCAATCCGATGATTATCGAGAAAGTCGTAGGATTGGATCTTTTGGCACAGATCCCATGCATCGCCCCTGCAACTTTAGGAGTTGCCGTCTCTGGTGGAAATATGTGTTACGGGTGTGTGTTACGGGGTGTTACGGGGTGTTACGGGTGTTACTGGGGGGTTGACAAATCCTGATTTTTGAGTAGAGTAAACATATGGACTCTCAAGAGAAGTTGGAAGCCCTGGGGGTTGCTGCCCAGTATGACCTGTGCGGTGCGTGTTGCAATCCCAAGAACGATCCAAAAGCGCATCGCCAGCGTGGGCATATGGAGCGCTGGGTTTACCCTGCCGCCCTGCCTGACGGACGTTCCATACTTCTAATGAAGGTCCTTATGTCCAACGTCTGCGAGAACAACTGCCTCTACTGCGTTAACCGGCGAGGCAACGACCAGCCTATCCTATCCTTTGCGCCGCAGGAACTTGCCTCACTTTTCATGAGGATGTTTTACGCCAACCTTGTGCAAGGGCTGTTTTTGTCATCGGCTATCTTCAAGAGTGCTGTCCAGACGATGGATCGGATGATCAAAACGGTTGAGCTTTTACGCTATCGGTATCGGTTCCAGGGATATATTCATCTTAAGGTTCTTCCAGGAGCCGGTATATCGCAACTTGAACGAGCGGTAAAGCTTGCCGACAGGGTAAGCGTTAACCTTGAGGCCCCATCCGTGTCCAGGCTTTCAAAAATCGCACCTCAGAAGAGATTTAGTGAGGAACTTCTCAGCCGCATCCGCTTACTCTCCAGGTTAATAAAACAGGCCAATCACGGCAAGCGCTACGGCCCAAAAGGACAGACCACACAGTTCGTAGTAGGCGCTGCCGGTGAGTCGGATACCGAGATTTTAGGCATCTCCAAGAATCTTTACGATAAGCTTGACCTTTCACGTATCTACTTCAGCGCGTTTCAACCTGCAGTAGGTACGCCGCTTGATGGGCTTAAACCGACTCCGCTTCTGCGCGAGCACCGCCTTTATCAGACGGATTTCCTTTTTCGACGCTACGGGTTCTCAATGGAAGAGATAGGGTTTACTGAAGAAGGGAATCTTCCTTTAGGTAAAGACCCGAAGACGATCTGGGCAGAGGGACATCCGGAATACTTTCCTGTAGAGGTAAATACCGCACCCAAAGAGCTTCTTCTAAGAATCCCAGGGTTCGGCCCCATCACCGTTAAACGAATCCTGCATATCCGCACAGAACACCGGATCCGCAGCCCTGATCAGCTTAAACGAATGGGAGCGGTTATAAAAAACGCCTCAGGCTACGTGCTGCTTGACGGCCACCTCCTTGGCAGGTCCCAATCATCTCAGCTTGAGATCTGGAAACCGGAGCCTGTAAGCTTCGGCTTGAGCGCCGTCCCCTTACCTGTCTAACCCCGCCCGCAAGTTACCACCTGTAACACGCAGTAATAGGTGTGTTATGCAATTATGGATGCTCTATTATTGAACCTGAACTCTAGCTCCTTGAATCATACCCCTCTACCTTTGGCGTGGCGATCTCATGGTGGTATTGAGCGACCATGTCATTGCAGAACAACAAGACGGTTGTTGCGCTCCAAAGTACGCTTCTTTAAGGAGAGCAAATGAGGCTTGTGAGATTTGGGGGTTTCCATGGAGCGGGGATTGCTGGAGGGGTTCGAGTATCTAATAGAGCAGAAAGGCTACGCCGGCCGTTTCTGTGATCTCCTCGACGGATGTGGCGCCGAGTGACAAAGTGTAACATTTGAATTACAGTTGACAAGGGCTATTTTTTGACTATTCTTATGTATGGAAGCTATAGTTGACAAAAAGACCCAAGAATTTTGGGCGAGCCGCATGCTCAACCCTGATCTTCTTGACGGTGCGATCGATCTTATCAAGGATAAGTTGGGCACCCGCATAGAAGAGATCAGGGCGGATAAACTGGGGATTCACTTTATCTCCGACGGGCGGATCATAATGTCCGTTTACGCCTCCTACCCTTATCTGCGCGTCTCGTTTGCCCCTGCAGCCGGACTTCTACTTCAAGAGGATGAATCCTTTGAGGTACACCGCTACAACTTCTGGGAAACAACCTGGCGCATGACTCACGAGTGCTACACCGGTATGTCTATCTGGATCGCTGAGCGTAAGCATCTTAAGGCCTTTGACAAGCTTCTTGGGAGAATCAAGGAAGGTCGCGGTTGACGGAATCCGCAGGATTCCTTTAATCCCTAGAAAGGCTTAGTTAACGTTAAAAAGGCCCTGGATTTCCGGGGCCTTATCCTTATCACCCGAAGTGGTTGAGAGGATATCCGGTCGAATCATTCAGGGACTTATAACATCAGTGGATTGTTCTCGGGGTGAATTAACTCCCCGGGAGGGATTCGAACCCCCGACCTAGTGGTTAACAGCCACCCGCTCTACCGCTGAGCTACCGAGGAATTTGAGGGAGTATAGCCGAGAAAAATTGCGTGTCAAGAAAACCCGTGGAGGCTGTAGGCCAATCCAAGATTGAATTGTGATACTATTTGATCGAATTAACCAAAATCACCTTGACATACCCCCGACCCTCTACCCCCTGACACCTTCACCATCGTAGGCACCTGGCGCAGTACCTATCCCCACTTCAACTACGACAGCGAGCCTGACCCCACCTATACAGCAAGCTGGCTTGTAACCGGCAGTGTCCCTGACGGCATTACTGGAGGCGGCACCTGTTCCGGAACGCGGTCGAGCTACCTCCCCGATTGAACCTTAACCTTTTGAGGAGGGGCTTTGCCCCTCCTCTTTTTGACCTTGACATTGCCGGAGAACCGGCTTATACTGAGACAAAAGGAGGCCGTCATGCTTAATATAGGTCTTATTGCCTTAACCCTGTGTG
>SOJW01000045.1 GCA_004375895.1 Candidatus Stahliibacteriota bacterium
CCCCTGAGCTTGAGCCCCCACTCGAACGACCGGTGGTTATTCCTCTCGAACATGACACCCTGGGTGTAAGTATGGCATTGGGCGCTCCTTTCGGGTTTGAGCTATTGGCCCGCCAGGACGGCCCCATCCTGTCAAGCCGCACCGCTCTCTCGATTCACGAGAGAGCAGACCACTTCCACGGACTCCAGCAACTGGGAAAGACCCAGCTTGTAGCCAACATCAAATCGCTGCAGATTGCTTCGGGAATACAGGGTCTGCGCTACGCAAATACCGATCTCACGGAGGAGTTCGGGCATCCTGAGGCCGCAAACGACCCCGAGCCTCGCTCATATGCAGATGCCTTCCTTCGAGGCCTTTGGCATCACTGGAACCTGCTCGCCGGCGTCGAGGCGCAAGCCTACACATCCACGATGAGCGGGAACCACCGCAGCGGAGGCCAGGCTACGGCACGGGTTTTTGTAGACAGGCCGTGGGCCAGGTTGCTTTCAAGAAATCAGGCTAGGATAAACCCGGAAGGGATGGAATTCTTAACCGATGCTATTTTCCAATATCAGGCGAGCTTCATGCTTATCACCCCTGCTCTGCAGGGACGCCTATCCCCTACGCAGGATAATCCGGCAGGAGCAGGGGCCAGCCTGAACCTGGTTGCCGTGCTTGGCAATCTATCGCTTGAATTCGAGGGCTCCTACCGCCGCAAAATCCCTATACTGCTCGACTCCATGCTGCTTGCTCCTGTCCAGGCAACCCTCGCACCAGAGGTGCAGCCACACATACTTACCGATCACCTTCGCGTGGGAGCAGGGTATGAGGGCGTAGAGGTATCAATCTTCACCGAACAGGGGGAGGGCCTTTTTTGGCAAGCAGGACCCCAAGGGTATCCCCAGGTTGGATTGTTTGATTTCTCTCAAACAGGAGGCCGGGTGGCAGCAAAACTGGAACGAGACAAGCTCTCCCTTGTTGGAAAGCTCCGCTTCCTCTTTTCAGAACCCCAGACCCCATGGACGCCGCTCTGGGAGTTCACTGACTCGATGTCTGTGAAGCTTGCCCGGTGGGAAGCGTTTGTGTTGATAGGGGCGAGTGGTGAACGCCGAAGTGGAGAGGTTTATGAATCCTCTTATGCGCTGCTGGGGTGCGGGGTTTTCTATGAACGCGAGCCTTTTCGCTTGCTCCTGCGTGCCGATGATCTGCTTGACCGCAGGCCCCAGTGCTGGCCTGGCCTGCCCGATGCAGGACGTCGAGTAACCCTCTCAGTTGCTTTATTCTCAACCGAGTGGTGAGAACGCCTCACCGCCCGGCGCAGGGCGGCTACCTCATCTGAGGTCAGTTCGAGGGCCTTGCCCGGGGGCAGATCACCAAGCTCGATAGGTCCGAATCCCACCCTGACCAGTCGAACGACGCGATGTCCGAAGCGCTCGAAGATCCTGCGTATCTCACGTTTTCGCCCCTCACGCATGGAAAGCTCCAGGCAGCGTGAGGAGATAACCTTGACCTTCGCAGGTAGTGTGGGACCCTCATCCAACATAACCCCGCCCTTCTCGACTGCGGCAATCGTTTCTTCTGAAACAGGCCAATCAAGTGTCACCTGGTAGCGCTTGATGAGGCCGAAACGAGGATGGGTAAGCCGATGACAGAGATCCCCGTCCGAGGTCAAAAGGATTAATCCCTCGCTTTCCTTGTCCAGGCGCCCGACAGGGAATACCCTTGTTGATGACGGGACAAGGTGCGTGACCATGTTCTTGTGGTGGGGATCTCGTGTGGAGGCGAGTACACCTCGTGGCTTATTGACCGCCCAGTACTCGAAGCCGCGCTTGAGCCATCTGGAAGAGCGTTCATCGTAGACCCCTCTCAAGGTGGCACGGTAAAGGACGGTTCTATCGACGTCAAGGACAGTGATCTCATCTTCCCCCCGCAGGGTATCCCCGAGTTTGGCCGGTTTTTTGTTGATGAGCACCCGCCCCTCGCGAATCCAGCCTTCTATCATTCGCCTTGAGGCCAATCCCCAGCCGGCGAGGAATTTTTGTATACGCGGAGAAGTGTTGTTACTCAAGGGCCTGCAGCCTTCGGGTTATCTCGATGCGCTGACGATCTATCTGGACCTCAAGCGCCGCCTGCTCAAGCAACCCTCTTGCCTCGCCCGTGCGCCCGAGCAATCGAGCGGCCTCAGCCGCACCGATCAAAGCGTCTATGCGGGATTCCGAACGTTCTGGGAAACGTCCTGCCGCTTCTTTGTATGCTGAGAAGGCATCCTGGAGTTTCCCGGATGCGCGATCGATAGCACCCCGGTGGAAAAGGTACTCCGCGGTCTCGCCGAATCGGTTCCGGTAACGCTTGGCGTAGGAGCCGGCAGTGGTGATCTCGCCCCGTGCAAGCTCCACGTCTATCCCTAAGAGAAAAGCCTGCTTCAGGACCGAAGCGCTGGAGCTTTCGTTAATCGCGGTCCGGATAAGATCTACGGCGGTTTGATAGTTGCCCTGGGAGTAGTAGATCTCGGCCATGGCTAAGGTGAAGGTTGCTCTATCTGCGGCACTGCGGCTGGTTGTTGAAAGCTCGCGGTAAACGGCAAGGGCTTCGGCGTCGCGCCCAAGGGAGAGCAGAAGCTGGGCCAGCTCCACCTGGGAGCGCAGGAGCACGGCGGATGATGGAGCAAGCTTAGGAATCTCGCGATATGTAGCGATGGCTTCATCTATCTTACCCAGACGGCGCTGGCAGCGTGCCTTATACTCAAGTGCTTCCGGAGCGGCCTGTGAGTTGGGGTAGCGAGCAAGCAGCTTGTTGATCTCATGCAGGGCGGCGATGCAGTTGCCCTCCTCAACGTGCTCAAGTGCAACCTGCAGCTGAAGCTCGGGGTTGCGCGCCGCATCAGGGTAGCGTTCAATTAAGCTCTTAAGCATAGTGATCCTGTCAGGATAGACTCCCAGTGCCAACCGACTCTCCTCTATGGCAAGCAAGATGCCTTCTCGTTCATCCCTGGAGGTTGTCACACCAAGTGCTGCCCGGAAAGCCTCTACGGCCTGGGTGTGTTCTCCGCTTTTGGCAAGCATCTCTCCTTTTCTTCTCAGGGCGCGCGCATAGAGGGATCCTTGCTTTACGCTGGCAAACTCCTCTGCGGCCGCAAGATAATCCCCTCTGCGTGCGGCAACCTCGCCCAGATAGTAGTGAGTCTCGTTAGCTATCACCTCATCGCGGGTCACGTCAAGCAGTGCTCTCAGGCTGGTCCCTGCCGAGTCGGTCTCCCCGAGATAGAACAGGCTGCGTGCGGCAAGCAGTCTGGCGGTTTCGTCGCCAAGATGCTCTGGATAGGAGGTGAACAGTTCCGAGAAAGCCTTGAGTGCATCCCGGTATCTTTTGCGGGCAAACTGGGTTTCGGCAAGTGCTCGCAGCAGGGCCGGCCGGTGGTCGGAATCCAACTCAAGCCCGCGCTCAATCAAGCTTACCGCCTGGCGAAACAGCATGCGGTCGCGCTCGATCGTCCCGAGCAGCAGATATGTCTGAGCTGCAAAAGCACCCTGGGGGTTTCCTTCCAGGTAATCTTTCCCCAGGCCCTTTGCAGCACTTAACCTACCGGCCAGATAAAGGGAAACCGCCTGTCCATACCTTGCGGCTTCACTGTCCAGCCGGGAATAGAGGGAAGTGGCCTCCTCAAAATGCCCATCCGCCAACTCAAGGCACGCCAGGCTGTAGATGCGCCGCGTGCTGTCCTCGAGATCGGAGAAGAAACGCCTGGCCTGATTTATGCTATCGATACGAAACGCCGAGTAGCCCGCAAGATAAAGGGCCTCCTCACGGTACCATGTGCCTTTGGGGTAGGTTGCCGCATCACGCAGACGCGTTTTTGCCACCTCCAAGCTGGCGGTGTTGAAGTCCGTTGCGGCAAGAAGGGTGTTGAGCTCTTCTGAAGAGAACTGCCCCTGGTTAAGGTCCGCTAGATTGAGAAACACATTCCGCGACGCATCGTAGTTGCCTCGTTTGTAGAGTGACCAGCCTAGATAGTAGAGCAGCTCAAGTGGAGGATCGGGATGATAAAGAAGTGCTTTGGAGAAGAAGGACTGAGCCGAGGCATACTCGCCTACGAAGAACGCGTTCAGCCCCAGAAGGAAGCTTGTCCGTCCGATCTCACTGCCGGATACCGCCAGGTTCTGGGCTCGAAGCAGTATAGCCTGGGCCAACTCCTCATCCCCCAGCTCTCGACCTACACGGCTCTTGCGTAAGAGAAAGTCCATCCGCAGCGAAAGCCTGGGGTCCTCAAGCATCGCCACGTTGTAACAGGCGTTTGCCCCGGCCGCACGAGCTGAAAGCGCGTAGGCGTCCCCTGCCCGTATAAAGTCGCTGCCCCAGACAAAAGAGACAAGCAGAAACAGGCTACACTCGAACAGGCTTCTTGGCAAACAGATACCGCTTGACCTTTCTCGTGGTTGTCTTTGGCAGCTCCTCCTCTCGCAGCTCAAAGTGCTTTATGCGTTTGTAGTCGGCGAGCTTCGCGCACTCCTTCTTGACCTGCTCCCGCATGCAATCCTCGATCTCCATCTCGCTGATCTCTGGCTTCTCGGCATCGATGAGCTCGTAGTTGGGAACGATGATAGCGTGAACCTCTTCGCGCCCGGTGGCCTCGTTGAGCTGGCCCACCACCAGGATCTCCTGGATGTAAGGGTTCTGTCCAACCACGGCTTCTACCTCCTCCGGGTATACGTTCTTGCCGGCGGCCGTCACGATCAGGTTCTTTGCTCGGCCGGTGATGTGAAGCATACCCCGCTCGTCGAGGCGACCGAGGTCTCCGGTTCGCAGCCAGCCGTCGGAGGAGAGCACATCGCTGGTGACCTTAGGGTTCTTATAGTAGCCCTTCATCACAGAGGGGCCGCGCACCACGATCTCGCCGTTGCCGTTTTCGTCAGGGTTGTCTATCCTAACCTCAAACCCTGGAACAGGAGGACCGACCGAGACGTAATCCGGATTTGCCAAGCGGGTTATGGAGACGATCGGTGAGGTTTCGGTAAGCCCGTAACCCTGCAGAACGGGAAGCCCAAGGCGTTCCATGAAGCTTGACGCCCAAGGTGCAAGTGCTGCCGCACCCGAAGCAAGGTAGCGAACCTTGTCCATACCCATCGCCTTGCGAACGCTTTTAAACATCGCCTTGGAGATACCTTTGGCTATCTTTCCCAGGTTCATGCCCGCATTGAAGACGAACCTCTTGAAGGTCGAGGAGTCGCGCACGTTGCGCTGCACGCCCTCCACTATCTTCTCATAGAGAAGCGGAACCCCGAGCATCATGGTAACGCCGTGGTTGGCCATGGTGTCAAGTATCTCCTTTGACTTGAGGCTGGGCGAGAACACTATCTTGCAACCGCAGCATAGCGGGGTCAGGAAGCCGCATGTCGCCTCGAAGCTGTGATGAAGGGGGAGGATGGAGATGAATGTATCTTCTTCGCCGAAGTCAAGCGCCTGGTAGGCACCGGAGATGTTGGAGCCTATGTTGCGATGGGTAAGCATCACCCCCTTTGCCTGACCGGTGGTGCCGGATGTGTAGAGGATAGCGGCGAGATCTTCTATGTCTTCTGGCGGTTCGATCGGTTCCAGTTCTGAGCCCTCGGTAATCAACGACTCGAAGGAGAGCCAGCCTTTCGGTGTGTGCCCTATGGCTACCCGCTTGAACTTGCGGTCTATCTCTGAAAGGGCTTCCTCCACCGTATCCGTGTAGTCGGCGGTGGCGATAACCCCTATGGAGTCGGAGTTACGCAGGATATGACGAACCTCGGGCACCTTAAGCATCCTGTCCAGGGGCACGACGATACATCCTGCCCACTGGATCCCAAGGTAAGCAGCCTCCCAGTCCGGGCAGTTCTCTCCAATAAGGCCGATCTTATCACCGGCCCTGTAGCCCATTTTGCGAAGCGAGCAAGCCAGACTCTCTACGCGTTCCTTGAGCTCCCTATACGTGAACTCCTGTCTTGTCCCTTCCCTTTCCATCAGTAGAGCAACCTTGTCTGGATGGGCCTGGGCCGAGCGGGCAAACATCCTCGGCAAGGTCTCTACCTCAAGCGGACCACGAACAGTGGGTACTTCCATTACTCTTCCTCCTGGGTATCAACGGTTTATACACAGAATTGTTCCATGCCATGCCGGCCAGCCTCAAGGGTTTTGGCAATCAACTCCTCACCGCCAAGCCGCGCGCGATAGTTTAAGTAGGTCACGAGCATCGGCAGGCTTACACCTGCAATAAAAACCCACTCCGGGTGCTCGAGCATCAAAGCGCGACGGGCCGTAAAACAGCTGCCGCCTACAAGATCAACGAAAATATACAGGTTTTCATCCGCTAAGTCAAGCTCCTTCTCCAAACGGCGAATAAGATCCTCCACTCCCAGGTTGTCGTTGGAGATGGGAACCACGTCCTCCTGCTTGCCTGCTATCCGTTCGACTGCGGTCAAGAGTCCCCCGGGGAAATCCCAATGTCCCACGATCGCGGTGTGAATCCGACTACTCAACGTCCTCCTCTATCTCCTTTGCTACCTTGGCCTTCTGCAAAAGAAGCTTCTTGAGCTCCCGGTCGAAGAGCTGCATGGGATGATAGCCCCGCAGCACCACAAGGTGGTTCATGGCTATCACCTCGCAGATCATCGCCAGGTTTCGGCCCGGGAGCACAGGAATCGTGATGAGCGGTATACTTACACCCAGAATCCTGCGGGCCTTGCGTTCGAGTCCCAACCGGTCTACGACCATCCCCTTCTCCCAGCGCTTGAGCTCGACGACGACCTCGATTCGTTTCTGCAGGCGGATTGAGCGAATCCCGAAGATGGAGTAGAGGTTGATGATCCCCAGCCCGCGTATCTCAACATGGTGCTGGAAAGCGGGACGCTGCTCCGCGCCCTCACCCAGAAGAATAGTCCGTTGCCTGCGTATGCGAATAAGATCGTCGGCCACAAGCCGGTGCCCTCGTTCTACAAGATCAAGCGCTGTCTCGCTCTTGCCGATCCCTGAAGCCCCTACCAGAAGAAGCCCTATCCCGTAGACATCAACCAGGGTTCCGTGCATGTGGGTCTCCGGGGCAAGACGGAGTTCAAGATAGTCTGAGACGAGGTGAATAAAGCCGGCACCGGGCAAACGTGAGACAAGCAGGGGAATGCCTGCTTCATCCAGTTCTTCCACCAGCTCCGCTGGTGCATCGGCATCGTTGGTTATGACAAAGCAGGGCGGAGCAAGCTCCACCACCCGTTTAATGGCCAACCTTCTGGCCTCATGATCGAAGGTCTCAAGGAATGCCATCTCGGTCCCGCCAAGGACCTGCAATCGGTCGGCCGGGAACTCGCTTATAAAACCTGCCAGTGCAAGACCGGGGCGGTGAATGTCAATGGAAGAGATGAAGCTTTTTTCCATCCCCTGCTTGCCTGCAATCACCCCAAGCTTGAGCTCCTCCCGTCTATCCTCGAACAGCTCAGCTACAGAAAGGCGCTTGGGTTTTTTCATACAGCGGTCTCTTCACGGCCTGGGCCGGGTGTTCGGCGCGACTTGATCTTAGAGCGATGCCTTCCCTCGAAGCGCTCCATCTGCCTCACAAGCTTATCTGTCAGGTCATGCACCGCTTTTCTCAAGCTCTCAGCCTTAACCCGGGTTGTTATCTTGTCGTTCTTAAGGTGAAGGATCCCCTCGGCCCAGGCAAAGTGGTTCTCATAGTAAAGGATTAGCTCCGAATCAACGATGTGCACCGAGTAGCGGTCAAGCTTCGCCATCTTGCGGTCTATATAATCTTTGAGTTGGGGGGAAATCTCGATGCGACGTCCTGTGAGCCTCATGCTCATGGTGGACCTCCTTCGTGTCTTAGCATCTAAGATTAGTGAATAGATGGCCGATGTCAAGGTACATAATCCTCCTTTTCCCTTTGCAAAAGATTACAGGGAATTATAGATGGTTTACTTTCTCTTTGACAAAGTGAAAGCTTGGGGTATTTAGGGCTTGACAAACTGAAATCTTGGATACAATCTATGAGTTAGCCTTAAAAACCGGAGGTTAGATGTGGCTAAAAAAATCCTAGTGATTCTCCTGGGTTTGATCCTCGTAATGATCGCAGCGGAGCGCGTGGTGGTGCTTGAGATAGGCACCGGCACCTGGTGTCCCTACTGCCCGGCTGCCGCAAACGGTGCCGAGAACCTGGCCTACAAGTATCCCGGTGAGGTGCTGGTCGTTGAGTATCACTACGGGGATGCCTTTTCCAATGCTGACGGGGGCACCCGGATTTCGTTCTACGGAATCTCAGGCTACCCCACAGCAATCTTCGACGGTGTCGTGCGGCACATCGGCTCCAATACCGTTGGCCTCTACGAACCGACGTTCCTTACCAGAAAGTCAATCGAGCCGCCGCTTGAGATCACCCTTGAGAAAACATACGGTGAGCTGTGCTTTGCCGAGGGCACGCTGACCGCAACCATCGTCAACGTAAGCGATAATAACGTAAGCGGCAAGGCCCACTTCACGATCACCGAATCCCACATCCCGTATATCTGGCAAGGCCAGGACATCCTGCACTGGGTGGAGCGCGACATGCTGCCCAACGCCAATGGCGAACAAATAACCCTTGAGCCCGGCGACACGGCGGTCCTTGAACGCAGTTTCGTGATAAACCCTTCCTGGCCATTCTATACCGGTACCCCGGTGAACTGCGAGCTGGGATGCTTTGTTCAGGGCGATTCAAGGGAAATCCTGCAGGCCGCCGTAATACCTCTAATGGGGTCGCTTACCGCTGAAGTGACTCAGACAAAGATTGAAACCGAAGATGGCAAACTGCATCCCTGGGTAACCGCGGACTTCCTCGTCACCCTCCAGAACACATGCGAAGAAGCCTGGTCAAGCGTCTCAGGTATCCTCAGGACCGATGACCGCAATGTAACGGTAACCGACTCCCTGGGCAGCTGGGGAGCTGCAGAACCGGATGAAGAGGTTTGCAACGACGACGATCCCTTTACCTTGGAAGCAGGAATGAACTGCCCGGACGGACATTGTCCTGAGATGACCTTGGCTTTGGACGACGGCATGGGCCGCGAGATTGAGGTTGAGTTCCGCGTGTTCGAGCCCGTCGCATTGGCTGAGGGTGCCGCTGTAGCCTTCTCGCTCAGCCTCCCCACCCTTGTGAAGGACAAAGCCCTGGCAGCCCTTTCGGTTCCCGTAGCCTGTGATGTTGAACTCGTTCTCCTGGATGCAAGCGGACGTGTGGTCAAGACGCTTTTTGCCGGGAAGGCATCCGCCGGTGTGAACATTGTTGCGCTGGCTTTCGAGGGAATCCCGGACGGTGCTTACTTCATCAAGGCTACCTGCGGCAATTACACAAGGGTCGAAAAGCTCGTAATCCTGCATTGAGGATCTAGATGCTGTAATGGACCGGATCTTAGGGTCCTGTCCATCGTTAACTTAGCCGAAATGCTGTCGGCAAAAAACTCCGTTCCCAAGAACGGAGAAAGGAGATAGTAGCAATGAAGAAAACCCTTTTACTGGTTGCGGCACTCATTGCCTTACCGCTTGCGCTTTTTGCGGCGGACCGCATAGTCGTGCTTGAGATATTCACCGGGACCTGGTGCGGGTATTGCCCTGGTGCTGCAATGGGTGCAGAAGACTTAGTGAATGAGCACCCCGGCGAGGTTCTTGTCGTAGAGTATCACTGCGGTAATGATGTGTTCGAAAACACAAATAGCACAATACGTAAAGACTTCTATGGCAGTGGTTCGGGCCACGTGATCCGTGGCTACCCCACAGCTATCTTCGACGGAATCGACACCATTATTGGTGGTTTTACAGACCAGTCGATGTTTCCATACTACAATCCCGCGTTCAACACCCGTCGCGGCGTCGAGCCCCCACTTGAGATTGCCCTGGAGAAGACCGGCGACTCCGAGGGAACCCTCACCGCAACCATCAAGAACACCAGCGAGGATGAGGTTACAGGATATCTTCACTTCACCATAACCGAGTCCAACATCCCTTACGAATGGAAGAACCAAACTTACGTGCACTTCGTCGAGCGCGACATGCTACCTGATGCCTCAGGTGAGCTCATTACACTTGATCCGGACGAGACGGCGATTCGTGAACTGAACTTCACTATAGATCCCTCATGGATACACTACACGGAAGATTTAGGCAACGTTGAGTTCGGCTGCTTCGTTCAGGACACCACATCCTTGGGGTATCTCAGGGAGATTCTGCAGGCTGCGATAATCCCTCTGGAGAACCCGCTGGGCACCGGAGTCGAGGAGGAAGAGGTCTCATCTGTTCCCTTCTCGTTAAACGCTCCGACCCTGCTGAAGGGTCACGGCTCGGTGGAGCTTGCGCTTGATGCACCTTGCGAGGTTGAACTCACCATGTACGATGCAATCGGCCGTTTGGTAAAAACGCTTTATGCGGGCAGTCTCTCAGCCGGCAACCACCTCATCGATATCGAAGTCGAGACCTTACCAGCCGGCGCATATTTCATCAGGGCAACCGCAGGAGCATACAACCGGACAGGCAAACTCGTTATCCTGGATTGACGATTAACTGCCAACTTGAATTATAAAGGGGCCGCAAGGCCCCTTTATCGAACTTAAACGGAGGTTTTTTGCGTCCTGAAGTTTAAAGGGATATTCGACCCCTCGGTATATTGGAAAGGAAGGGTTTACAGCGGGGTTTTAACGACTATAATTGAGTAAGGAAAGAGAGGAGAGACTTATGATGAAGAAGACAGCCCTAATGTTTCTCGCGGCGGCCATCGCGATCAGCGCGAGCACGGTTCCGGATTTCTCGGCCAAGGACCTCGATGGGAAGACCTGGAGCCTTGATTCGCTTTTAGGATCAAAGCTTACCATCATATCCTTCTGGAGCACATCCTGCGCGCCCTGTAAGGAAGAACTCAAACTCCTCGACAGCCTCTACGGGGTGTATGGGGATTCGGGTATCTCGGTGGTTGGGGTAAACATCGACAGCCGCCGCACTCTTTCAAGGGTCAAACCGATGGTTAAAAGTCAGGGGTGGGATTTCACGGTGCTGCTCGACCCAAACGGAGACCTCCTGCGCCTCTTCAAGGTCAGCCCTATCCCTCACTCCTTCTACATAAAGCCTGACAAGGAGCTTTTGAAGTCTGTGATCGGCTACACCAAGAAGGACGCGGCAACCATCATAAAGACAACCCGTAACGCAGTTCACGGGAACTATTCCTCTTAAGATGGTGGTCGGCGGACGTCGTGTAGGGGAGACGAAACTCAAGAGGGTCTTACAGGGAGCGATCCTTCTCGCAGTTACAGCAGCGATCTTAAGCTGCGGAGAACGCTTCCCCGATCCTTCCCAGGAAGGGGAATTCGACAGGTTAGTTCTACTTGAGGAAGGAACCGGCACCTGGTGCACCTACTGTCCTGAGGCCGCAGAAAACATCGAAGAGCTACTCCAAGGCCACCCGGGTGAGTTCGTCGTGCTGGCTCTGCATTGGGATGACGAATACTCATCGGATGAAACCGAAGCGCGCCTTACCCGCCTGGGGATAGATAAATTCCCTACCATAATCTTCGACGGGGTTGAGGCTTACGAGGGGGCGCGGCCTGTCGAGGAGATGGAGCAGGTGCTTGCCGACAGGCGCAAGCTCGGCTCGCCCTTAAAGCTTGAGCTTTCAGCAGCACTGACCGCAGACAGCGTTTTATATGAGATTACCGTAATCACATCGGCTCTGAGTGATAAAACAATCGAGGGAACCCTGCGCATAGCCCTGGTTGAGGACACCCTCACGGACGCCTCAGTGGGGCTGCTTCACCACATCGTGAGGCGCTTGCCCGAGGCCGCTGGCGAGGACGCTTTAACCCTTGAGCCGGGTGATACAGTTAGCCTGAATCGTGCTCTTCCACTTGATCAATCCTGGGGCAGACCGCTTGAGGCCGTTGTCTGGATAGAGGCCTCAGACCTAAAGGTCTACCAGGCCGCTTCATACGAGCTCGGTGGGGGCAGCCCTGATGAGGGCGACTTCAGCATAGAGCTCGAAAGTGACACCATCCAGACGAAATCCAATCCTGGGGATACCGCTTTCTATTACTTCACCCTGAAGAACCACACGGGCAACGAGTTAACTCTGCATGTTGAGACCCCCGACTCCTTGAAGAATCTGCCTGCGGACTGGTCTTCAACGATCTGCAAAGAAGGACTGTGTTATGGCGACTCGCTGAACTTAACTTTATCCGCGAACGGATCGTCGCAAAAATTCCATATCGAAATGGCAAGCTCCGCCACAGGGTCTGAAGGCAAGGTGGTTATAGAGGTAACTGCCGGAGGTGCCGAGGTTGACAGGCAAACCTTCATCCTTAGGATTGCCCCTTAATTCAATTAACCCCTGAACCCTCAACCACGGAGGCTGAAAGTTATGAAGAAACTGTTCATCCTACTGGCTTCAGTAGCGGTTGTACTGACCCTCGCACTGAGTGTCGGCTGCGAGAAGCCCGATACGGAGGGCGATTTCAACGTCGAGCCTGTAGGAGACACCATCAAACAAGATACCGCGGGTGCCTCGGTCAATTTCGAGTTTGTCTTGAAGAACAACACCGATGATAACCTCACCCTTTCCCTGGATCTCCCCCAAGATCTGCAGGAACTTCCTACTAACTGGTGGGGCTCTATCTGTGATACCCTTTGCTACCTTCTGCCTCACGAAGTGGATGTGCCTGCCAAAGGATCGCACGAGGGACTCCACGTTGACATACAAAGCGACACCCTAGGTACCGAAGGCAAGGTCGTTCTGGAAGTAACGGGCGGGGAAGAGGTGGACTCACAAACCTTCATCCTGCGGATTGAGGAGTAGAAGGCGGGCGGAGAGACCCGATAATCTGAGGCATTGACAAATCCTTCGTATCTCGGATAATATGGAGATGGTCCTAGTGTTGTTACTTCTCGGGGAGGTCTCGCTTTCAGGCGTCAACACAACCCATCTGTGGTTGGAGACCCCGCGCTGGTCATCCCAGTTTTATAACGAAGCCGAGGCCGATCTTTTCGTTGATCGCTTCCGCATCGGCGGACGATTCCTTCTTGATGCCGAGAATCTTCGCGACACCCTGAGGAGGATAGGAATCACTCAGCGCTATCTTGGGTATGAGGGAGACGATGTCAGTCTGTGGCTTGGCAACTACTACGAGACCCTGGGGCATGGGCTGGTTCTCTCATCGTTTGAGAACAAACCCCTGCGCATAGATCGCAACCTGGATGGGGGGCGGCTGCGATGGGCGAGTCAATATGTGGGAGTTGAAGTCCTTGCGGGTCGGATGCTTACCGAAAACAAGGTAACACGTGATGACTGGCTCTATGCAGTGAACGCAACGATCCTTCCCATCGAGAATCTGGAGCTTGGTGCGATCTACCTGCGGCGCGACGCGACCCAGGATGCGGATACTCTGTTCGGACGCGCATTCGAGGAGTGGGCAGAGGAGAATCTTACTCTTCGCTTGTGGCGCTTCGATTTAACCGCTGCCGCGGCCCAGCGCTTCACCTGGGGACGCCGCTCCGCAGATGGATGGGTAGGCACGGATAATATCAAGGGCCTTGGCCTTACCGCTTCCCTCTCCTACTCCCAGAAGGGCATAGGCATCCTTCTTGAGGCAAAGGACTACCGCGGCCTTGCAGGCGGGATCAACGCCCCACCCCCATGCAACCTTGACCAAGAGTCCATAAACCAGGGCGCGGACGAGCAGGGCTACCACCTTGCCCTGAACCTGGCTCCATGGGATTGGCTCTGGATTGACGCCTCATACTCGTCAGCATGGGATTCTACCAGGGAGAGCACACTGGATCGCATAGGGGTTGAGCCCCGTATTGACCTGGCAGGCCACACCTTCATACCCTTCTTTACCTTGATCGAGCGTGAGATACCCGGCGCACTTAACACTGAGAACGACCGGCTGGAGGCTGGGCTATCCTACGAGACGCTCATCCGTGACTTCTCGCTTCATCTTAAAGGTTCCTATCGCCACGTGAAAGAAGTAACCGAGGCATGGGATGAGCCTCGCGTGCTCGTAGAGCTTGGCTGGCGCTCGTTCGCGGTCTCAGGGGGAGGAGTTGCGGAGATCAAGGGAGAGCCGGAACTCTGGCCCTGGGGCGCTATCCGCTACAACGCCTACCCGTTCGATCTTACCCTCTCCTACGGGCGGTTTAAGGGGGAATACATCTGCAAGAACGGTGTCTGCTCCTACGAGCTGCCTTTTGAGGGTATCAAGGCAGATGTGACACTGTACTTCTAACATTGCTCCTTTTTGCCTGAAGGCAAAAAGATCGCAGTAAGAAATTTGAAAGGTTTGCCAACGGCAGATGATAGACAAGGGGCTTAAGCCCCTTGTGTCTTATTCCGTTCTTGCGATCTTTCGTCCGAAGGACGAAAGGAGCAATTTATTCCTCTGAGCAGGCCAGGTCTTCGCGATCAGGGGCAGAAAGCGCCTCCCAGGCCGATGGGCCAAGGACTATGTTTTTTTCAGCTTTGGCCGCGCGCTGCATGTTCTTTGCGGCCTGGTTGACCGGTTCTCCAATCACGTCGAACCATTGCAGCTCGCCCCTGCCAAAGGTTCCCTGAACGATCTCTCCATGCTCGATCCCCACATGAGCCTCGCGTTTTTTACCCAGATCACGGGCGAAGCTGACCGCGTTATCAGGGCTCTCAAAGAGCAAAAGTCCCGCATCTCCCATGAACTTAACTACTCGACCGCCATGCCTGGCTGCCGCCTCTATGACACCTCCGTAGAAGAAATCAAGATCGGCGGCAATATCGGCTGCATCCCTGCCCTGAGCCTGGTTATACCAGCCTTTAAGATCGAAAAACAGCACCGTTGCGTTTGTTTTTGATTTTTTCATATAATAAGACTAGGTCAATTAAGTTGGTTGTCAAGGTTACCTATTGCCTCACGTAAGGATCTACTTGAGATGGGTATTGGTTGCCTCATTTAAATTCTACACCTCCGAAGAGCGACGTCAACACAGCTACTTATCTGGATGTCCAGACTCAGCTCGGCCTCAGGTCCTTGCTTCGTCTTTAGTCGCCACAGTTTATCTTGTAACCGTAGTATCTGTCTTTTAAGGTATACGGGGCTCAGTTGAGTGTATTGATTTCTAAGTCTCTTCGGCGTTGATGAACTCGCCGCCATTGTCAGAATGGATACCCAGTATAGGGAATGGCAGACGTTCCCGCATATCACTCAACGCTTCAAACACCCACACTTGAGCTTTGTTCCTCACCTGCCTGTATCTTTTGGCCACCTCTTTACTTGCCAAGCTATACCTCCTTTGGAGTAGATTTTTACGTGAGGCAATGCGAGAACTTGACACAGGCTCTATTTGGCGTATCCTTGCGGCCAAAGGTTAATGTGAAGTTGCTGGAGTATCAGGCCAAGGGGTTTTTCGATCGGGCCGACATACCCATCCCCCAGGAGAGACTTGTTCTTTCCGGAGCCCAGGCGCGCACTGCCGCCCAGGAGATAGACCTGCCTTGCGTCCTCAAGGCCCAGGTAGGTGTAGGTGGTCGGGGGAAGGCTGGCGGAGTCAAACTCGCCCACACGATGGAGGAGGTCGAATCCCACGCGGATGCGATCCTTGGCATGGAGATCAAGGGAGAACGTGTGGAACGCCTTCTTTGTTGCCACGCCGTGGATATCAAGCAAGAGTTTTACGCAAGCGTCACCACCGACCGTACGAACCGCACCCTTCTTCTCATGGTCTCACCAGCCGGGGGGGTGGATATCGAAGAGGTCGCTCGCTCCACACCCGAGCGCATACTTAAGATACCCGTAGACCCACTTCTTGGCCTTCAGGCATACCAGACCCGCCGGGCAGCGATGTTCCTCACGCAAGAGAAGGATATCCAAAAACAACTCGCATCTGTTCTCGCTAAACTCTACAAGATGTATGTTGCCAACGATCTTTCGTTGGCTGAGATCAACCCCCTGGTAGTGACTAATGACGGCAAAGTCATAGCACTTGACGCAAAGGTGATAATCGACGACAACGGTCTTTTCAGACATCCAGATTTTGAGGGCTACCGCATCCTTTCTGCAGATGAGAAGCTTGAGCAGGAGGCGAAGGGTAAGGGTCTTTCATACATCAAGCTTTCGGGTAACGTGGGCTGCATCGTGAACGGGGCCGGGCTTGCAATGGCCACCATGGATTTAATAAAGCGCTACGGAGGTGAGCCTGCAAACTTCCTCGACGTTGGCGGATCATCCTCGCCTGAGAAGATGATTGCGGCGATCGATTTCGTAACGCGTGATCGGGGCGTTCGCTCGATCTTTGTGAACATATTCGGCGGCATCACCCGTTGCGACGATATAGCCAATGGCCTTCTTGAGGCGACGAAAGACGCCCCCCTCCCATTACCTGTGGTCGTCAGGCTAACAGGTACCAACGAGGACGAAGCCCGCAAGATGCTTGCAGGAACGTCCTTCATACCTGCAATCGACATGGCCGACGGTGCAAAGAAGGCGATCGAAGCAGCTGGGGGAAGGTGATGGCGATATTTGTAGATGAGAATACGCGTGTCCTGGTCCAGGGGATCACCGGACGTGACGGCCTGTTCCATGCTGGGAAGATGCGCGAATACGGCACCCAGGTAGCAGGCGGTGTGACGCCTGGCAAGGGTTCTCAGACGGTGGAGGGATTTGAGGTATTCGACTCCATGCACGAGGCGGTGCAGCGGACCGGGGCCAACACCTCGGTTATCTTCGTTCCGCAGCGTTTTGCTGCCGATGCGATCATAGAGGCCGCCGACGCCGGGATCAAGCTGGTCGTATGCATCAGTGAAGGGATACCAGTTATCGACATGTTGCGTGTTGTGAGCTATCTTGCCAAGAAGGGGACCAGGCTCATCGGCCCCAACTGTCCCGGGGTCATCTCTCCAGGGAAGTCCAAGGTTGGCATCCTTCCCGGCCAGATCTTCGCACCTGGAAAGATCGGTGTCGTCTCACGCTCAGGCACCTTAACCTACGAGATAGTGAGCCACATCACAAAGTCCGGGCTCGGTCAGTCGACCTGCGTGGGTGTAGGCGGCGACCCTGTGACAGGCTCGAACTTCCTGGACGTTCTTGAGCTTTTCCGCGACGATGCGGAAACCGAAGCGGTGGCGCTTGTGGGCGAGATCGGCGGCTCCGACGAGGAAGAGGCGGCCCGCTTCATAAAACAAGAGCTTGGCAAACCGGCTGTTGCGTTCATCGCAGGTCGCACCGCTCCCAAAGGCAAACGCATGGGACACGCAGGTGCCATCATCTCCGGTTCGTCGGGAACCGCCGAGGAGAAGGTGGAAACACTCAACGCGGCGGGCGTACCGGTCGCCGAAGAACCTGCCCAGATCGCAACGCTACTTAAGGAAAGGTTGCATGAAGCTTAAACGTAAGGCATTCCCCGTAACCACGATAGAGGAGCCCAAGGGGTTCATTTATATCTACCCGGATCTATGCAAGGGCTGCGATTTGTGCGTGGTGCTTTGCCCCAAGGATATCCTGGCTCTGGGTGACGATCTCAAGGTTCACGTGGTAAACCCCACCGATTGCATCGCCTGTTATCTGTGCGAGTGGAACTGTCCTGACTTTGCGATCTTTATCGAGAAGAAGGAGAAGAAGGAGTCATGAGGAGGCTGGTTTCAGGTAACGAGGCCTGTGCTGAGGCGGCACTTCGTGCCGGTATCCGGTTCTTCGGTGGGTATCCTATAACCCCTTCAACCGAGATCGCGGAGCTTATGGCCGAGGAGCTTCCTCGAGTAGGCGGTGTTTTCATCCAGATGGAGGACGAGATTGCCTCGATCATGGCGATTATCGGTGCTTCGGCGGCCGGTGTTCCTTCGATGACCGCCACCTCAGGTCCCGGCTTCTCACTCATGCAGGAGGGCATAGGCTATGCGGCGATGACCGAGGTGGCGGTGGTGGTGGTGAACGTGATGCGCGGCGGCCCGGCAACAGGCCTGCCCACAAAGGGATCGCAGGCAGACTTTCAGCAGGCACGCTGGGGAACGCACGGCGATCACCCGGTTGTGGCACTTACACCGAGAGGTGTGCAGGAGTGTTTCACCCTCACACTGCGGGCGGTGGAGATCTCGCAAAGGCTGCGGGTACCGGTCATTCTGCTCATGGATGAGTTCATAGGCCACATGCGAGAGATCGTGTCTTTCCCTGAAAAGGTTGAGGTCTATCACAGGCAGAAGCCCCGTGTTGCTCCCTCCGAATACATCCACTACGCCCCCGACAACAACTACAACGCTCCTTACGCAAGTTTCGGCGAGGGGTACGCTATTCATTTTAGTGGTCTTAACCACCGTTCAGACGGCTTTCCCATCAACGACGCACCCACTATCCGCTGGAACAACGAGCGCTTACGTGCCAAGATAGAAGATAACCTCGCCTACCTTGAAGACAACTACGTTGACGACGATCCCGACGCCGACACCCTGATAGTGGCCTTCGGTTCGGCTGCACGTAGTGCCTACGAGGCGAAGCTTTTGACCGATAAACCGATTGCCTACATCCGGGCACTTACCGTCTGGCCCTTCCCGGACGCCACCGTCCGCAGACTCGCCAAGGGGCGCAAGCGGGTTGTAGTGCCTGAGATGAACGAAGGCCAGCTCGCAAGGGAGGTCGAGCGGTGTATAGGTACAGATACCGAGCTTGTCTCAGTTACACGCAACGACGGCTCGATGCTTACCCCGAAAGAGGTTCTGGAGGCGCTGCGATGACACCAGCTAAAGCATCCAGCAGGAAGACCTCTTTCAGCCCCATGATCCATTCCTATCTCAGGATGGATGAGCGCTTCCCTCACGTCTGGTGCCCTGGCTGCGGGATAGGGATAGTGTTCGGCGCATTGATTCATGCGGTCCACGAACTCAAGATCCCCAAAAAGAAGCTGCTTCTGGCGTCGGGTATTGGCTGCACCTCCCGCATGCCAGGCTATCTGGATGCAGATACCTTCCACGTTCTTCACGGCAGGGCACTTGCCGCGGCCACCGGTGTGAAGCTTGCACGGCCCGATATGGAGGTTGTAGTTGTGGGTGGGGACGGGGATATGCTTGCTATCGGCGGCAACCACTTCATTCATACGGCGCGGCGCAACATAGGGATGACGTGTATTGTGCTTAACAACTACAACTATGCGATGACCGGTGGTCAGCAGTCACCCACCACCCCGCGGGATATGTTCGCCACCACGGCTCCTTACGGGGCCATTGATGATCCTGTCGATGCCTGCCTGCTTGCTTCGGGTGCGGGTGCCGCTTTTGTCGCACGCACCACCACCTACAACTTCGTGCAGCTTAAACGCCTCATCAAGACCGCGCTTTCCCGTAAGGGTTTTAGACTGCTAGAGGTAGTAGCACAATGCCCCACGATCTTTGGGCGCTTGAACCGCATCCCTACGCCCAAGGACCTGGTTACCTGGATCAAAGCTCATACCGTGACACTGGAGGCGGCGAAGAAGATGGATGCAAAGGAGCTTGAGGATAAGGTCGTTACCGGGGTGTTTGTGGACCGCGAGGTAGAGGAATACAGCGAGCGCTACGCTCGCCTGGTTAAGAAGGTTCGCAATGCGCACTGAGGTAAGGCTTTCTGGCAGAGGTGGGCAGGGACTTATTCTGGCAGGTATAGTTCTGGCTGAGGCCTGCGGGGTCTACGAAGAAAAGGAGGTGGTACAAACCCAAAGCTACGGACCTGAGGCCCGAGGTGGTGCCTCCCGCTCAGAGGTTGTTATCTCCGATCAGCAAATACGTTACCCACGGGCTTACGACCCCGATATCCTGGTTGCACTATCCCAGCCCGCCTTCGATCGCTTCGCACCACAGGTGAAGAAGAAGGGCCTTATATTTGCCGATTCGTTCTATGTCCATACCGATCGCAAGGATGTAATACTTATGCCCTTTTCAGAGACCGCCCGCGAGGAGCTGGGCCGAGAGGTCGTAACAAACGTGCTTATGCTCGGCGTGCTTTCGGCTGCCACCGGCATAGTTAAGCTTGATTCCTTAAAGAAGGCCATAAAGCACCGTGTGCGCAGGGCATTTGTGGAGCTTAACCTGCAAGCCCTGGATGTGGGCTTCAAGCTCGGTCAAGAGGAATGGAGAAAACGCTCCTCATAATCAAACCCGACGTTGTTGCCCGGTATAAAACCGGAGAGATACTGGCTCGATTGGAGAAGGAGGGCTTTACGATCCTTGGTCTAAAGCACCTTGTGCTTTCTCCCCAGGCGGCTGAGCTCTTCTACCATATGCACGAGGGCAAGGAGTTTTTTGAGGAGCTCATAGACTTCATCACCTACGGCCCCATCATCGTCTGTTGTTTGGGTCGTGAGAATGCCGTGCGATATTTAAGAGAGATAGTGGGTGACACCGATCCCTCTAAAGCCAAGCCCGGCACCCTGCGCGCAATCTACGGTACCGACACCCGGCACAACGGGGTGCACGCCACAAGCCCGGATGAAAATCCCTTGCGTGAGGTGCACTTCTTCTTCTCTACTCACGAACTTCTTTCTTGAGAGGAGGTTTAATGTTTGCTAAGACCTTCAAGCGTGGGCTCTTGCCTCCAGTTGTAGCTGTCCTGCTTGTCCTTGCGACTTTCTGCGAGGTGCCTGTCTACACCGACGACTACGAGCCTAACGATACCTTTGAGGATGCTGCACTTATCTCTCTGGGAACAATCACAGCAACCATAGAGCCTGAAGAGGACGAGGATTATTATCAAGTTAACATCGGTGGCGCGGACTCGCTTATGCTCATCTACCGGTTGACGGTGCCTTCCGTATTGATGCCTGAGATTACCTTCTACAGCTCCACGCAGAAATTTCTGGACAGAAATCGCGCGGATGCCGCCGGAGAGGCTATCCATGACTCGCTGCGTGTTGCACCCGGGGAGGTTGTCCTGAGGATTCGTTCCTTCAACTACGAAGCATCGGAGGCAAGCTACACGCTGGTGCTTTCCACCTCAACCGCCGTAGCCCTGGGCAACTAAGTCTTAAAAAAGTTTAGTCTCCCTAAGACTAATTCTATAGGGTGGAAGGATCGCGGGTGTGTTTCAGAGCTATCTAGGAATACCTCTAACGGCCAGATGCGCTACGATGGAGAGTCCTGCTCCAAGCCATAGTAGAGCTTTTAGAATCGGCCCAGGGCGCTTGTGTTTAACAAGATAACGGTATATCCCCTTGTAGTGATGGATCTTAACGTAAGACCGATTGGTAGCTGGAACGTTCTCCCCCCCCTGATGCAGGGCGACCGTTTCGGGAACGAACCACGTTTCCCAACCTGCGTCAGCCGCACGTTTGCAGAAGTCCGTATCCTCCACATAGAAAAAGAAACCTTCGTCGAACCCCTCCAGCTTGCGGAACACGTTGGCACGTACCATGAGGAACATACCGGCACATACCTCTACCTGTTGGGTTTTATTTAGATCGATATCCTTGTAGAGATAGTAACGACTCCACCGGTTGCCTGGGAATAGTTTGGTGAGGAGAGTGCGGCGTCCGAATAAGAAACTGGAGTAGTTTGGAAAACGGCGCAGTGTTTCCTGTATGAGACCGGTAGGATAAAGAATCCGCCCCGATGCAATAGCCCGGCTTTTATCTGCAAGCAAAAACTTCACTGCAGCGCGATAGCCTGCTTCAACGATCTCCGCGTCTTGGTTCAGGAACAAAAGCACCTTCCCGCGTGCGAGTTCGGCTCCCCGGTTGCATGCGTAGGCAAAGCCGGTGTTACGTCCAAGGAAGATAAAGCGTGCGCGTGGGAAGCGCTCTCGTGCCTCCTGCAGGCTTTCCTCTTTTGACCCGTTGTCAACCACGATTACCTCTGTCCCCTTGCGAGGGATTGAGGCAAGACATCGCTCAAGCAGTTTCCCGGGGTTATACGCAGGGATTATGACGGAGACAATGGGGGTGGGGTTTTTTCTAGATCGAGGAGTGCTGGCTGCCACGAGCTAACGTCATCTCCACAGGTTCCACAATCCCAAGCGGGGAACAAGGAAAAGCGCCTGCCAGATGATGCGTCTGTTAAGCTTGGAGACCCCAACGCGTCGGTCTTGGAAGATTATCGGGATCTCACGCACACGAAAACCGGCACGCCATACGCGGTAGTCGATCTCTATCTGGAATCCGTAGCCGTCTGCGGTGATATCATCGAGGTGGATGTGGCGGAACACCTCGGTTCGGTAGCACTTGTATCCTGCGGTCATATCATTGATGGGTGTGCCCGTGCCGAAGCGGGCGTAGATGTTGGCGTAGTGGGACAGCAGCATCCTTTTGGGCGGCCAGTCTACTATCGCGCCGCCGGAGACGTAACGGGAGCCGATCACCAGATCAGCCCCCCTCTCTAGCTCGGCCACTAACCGCGGGAGATCATGCGGATTGTGCGAGAAGTCGGCATCCATCTCGAACGCGTAGTCGTAGCCCCGATCAAGCGCCCAGCCGAATCCCAGGATGTATGCCGTGCCTAAGCCCAGCTTGCTCTCGCGCTCCAGGAGGTGAAGCCTGGAGTCGTTCCTCATTTTTTCCTTCACCACCTCAGCCGTACCGTCAGGGGATGCATCGTCGATAACCAATACATCCGCCTGGGGCAGATTTTCGTGCACCGCATCGATTATCCCGTAGCGGGAAGGATCGCGCCTGCCGCCTGAGCGTGAAACGATGTTCTCACGCTCATCATAAGTAGGAATAATCACCACTCCTTGCATACTTAAGTATTATATCCGAATCCAGTGGTTTTGTCAATTCTTAAGGGTGTGTTGCAATGGGAGGCATTCGGGATCCGCAGGCGTCTTCGTTTTCGGACGGACCGGGGCGAGGAGTATGATGGCTATGTTGAGCCCAGTCACAGGATGGATGATGAGTGCTTCTACCACTCCTCTAGCCCGGTGATCGTAAGGTTAGCTTGGAGTTCTGCCAACCGTTTGAGTGTATCGCGGATCGCCCAGCTCTCGCCCCACGGCATCTGGGTGTCAAAGATCACGTCTATCCTGCGCGGGGTACGCACCTTTGCGTATCTTTCCCCAAGCTCCTTTAAGGAGATTTCTTCGCCGTTCAGGCTAAGCCCTTGCGAGGCAACCTGGAGTGTATCTATCGCCTCAGGCGGCGCCACTTTCCTGCGCAGCAGATACAGGCTGAGAACAAGCCCGAGGATCACAACCAGCGATATAAGGATCTGCCTGGATAGGATCCTTGCGCGGGGCAGCCGCTCACGACGTCGTGGAATACTCACAAATAAATTATAGTCATAAATCGAAGCGGGTAAAGGGGGTATAATCTGTGCACCAGAAGATCCTTGCCGGGGTATGAGGTCAGGGGAGTTATTGAAAAAGCGCGACAACTTCTTGGCTGCAGAATGAATGCGCAGACAGACTTTTTTTTACATATGGCCGGCAAGGGGGCAATCAATTCCCCATACGCGGATACTTTCTTTCAGCACGGCCAAAATCTTTGTGAGATTGCTTCCTCGCAACGACTGATTCCTCTTAAAGGGTCACCCTGGCCGCCTACCCGACGGCCCCAGACGGTGGGATTAACAGGGCACGCTGTCCTGTCAAGGGAGGGGGAAATACATGTAAAGGCGGTCGGCTTACCATCCCCTTTCCTCGAAGGAAGACAACAGGTTTCCCTGCCGTCTTCATCTTCTTTCTTCGACCGGGGGAGAGTAAATTCCTTGCCGTCTTCTCCCTTAGACAGGCTACGAACTGCCCCCGTCGGGTAGAATAAAAGAGAGGGTGACACCTTGCACCTTAGCTGCACGCACTTGGGTAAAGGCATGCCCCTTAGCCTCTACTGCCTAGTAACGATATATTAACCATAAATAGTATACCCCGATGACTTACGGGCTTGACATTCTTACCCTTTTCACTATTATTTACATCCAATAAGGTTATCATTGTAGGAGGCTTCTTGGCAAACGTCCGTGGAAGCGCCTTTGTAGCCATAAACCAGTGGCTTTCCGGGCGTCTGAAGAGCGAAGGTTATAGAGGCTTTCTCTCTCAGATGCGGCCCCCTGTGGCGCGCGTGCTCTCCAAGGGCGAAGGATGGTCCTGGTATCCTCTGGAATATCTGAGCGAGGTTTACGAGGGCATCGCAGCTCATCTGGGGAACGGCAACGGCAAGGTTTTGGAGCATTTAGGCAGCGCAATTGCGGATGCGGAGCTTGGTGGTGCTCCCAGGTCCCGTCTGGCGTTGATTCCCATGCCGCGAGTGGTGGCCCGTATCCCCTATCTGTGGTCAAGATTCAAGGACTGCGGGGAGTTTAAGGTCCTTTCTGTGGACGAGAGGCTCAGGCAGGCGGTGCTGGTGATTTCGGGCTACGAGGGGGGCTCCCTGCACTGCTTCGTTACACGAACGTGGCTCGAGCGGGTGTGCTGGCTCCTCAGTGGGTGTAAGATTAGGGTGCGGGAGTGCTCCTGCCGCTGGAAGGAAGGGGGCGATGGCTGCTGCTGGGAACTCAGCTGGGAGTGAGGCACCCCACAAGGTTACTCTGTAACCGTGCGGGGGCCCCGAGGAAGTGCTCCTTTTGTCCCAAAGGACACCTGTGCCACGGAGGGGTACCTGTGCCCCGGAGGGGTAAAGGATCGCAAATTAAGCTAAAGTCACCACCTATTTACTAACTCTTGACCCATTTGAAGTTTATAGATTTTACCCTGCTTCTTCCCCCTCTGAATCTCATATCTATAAGGGAACGGTGAAAGAGGAAAAGGGGGGTTGGTGTTGCGTTGGCGGTCGATATGGTAAGTCTCGCTTCTTATTATGATGTTGCTGTCATTGTTAGTGGAGACGCCGATTTCGTTCCAGCTGTTTTAGAAGTAAAACGTAAACTTAAATGGGTTTATCAATTCTCTCTCGCCAAAGGCATCCCTCCGCGAATCTATTACCTTTCTACTGATCTAAAGACTTACGTTGATAGGTTTATTTACTTTGACGAATTGGAATTTCTCAGAGACCTCTTGGCATACGACAGAATCCCTGAAGGCCTAAAGCCGTCGATTGAGGATCGCAAGAGGGACTTACTTGAACGAACCGAAACCAAACAAACAGAATTAGGTTTGAACGAGTAGTTTCCTTCCTGTGTAATCTATTTTATAGCTTCGTTACCTCTTCGATGATCGCACCCAGCACCTTTGCCGCTTCGCTTTCTGGATGTTCCAAAACGTAGGGCTTGCCTGAGTCTGAGGCTTCAACGATCGCCATGTCAATAGGGATGGCACCCAGGAACGGGATCTGCAAATCCAGCGCTGCCTGCTTTCCTCCTCCTATCTTGAACACGTCTATCCGCTTGCCGCAGTGCGGGCACACCATGCCGCTTAGGTTCTCCAAGATGCCAAGCGTAGGTATCTTCAGCTGATTTAAAAAGCTTATGCACTTTCGAGAATCCAGAAGTGCAATGTTCTGCGGTGATGTTACAACCACAGCACCGCACATCTCCGGTATCAACTGTGCTATGGACAAGGGTTCGTCCCCTGTGCCGGGCGGCGAGTCGATCACCAAAAGATCAAGCTCGCCCCAGCGCACCTCGGCTAAAAACTGCTTTATAAGCCCCATCTTCAATGGTCCGCGCCAGATAACCGAGTCGTCCTGGCTCCGCAGAAGCGAGGCGGTGCTTACCGCAACAAGGTTTTCACGTACACCGATAGGTTCAATCCCTTCCTCGGTGACGCCCAGGGGCATACCGGCAAAGCCCAGCATATGAGCAATCGAGGGGCCGTGGATGTCTGCGTCCAGTATGCCTGTCTGAAGTCCCTTCTTTGCAGCGATCAACGCAAGGCTTGTTGCCACAAAGCTCTTGCCAACCCCGCCTTTGTTGGAAAGCACAAAGAGCTTCTTGCGGATCCGTCCCAAATTCTCCTTAAGTTTCCGGTCCAGTTCCTGCTGACGCTTTATCTGTTCCGGTGACTGCATCATTCTATGCTCCTTTCTTTTGCCCAATGATAGTCCGCTTTGATAGATGTGCAAATCTCTGTCCATAGTTAAATCATTACTATAGTCTTATTATAGGAATTGTTGTCCTCTCCATGACCCTTTAAAGGGATACTCAAAGAGCAAGACAGGATTCCTTGATTATTTAAGAGGCAAGCCTTGATTTTTCGGGCACATAGATGTAAAGCTCAGCCAAAAACCATACTTCATATGTATAATTTCATGGACGTCCAGGGGTGTATCCCGGACGTAAAGGTTAAGCTCAGTTACTTTTAAGCCCACGACTTGACAGCGGCGTTCGATTGATTATGCTTAATTCCTAACGGAGGAGTGGTGTTGGGGTGGATTTAGTGATCCCCCCGAACGACTTAGAACTAAGGAGATCTCTTGATTACTGCAATGCAACACTTGGGATTTGGAGTGGCTGACCGTGACCGCTCGTGGGTTTTTTACCGTAAGCTCGGTTTCGACGTTCCCATGAGTTTGAACCAGAGTTATGCTTCAAGGATGGAGCCCATAGTGGGGGGCGACTACGAACGCAAGGTTGTCATCGCAGCTAATCTTCTGGGCGGCGCCACTCTTGAGCTATATGAGTATATCTCTACCGATCCCATGCCTTTCCCTGCCGATTGGAGATGGGGTGATCCGGGCATGAGTGCAACCGCCCTTAAGGTTACGGAGATCGAACGCGCCCTTGGGTTGTTTGCCGATTCTACGGATACGATCATTGCTGGTCCCATGCCGTGGGCCGCAAATCCTGCCTGGAAGGCAGCGCTCATCAAGGACCCCGACAACCTGCTCATCTACCTGGTTGAAATTCCCGGCATGAAGTACTCGCTACGTCGTGACGGCAAACGGGTAGGAGGGGCGATCTTTCCTACTATCGCAGTAACCGACATGGAACGCTCCCTTCGTTTCTACAGGGATATACTGGAGTACAGCCAGGTGGTTTACGACTGGAAGGGCACTGATCCGATGCTGGCTTCTATCCCTGGAGGTGATCGTCGGATGCGGCGTGTTCTTCTGCATGATCCACGTCCCTCTATCTCCTTCTATAGCTTCTACCTCGACCGCGGCTGGATCGAGTTGGTGGAGGTTGAAGGTGAGAAGGGCCCGCATATCTACGAAGGAAGACGATGGGGTGATATAGGACAGATGGAGATCTGCTTCGATGTCTACGATATCCGTGCTACGTTTGATGAGCTTGTCCGTAGAGGGGCCAAGCCGTTGCTTGAACCTAACACCGAGGATTTCGAGATGGGGCACGGCGCAACCGCGCTTTTCGCCTACTTTGCCGATCCTGACGGCACCATGATCGAGCTTGCCGAACCAACCCGGTTGAATCTTGTAAAGAAGATGGGCTTTAACCTGCGCAAGCGCAAGCCTGGCAAGGCGTTTCCCGCCTGGCTCATGAAGATGAGTCGTTTCAACCGCTACAAGGATTAACACCCCAAGCAGGTACTGCGTCCCTGCTTGGGGACCTCGCATTATACCCCACGGGTTACGCTGCGCGTCCCCGCGCGGGGGCCCTAACAATTAACTTTTTTTTCCGATCCTTTCTCCGAAGGAGAAAGGGAGGAGTTACCAAAGCCCCATCTCATCTCGCACCTCGCGGAAAGCCTTAAGGGTAATCTCGATGTCCTCCTCGGTGTGGGCGGCGGTCGGGATCATACGACAAAGCAGCACACCTTTGGGAACCACCGGATACATCACGCCGGAGACGAAGATTCCCTTCTCATCGCGCATCTTGTGGATGAAGCGGATGGCGGTCTCGAGATCGGCGGCTGGGATGTAGACAGGTGTGACCGGTGAGGCGGTGTTTCCGAGATCAAAGCCCAATTCGCGCAGACCGTTCTGCAGCTTACGCGCGTTCTCCCAGAGCTTTTCTACAAGCTTGGGTTCTGACTCCACTATGTCTATGGCCTTTATGAGCACCTCTACCACCACCATAGGCAGGGACTTGGCGAATATCTGGGTGCGGGCGTTGTAGCGGATGTATTCCACCACCGTATCATCGGCACTGCTGAAGCCACCGATGGCCGCAAACGCCTTGGCAAAGGTCCCGAAGTAGATGTCGATTTCATCCTGGAGACCGTAGTGAAATCCGATGCCTCCTCCGCCCTTGCCCATTACGCCGAATCCGTGTGCGTCATCCACGTAGAGCCTTGCGCCGTAGTGTTTCTTTAATTCTATGATGCCTGGAAGGTCGGCCAGGTCGCCGGTCATCCCGTAGACGCCCTCCACCACCACAAGGACCCCACCCTCGCGATCCCTGCTGGCGCGCCGCAGCGCACGCTCCAGGCTTACCATGTCGTTGTGGCGGAAGGGTATGAACTGACGGGTGGCGAACGCGGCATCCATCATCGAGGCATGGGAGAACTTGTCGATAACGATCACGTCGTCCTTGCCTATCATCGAGGTGATGGTACCGATAACACCCAGGTAGCCGTAGTTGAAGAGGATGGCCGATTCCTTTGCGGAGAACCTTGCCAGCCTTCGCTCAAGCTCGGTGTGGCGCTCGGTGTTGCCGGTCATGAAGCGCGAGCCCATGGGTGCACCCACGCCCCAGCGGGCCGCGGCCTCGCGTGCGGTCTCGATAAGTTCAGGACGACCCACCAGTCCAAGGTAGTTGTTGATCGCCCATTGGATAACCTTGCGACCCTGAAAGACCATGTGAGGGCCGGGCATCCCCTCAAGAATGGGCAGCGTAAAGTAGCGGTCACGCTGCATGCGTAAAGCAGAAAAGTAACCGCCTTCCTCACCGCATTTTGCAAAAAGATCTCTCATTTACTTCCTTCCTTAAGCTCTGAAATCCTTAAGATCAACCCCAACCGGCTGCGACCGAGGTTGGTGTATTTTACCGAAACCAGCCCCTTAGGCAAACAGCCTTTGGACGGCCTCTTCCGAGATCTCATCGCGCCGCAGGGTTATGTGAGGTTCGAGCCTGTGGATCTCATGTTCGGCAAAGAGACGTTTCTGGCCGCCGCCGGTGACGTTCAAGAGCACCATATCGTATGTTTTAACCGTCTTTCGCTCGATTGCTTTCTTCAGCGCTCCTGCAGCCACGGCCGCCGCAGGGGTAAGGTCGATGCCCTCCGTCTCTTCGAAGAACCAGGCGGCTAGTTGTGCTTCCGCGTTGGTCACCGAGTACATATGACCGCCGGTGTCGGCAAGCGCATCGTAGACCCCACCTTTAACCGAGTAGGGCGGTCTGCGGTTGGACAAAACGTGGGCGTTGATCTGGGATATCCGCCGTCTGGCCTCCGCCTCGTCCATGGGTAAAAGCTCGCGTGAGCCGTGGTTCCATGCGTCTGTCATCGGGGTGAAGGGGTGGTTCTGCACAAGGTGAAGCTTCATCCCTACGTTACCGAAACGGCCGTCGGCACGCAGACGTTCGGCAGCCTCCCAAGCCGAAATCCCTCCTGTGCCCGAACCCACCGACTGGAAGTAGTGATCAGGAATACGGCCCGCTGTAGTTACCGCGGCAAGCACCGACGTTCCCATCCCATCACGGCGCGCCACGTTCTTTGCCCCGCCTTCGGGAACGTATCCTGGCAGGGAGGCGATCATACCGGAAAGATGAATTGCGTCAAAGTAGTCGGCGTCGCCAGTTACAGCAACCAGCTTGACCGAATCTGAGAAAGGTTTTGTTGACCACATGCAGCCCAGTCCCGCCTCGTGGACAACCATCAGGAGAGGGATGTCGTTGGCAGAACAGATCTCTGCGAAAGCCCTTGAGGTGTTGCCTGCCGAGGCGAGCACAAGAGTTTTATCGTTGGATGCAAGGCGCGAGCAGACCGGCGGGGCCTCCTGTTCCTTGAAGGTGCAGGTGCGCATGTCCGCACTTCGTTCCGGCCAGTAGCCTGAGAACACTATCCAGAGGTTTGAGAGTCCCAGATGAGATGCAAGCCCTTCGCTTTTGTATGCCACCGGCAAAGCCGAGTTTTCTATAGGGCGACGCAGAGGCAGCCAGTCTCCGAAACGAAACATACCAGAGGCCTCTTCGTGTACCGTGAGTTGTTTTTCCCCGTACTCCGCACGTAGAAACGCCGGCCCGTGGTCGGCGTCACAGACAAGAAGGTGATTGTCCTCGGTGAACTCCTTGCCGCAGGCAAGACACCTTAACCTGTACTCCGTAGGTTTGAAATAATCGTTGCCCATCTGAGTTCTCCTAACTTAGTCAGCCTGCCAGCTTGCCGAGCTGTTTTCAGGCAAGCTCGCCTCCAGGATTCACTTACACTGTCTTCCAAACACCTACCTTCAGACACGCAATAGCCCCAACCGATTTGGATAGTAACGATTTTTCGCCGGCTTGTCAAGCATTCCAAGGTCACAAATGTAAGTCAGGTTAAAAATTAATCAGGTTAACCTTTAACCTATTGAAATTTATCGGCGACCTGCTCAGTCGGTTTAACCATGCGTAAGAATCCTCTGAATCCAAAGCGTCTTGCCAGCCACGCATCGGCCCTTTTTTCTTCACACAGGTATCCGAGCCTGCGGTAGAAGTCGATGGCCTGGAAGTTGTCTTTCAGCACGTAGAGGGAGAGCAGGCGATAACCTCGTTGTCCTGCAATGAGTTCGGCTTCCTGCATAAGCAGGTGACCGATCCCCTTTCCTCTCACCTGAGGGGCAACCGCGATGTCTTCGATGCAAAGTTCTCCGTCCCGGGCCAGCCGTGTCAGGCGTTGCAGGCGAAGATGGATCGGTAGTCTGGCCAGAAGGGGTAGTGGGCCGCAGATCCTCAAAAGTTCGGCTCCCATCCGTGGCCGGGTTCGAGCCTCGATCGTGCGGTCGGCGACGGTCAGGATCCCTATAACCTGTCCTTTCAGTTCCGCGACCGTGGTGTGCTCAAAGCTCATCGGGTTGCCCGGCTTGGCAAATAGTCTACGGATTATGGAGATCGCCTTATCTTGATAACCGAAGGCGAGGTTGAACGCCGCCGGGCCGGTTGAGTAAAAGAGTACTGCCGCCTGGGGTGCATCTTGAGGCGAAGCAGGTCTCAGGATAACGGATCGTTGCACCTGTCACTATATTCTTCCAGGGGGATTTTGCAACCATCTAATTAATAAGAAAAGAGGCCCCTTATGGAACCTCTTTAACTATCTTTAGGTGGTTTACTTTAATTTTTTCAGGGTTACGTCTTTGTTGGCGGTCTCAAGGTAGATCTCCCCGGATGCGTCGCCCATCGTGCTTTCGTAGATGTCTTCGTCAGAGTTGTAGTCCCCTTGTGTGTGGAGGTCAGCATCAACACTTATCTCGCCGTTGGAGGCCTTGAGATAGATGTTTGCCGAGACCGAATCAGGCACCGCTACTGTAATGGCACCATTGGCGGAGATGAACCTGCAGGTTCCATCCTTTACAGGCATAATTACGTCCGCCGTCACCTCACCGTTCGCGGTTTCGCCGGCGATGTCTCCTGTATGTCTATCCACCTGTATGGCTCCGTTCGAGGTTTCAAGCTCGGCATCCCCGGCGGTTTTGGCGATGTCTATCCTGCCGTTGGATGTCACGAGGCGCAGTCCGTTCTGGTGGCCTGCGGCCCTTATCTTGCCGTTTGAGGTCTCAAGATCCACATACAGTGATTCGGGCAGTTCAATGTCAACGTCACAGCCGTAGTTTCGCACAGTGCTGGTTGGGATTGTGACAGAGACACGGAGGGTGCCGTTCACGGTATCCTTGGTAACCGAGACATCTATATCATCCAGATGGGCTTTTGCCGAGGGGCCGGTGACCCACCTGGTAAGGGTTATCGTAATCAGAGAGTCGGAGCTTACCGAGGAGGTTATCTCGCCGTTTTCAGTCTCTATCTCGACCCGATTGTAGAGGTCGGCTGCGTAAGTTTCGGTCGCCGTCTCCGACGCCTCGTCCGCATAATAACACCCCAGGGACACAACCAGCAACGCGGCCAAAGTTATGAGTGCAATCTTCTTCAAGCGATCCTCCTTGTTTTACTGGATTATAGGACGCTATGTGACCCAGTCAACCCGTAACCCCCGTAACACGTAACCCGTAACCCGCACCCTCCAGTAAGGTTGGATTCCTGTCTGCAGGGATGGCCTAACGGTCGTCTTGCTCAGATTATTCCAGCGATCTTTTAGCCTTTCAGGGCACACGTGCCCGCAGGGCAAAGGAGCATTAAAAGTAGCGCAGCCAGACGTAAAGGCTTGCCAGAATAAGTGAAACTATTGTAATCGGCAGCCCTTTTTTTGTGAAGTTCGTGAAGGTTATAGGATGACCCGATCGTGTGGAGATTCCGATCACCACCATGTTTGCGGCGGAGCCGATGAAGGTGCCGTTCGCTCCGAGGGCCGCACCCAAAGAAAGCGCCCACCACAAAGGCTCCACAGGGCCTACTCCCTGGGCGGCAAGGGACTGGATTACCGGAATCATCGCCACAACGAATGGGACGGCCGAGAGGATCATGGTCATAAAAGCCGACCCCCATAGGACTACCATCGCGGTTAAAAGGGGATGGCTGCTGGTAAGATTCACCACCAGATTCGCGATAGCCTCAATCACACCGGTTGCCCGCAGCCCTGCGACCATTATGAACATCCCTATAAAGAAGAAAAGGGTGGACCAGTCTATCTCGGCTAAGAGTATCCCCATGGAGTCCATCTTGCCTTGCCGGGGAGGCAGCTGGGAGAGGATGAGTAGCAGAGATGCGCCTATAAGGGCCACAGTGGCGGGTTTCATTCCCAGGGTCTCATGAAGCACAAACAGCGTGAACACAATTGCAAGCACCACTACTGACTTCCACAGAAGATAGGAGTCTTTTATCGCCTTTTTGGGAGACAGCGATGCGAGTCCGGCGACGTGAGAGGTGACTTTCCGAAGCGCGCGGCCGAAAGTCAAGTTGGCTATAACAACGAAGATCACGAGGATTATAACGACGATTGGGCCCATGTGCTTAAGAAAATCAAGGAAACTCAGGTTTGCCGCACTTCCTATCAGCATGTGGGGAGGATCGCCCACCAGGGTAGCGGTTCCCCCGATGTTTGAGGCCATTGTTTCCGCAAGCAGGAGCGGCACCGGATCGAGGCGTAGGGTTCTGGCAACCACCAGGGTTATGGGGGCGATAAGTATCATGGTTGTTACGTTGTCCAGGAAAGCGGAGGTGATGGCTGTAATCAGGGGAAGCGCAATCAAGAGAAGTATTGGGCGACCTCCGGTAGCCTTGGCGGTGGAGATGGCAAGCCACTCAAAAAGTCCCGAACGTTTGATGATGTTTACCATGATCATCATCCCGGCAAGAAGTAAGATCACGTTTAGATCAATACTGGCAAAGGCGATTTCCTGATCCAGGATCCCTACGGCCAGCATAAGGGTGGCGCCGATTATGGCAACCATGGAGCGGTCGATCTTATCGGTAGCAATCGCTATGTAACTGGCGATGAATATAGCGACGGCTGCCCAGGCTTGAGTGCTCATGGGATCAGTAAGTGATTACATTCCATAACCGAATCTCGCGGCATCTCTCTAGGAGCCCGCCAGGATGAAGTAGCGCAGCCAGACGTAGAGGCTTGCAAGAATCAGGGAAGCGAAGGTAACAGGTAGACCCTTGCGTGTGAAGTTGCCGAAGGTTATGCGGTGCCCTGAGCGGTTGGAGATGCCTGCAACAACCATGTTGGCAGCGCTTCCGATCATCGTCCCGTTTGCTCCAAGGCACGCACCCAGCGCAAGCGACCACCACAAAGGCTCGATCGGCTGAACACCCTGGGCGGCGAGCCCGCCGATAACAGGGATCATCGCAAGCACAAAAGGCACCGCCGAGGTAACCATCGTCAGAATTGCCGCACCCCACATTATTACCATCGATGCGAAGAGTACGTTGCTGCCGGTAAGTGAGGTCAGGAGGTTCAAGATCACACCGATGACCCCGGTTGCCTGAAGCCCTGCTATCATTATGAACATCCCTATGAAGAAGAACAGGGTGGGCCAGTCTATCTCGGCGAGCAGGGTCTCAACAGGGTCTATCTTTTGTTTCTTTGGGGGAAGCTGGGACAAGAGGAGCAGAAGTGCCGCACCCCCCAGGGCCACGGTGGCGGGGTAGATGTTAAGCATCTCGTGAAGTATAAACCCCATGAAAACGACCGCCAGCACACCCACCGACTTCCAGAGCAGATACCTGTCCTTTATGGCCTTGCGGGGCTGCAGTGATGCCAGGGCCGCGACGTTGGGGGGGGTTCTGCGAAGGGACTTTCCAAACAGACCGGTTCCCATAAGTGTGAAAACCACCAGTATGATCAGAACCAACGGTGCCATATTCGTAAGGAAATCAAGGAAGCTCAGATTAGCCGCACTTCCGACCAGCAGGTTGGGCGGATCACCTATAAGGGTAGCGGTGCCACCGATGTTGGAGGCCATGGTTTCAGAAATCAACAGGGGCACCGGGTCTATGCGCAGCGCGTCCGCTATCAGAAGGGTCATAGGAGCCATAAGCATCATGGTGGTAACGTTGTCCAAAAATGCGGAGGTGAATGCCGTAATCAGCGACAGGGTAATGAGCAGTAGGATTGGTTTTCCTCCCGTCACCTTTGCGGTGGAAAGCGCAAGCCACTCGAAGAGCCCTGAGCGCTTGACGATGTTCACGATGATCATCATCCCTGCCAGTAGGAAGATAACGTTGAGGTCTATATGCCTGAAGGCGTTGGATTGATCTATAAGCCCTATTATTAACATCAGAGCCGCCCCGAGGAGCGCTATGATGGTGCGATCGATTTTCTCCGTAGCTATGGCGATATAGCTTGCGATAAAGATTGCGGCGGCAATCCAGGCTTGTGAAGACATCGGTCTTAAGTGCGCATCACCTTGGTTATGATGTCACGCAATGAGACCATCCCAAGGTAGTTCCCTTCTTTGGTGACCACCAGGGCGTTCTCCTTGTGATGCAAAAGAAGGCTGGTTACCTCAACAATGGATGCATCTTCCTCCACCTTGATATAATCTTTTGTCAGAACCGAATCCACCGGCATGCGGTCTTCATCGTGCAGGAATCGGTCAAATGGCTCGAACTCGGATAGGAACCTCAGGCCGCCGATCATGCGAGCGTATTCGGGCATAGCCGCTCCCAGGAGATCGACGCAGCGAACAACCCCCACCACCTTTTCCTCTGCGTCGACGACAGGCAAGGTGAGGGTCTCATTGCGGAAGAAGAGATCGGCAACCTGCTTTACGCTCATCCCAAGCCGCGCCGGTTCGATGCTTCGGGCTATGTCTCCGGCGCACAGACGTTCGGTGACCACCAGGTTGGTCTCTTTGATCGTATCTATGTATTGCTCAGGGTCTTTAGCGGCAACCAGCTTGTGCACGATACCCTCAATCCTGGCCAGACGAGCAAGCACCCCTAAGGTCTTCAGATAGAACTTGGAGACCCGTTTAGGCTCAAGGAGCAAAAAGACCACCTTAACCGGCTTGCCGTCAGGGGTAGGATCTTTGAGCCCTTCAGGGAAGATACCCACACCTATGGTAAGCTCGGATACCTCATCGGAGCGGGCGTGCGGAAGGGCAAATCCCCTTCCCACGATGGTTGAGACAAGGCGCTCTCGTTCCAGGACCTCATCAATCACTCTCTTCTCATTTACTCTAGGCTCATCTCTAACCACGAGCGGTACAAGTAGCCTTATCGCTTCTTCCAGGTTCTTCGCCTTAAGGTCAAGAAAGACCCTATTAGGCTGAATAAGATGAACTAGCTTCACTTTTGCCTCTGGAAGGAAGCTTAAGCCGAGTTTCGTTCTTGTCAAGCCACCCCACCTCCTCGCTTCGCACCCAACGGGGGCACAAGCGACGCCGCTGGGTCTCTGAGCTTGACAGCGGTAACTCCTTACCTTATAATCGCAATCGGGCGGTTTTGCACTCAAGAGAGAAGGCCGCTGCTCGATCGGGGCGTGGCGCAGATCGGATAGCGCACTAGCTTGGGGTGCTAGGGGTCGCTGGTTCAAATCCAGTCGCCCCGATACTTAAGCTTCGGGCGGGTTCTTATAACCCGCTCGAAGCTTTTAGAAGTTTTATCAGCAAGATAAAACTTCAATAGAGGCGAGTTACTCCGAACTCGCCTCTATCCCTTTAAAGATCTGCAATTACTGCTTCAGATAGGTGGTCAAGAACTCCTTTACCTTCTCGCTGTAGAGCTCGCCTGCAACGTGGGGCTCAAGGAGTTAACTCACTAATGGATTTCAACGCGGACGTGACCAAAATCGTTCGTCCAGACGTGGGGCTACTGGGTCGCTCTGGGGTTTATGGCTCTGGTGGCCGGGGTTATGGTTATCTTCTTCAGGATAAAGCGCTGGCTGTAGTATGAATCCTGGCGGAGGAGCCTTTCTTGACATAGGGTATTCTCTGTTTACAATAGAAAAGAGGAATAACAAAAAGGAGCGGCAATGAAACGAACGGCATTACTACCCCTAGTCCTAATCGGATTGATTGGGATTGGGTGTCGAGGGCCTAAAGCGCCTGAGTTGATTTCCCCATCATATGGTGAGGAGATAGCGTCTACTCGTGTAGAGCTTGTCTGGGAAGCGGTTCCTGGAGCTAAGGGCTATTACGTGCAAGTCTCTGAGAACATCCTCTTCAATGGGTTTTTTGTTGAACGGGTAGAGTCAAGCCCATATCCTTTTGTGGTGTTGACGTCTGCGGATTTAGATGCTGGCACCACTTACTACTGGCGTGTCTATGCTGAAGACGAACATCACTACTGGAGTGAGCCTTCCGGGACTCGTTCGTTTGATTACTAGGAGTTGTCAACACACAACCATCAGGAAACCATTAGGGAGAAGACGGAAGGGGATCAAAACAGCAAATGAAAGGAGGATATAACATGAGAAAGATAGCCCTGCTTCTGGTGACAACAGTCCTACTGACGTTTGCCAGCGAGCTTGACTATGACATTACTAGAGTCAAAACTGTCTCTGACGATGATTATATCCCGTCTCTTGTGGTCAATCTTGAGAGGACAATCGATTTCTTTAACTATAACCAAGGGCATGGCTACGTTGACATGTCAAAAGTTCTAAAATGGCTTGAAACCTTTGAATCTCTCGAAGAATACTCACTTGTAAGGATAATCCCGAGAGGAGGCGTTGTCATTGGAAGAGCCAAGAACTCACAATACGTCCCTACTATCATAGGGTATTTTGAAGAAGCCCTTAAGATGGTTGAGGACGTGAAAATGGGTCCATTTGACGACGAAGACGAAGAGGAAGAAGCACTCCAGGAACGACAAGAGTTCATTTCTATCTGGAAGGAGGCGGTCAATAGTCTGGCTGAATTCAAGTATGCTGTCTCCTTAGACAAAGATGTTTATCTTCGCAGGAAGTATACCGCTGATTACGAAAGAGAAGAACTTCCTCGTGTTTCGTCTCTAGATTCTCTAGCCGCGTATCGTGCAGGCCTCGACCCACCTCAAGTTGGTATAATAGGGGCCGCTACTACGTCAGGTCTAGAAGACACAACCTTGAAGCTTGAAATACCTGGCATAACGGAAGACGAAGTGAATTCATTGATAGGAGTTATGGTGGTAGGAACCAGGATTCCCAAGGAACTCCCTTCAGAAAGGCCTTCTGAGCTTATCGAGGATCTTCGGTGGCTTCATTTTAAGAAATTCATAGTTACAGACGGTGAGCAAACTTGGGAGTGGGATTTGTAACTGCTTAACTCTAGGCTACGACAGAAGCCTTCAATAACCCTAGACTACTAGAGTAAATCAGGGGGCAGTTGTCACCTTGCCCTACTTGTCTTCTAAGCTTCTGCACCAGAATTGCACCACTCCCTTATCTACCCCAACGGGTTTAGCCCTCTGTGTTTGGGCTGTGTTTCTCCGAGCACCTTTTCAACTGTGTCAGTAACTGTGTCATTTAGCTGATTTTACGTGGTTTTTTGGCCCCATTCCACCACGGCTCAGGGAATTTCGTAAACCACAGTCTACCCCTCTGACAATACGGCAATCCCCTGCAAGATCGTAGTGGCCGACCTTGAGGTCGGCCCGCCCTTTTTTGTCGTTGCGAGGAGCGTAGCGACGAAGCTCCGAAGGGCGAACGCAGAAAGCAATCTCATAGCACCCACCTAAGAACTCCTCGTAATGACAACTTACAATTGGTTTAAACCCGTTGTCTCCCCCTTTCCCTGCGGGGTCCTCAAAAGGGTGCGGAGAGGGCACCCTATACCAGTATCACAAATACCCCTCCCTTGACGGGACAGCGTGCCCCTTGGGATACTTTGTATCCCATAGGGTAGGGGATAAAGGGGAGGGTGATCACCCCCACCCTGCCCTCCCCCGTCAAGGGGGAGGTTTCGGCTAGTTTTTGGCCACCTTTTGACCAGCTTTTTTTCACCCCAGACGTCCCCGCCCCATCATTTTGAAATTTGATATTTGCATTCGCGACGAAGTCGCGTTCTTGTCCATCTTTTGACCAACTTCTGACCACCTTTTGACCAGCTTTTGTCCCACTTAATTGTGACGAGTGGCACTCAAACCTGACGAGTTCGCGGCAAATTTCGCACGAAACGTGGCACCAAAAGCAAAGGGGCGACCTTGCGGTCGGCCCTTAAGTGTCAAGCTATCTTTAACTTAGCGTGTTAGGAGTTGCACCTGTTGCAGCCGGCCGTGAACTCCGAGCCTACGGTGATCATCCGGTCCGCGAAGCGGTATTCGGAGAGTTCCTGCGCGGCTCTGTTGGCTGCAGGCAGCTGCTCACGGTTCACCGAACCGATGTTTAAAACCTGTGAGGATTTGGAACCGTCGCGGTACACGGTAACGCCCTTGCACCCCAACCGGTAGGCAAGCATGTACACGTCGGCCACGTCCATGGGGGTTGCGTGATTGGGCAGGTTTACGGTCTTTGATACCGCGTTGTCGGTGTGTTTCTGAAACGCGGCCTGCATCTTCACGTGCCAGCTGGGATTGATGTCGTGGGCGGTAACGAAGATGCGTTTGACCGAGTCCGGAATCTTGGGTATCTTGGCCACCGTGCCGTGACGTGCTATCTCCTTTATGAGTCCTTCGTTGTAGAAGCCCATCTCGCGCGCCAGCCTCTCGAAGACAGGATTTACCTCCAGGAGTTCTGTGTTGTCCATCACGTTGCGGATGAAGCTAATGGCGAAGATAGGCTCGATTCCTGAGGAACATCCTGCAATGATGGAGATGGTGCCTGTTGGTGCGATGGTGGTAAGTGTTGCGTTTCGGCGAGGTGCCTCGCCCCGGCGGGCAAAGGTAGAGTCGGGGAAGCTTGGGAACGCTCCGCGGCTATTTGCAAGCCCCTGGGATGCCTTGACCGCCTCGGTCTGAATGAAGCCAATAACCTGCTCGGCCAGACCGAGCGCCTCATCGGAGTCGTAGGGGATTGCGAGCGAGAACAGCATGTCGGCCCAACCCATCACGCCAAGACCGATCTTGCGGTTGCGCCTCACCATCTCGTCTATCTCAGGCAACGGATAGCGGCCGGCGTCTATAACGTTGTCAAGGAAGTGAATTGCGGTATGGATCGTTTTACGCAGGTGATCGTAGTCCACCTGGTGATCGGTGACCATCTTTGAAAGGTTCACCGAACCCAGGTTGCACGCCTCGTATGGCAGGAGCGGCTGCTCACCGCAGGGGTTGGTGGCCTCGATGGAGCCTAGGCTTGGCGTGGGGTTGTCGTGGTTGATGCGGTCAAGGAAGATGATGCCCGGGTCGCCGGTCCGCCAGGCCATGGTGACCATGAGGTTAAAAACGTCCTTGGCGCGCAAACGGCCTGTCTCCTTGCTGGTACGGGGGTTTTTTAGGCTGTAGTTTTCGTCGCCTTGAACCGCGTGCATAAACTCCTCGGTGACCCCGACCGAGATGTTGAAGTTGGCAAGGATCCCTTCCGACTCCTTGCAGGTGATGAACTCAAGGATATCGGGGTGATCGACCCGGAGTATGCCCATGTTTGCGCCGCGGCGTCTGCCGCCCTGCTTGATGACCTCTGTGGCCACGTCAAAGACCCGCATGAACGAAACCGGACCCGAGGCGATCCCACCGGTAGAATGGACCATATCGTTCTTAGGGCGTATGCGTGAGAAGCTGAACCCGGTCCCGCCGCCCGTTTTGTGGATGATCGCCGCGTGCTTTACCGACTCGAATATCCGCTCCATCTCGTCGTCGACCGGCAAAACGAAGCATGCGGCAAGCTGACCCAACTCGGTGCCGGCGTTCATGAGCGTGGGTGAGTTTGGCATGAACTCGAAGGAGGTCATGAGGTTGTAGAAGCGTTCCTCGGTGCGTGCAACGTCGCCGCCGTAGCGTTCGTCGGGCGCGGCGATTGCTCGAGCCACACGCTTGAATAATTGGGCGGGCGTCTCGTGAACTTCACCCTCCTCGTTCTTTAAAAGGTAACGGCGCTCAAGAACCTTCAAGGCGTTCAGCGAAAGCTTGAGGTCGTCCTGGATGCCTACAAAGAACTGCTTGGCCTCGCGCAGCTCGGCGCGCTTGCGACGATAAAGGATGTACGCCTTCGCGGTCTTGGCGTGACCGGAGCGGATAAGAACCGTCTCTACAATATCCTGAACCTCTTCCACAGTGGGGACGGCAGTATCCCCGTGGTGCTTTATAAGTTCGTCAACCACACGCTGGGCCAGGGTCTCGGCCAGCTCCCGGTTCTCACCGCCAACTGCCTGGGCCGCCTTGAAGATGGCGTTGGTTATCTTTTCCGTGTCAAAATCAACAACTCGACCGTCTCTTTTACGAATCTTTGCAGGACCGGCTTTGTTCATTCTTCGTCCTCCTTCACAGTAGTTTAGGCGGATTAAGCGCGCTTGTCAAGTAGGTTAAGGGTCAATTGCCCGTAACAGTATAACTCTCTGTATTACAGCGGGTTGCGAGTTAAAATCTACAATTTAACTGGGCCACAAACGCGCCTACTATTTATGTATAGATATTGTTCCTGCCCCCTGTGGATTACATGTTGATAACTTGTGGATAACCCTAAGTCACGCAGATATTGACCGATCTGGGGTTAGGAAGCGCATCTCGCCTGAAATATCCACACTCGATATGCTCCTTTTCTGTTGCACAGAAAAGATCGCAGAGCTATCATGAGGACGTTATGTCGAAGGCAGACCAGGGGCTTAAGCCCCTGGTCCGATCCCCCTTCCCCCGTCAACTCTGCGAGTTGCCGACCCCTTCCACAAGGGAAGGGGAACTTGCGACGATTGAGGTTTCCCCCTCCTCGGTGGAGGGATTAAGGGTGAGGGTTGGAACTCGTAGGGGCCGACCTTCAGGTCGGCCCGATCATAATATTCGGGCCGGTTTAAAAACCGGCCCCTACGTTTTGACTCCTTAACACCCCATACCGTTCATTCACGAGGACGCGGGGCACTCGCCAGTGGTGTCTACTTCGTCAGGGTTGAGGGTGACGCGTCAGCTACCACTCACAAGGTGATCCTGATCCATTAACTCCCCCTCCCTGGTGGAGGGGGTAAGGGGGAGGGGATTTACCCCCAAAACCCTCAAAAATACCCCAAAATCGCCCCATTTTGTCCAACTTTTGTCCACCTTTTGACCAGCTTTTGACCATCTTTTGACCAGCTTTTTTGCGACGAGTTGCACTCAAACCTGACGAGTTGTGGCAGTTTTGGGCAGTTGACTTTCGCAACCTTAAGGGGTAGAATTCGTCTTAATCTCACATAAAAGCCTCCGGTGGAGGAGAGGCTTTAAGGATTAAGGATATTGGATCAAGGTACGTAAACCCTTAAGGAGGCTGAAGATGAAACGTGCCATAGTAATCGTACTGGCAGCTGTCGTGGCGGCGTTTGCCGTCCAGGCAGGCGGGTTCGGCGGCCCGATGGTAATAGGGATGATGCCGAACTTCGAGGGGCTCAACGCCGAGCTTGCCCGTTACAACGACACCTTCTTTGGCGGCTCGCGCGGCCCCGAGTTCTCCGGACCGATGTTTCTCATTGGCGGCCAGGGTAAAGGCTTTGTAGAGGGCTTCTCGGTAGGCGGCTGGGGCGCGGGCTTCTTTAAGGAAGCCACAGGCGACAGCTGTAAGGTCATCATGGGCTACGGAATGGGCTACGGCGAGTTCGGCTACCGCTTCAACATCGCGGATATAGTTCTAATCGGACCGGTGCTGCAGATAGGCGGCGGCGGTCTGGGTCTGCACATCGGCCGTTACCGCGCAGGAGGCGGTTTTGGATCACCGACTGACGAGGGAACCGACAACGACGAGTTCTTTGCAGACGACGAAAGCTACGACGCGGGCAAGGGGTTCCTCAACGTAGGTGCCGCAGCCGAGATAACACTTCTTTTCCCTGCCAATGAGCGCAAGACCGCTTTCGGTGGGCTGAACGTAAAGGGCGGCTATCTCTACCCAATCTATGACTCCGACTGGTGGGACGAACACGGCTACTCCATAGATAAGGATGCAGTGAGCTTCAACATGGATGGTCCCTTCGTCTCCGTAGGTGTTGTCTTCGGCGGCAGCTCCCGGGTTGAAACGAATGACGACGAGTGGGAGGAGTGGTAGTATCATGAAGCGCATTATACTTGCTATTTGCTATTTGCTTGCTGGCAGCCGTGGGGTTCGGCCTGAACTGGGGTATCTACGGCGGCCCGGGTATCGCCGGCACCCTGACCAATATGGACCCGGTACATTCAGCGCTTTCTGAGTACAACGTTGCTTCCATTCCCCGTTATCAGATCGGCATCGCCACTCCTATCGTTATCCGGCTATGGAACTTCACCCTCGGCGGAGGGGATTCCTACTCCTGGCAGACCACCTCGGGCAGCGACTACAAGGCCACGTTCCGCCACGATATCAATCTCGCTGAGTTCGGCTACATCGTAGACCTCTCAGACCACCTGCGCTTAAGGCCGGTTATCGGGATGGGTGACTATAACATTCACCTCAGGCTCTCGGAGATTGGAGCAGGCTTCGGCTCACCCGAGGACGGCGACGGCGAGGGGTGGTCTTATGACTATAATAACTTCTCCCTTGCTGCCGGTGTTGGACTCGCTTACTACTGGAAGTTCGAAAGCCGCGTAGTGGTGGGACTTGAGGCAAAGGCCCGCTACCTGGTGCCGCTTGAGACTGATGCTGCGTGGGAGGCCCAGGGCACTTACGATGACGTGTACGTCGACGGCTTCTACCCCCCCACACCCATCGTAGGCATTAACTTCTTTATAGGATACGAGAAGGTAGGAGAAGACAGGATAGAAGAAGGCTGGGAAGAAGAATAACGCTAATTTAGAACCCAATGAGGCTGATCCTTGCCAGGTCGGCCTTTTTGTGGGATATTATTTCTGGCCCATGCGACGGTAGTAGTCGGCGATCAGTTCCTGGACGGTTCGGAGTTCTATCTCAATCCCCTCATCGAGCTTGATGCGCGCGGCCTCCTCGTAGGCGGTTTTAGCAAAAGAGAAGGCGACGATGATTCCCTTTTTACGCTTTTCTCTGCGGACGGCGGAGTGGAATTTCTGCACCACCGGTCTGCCCACGTGCTCAGACTGCTTGACTTGTACAGGATTGTGGGTGAGATGATCGTGCCCGTCTACTCCATAGTCTGCGGATTTGGTGCGCGAGCATGTACCATACAGCATATCAACAATGGTGTAGTTCTGAAATTCAAAGGGGTTCATCGCCTTAAGTTCATCAATATCATGCGGCATTCCTATTATCTTTATATCTCGATCCTCCTTGATGAGCTTTGAGATGCGACGACGCATAAGCTGGCAAGCTTTGGGGGAAACATCACAGCCTATCCAACGCCGTCCAAGTCGCTCAGCTACAGCAAGAGTTGTGCCGCACCCGCAGAAGAAGTCAGCAACTATGTCACCTTCGTTAGAGGACGCTTTAATGATACGTTCAAGCAACTTTTCGGGTTTTTGAGTGGGATAATGGAGGCGCTCCTTTGCCCAAGGCATTAAGCTATGCATCCGCCAAACATCATCGGGTAATTTCCCTTTCTTTAATGTTCTCTCCGAACCATCAGCCCTTTTTTGTCCCCTCGTCCATTCAATCTTGTAAGATTCTCTTACCGCATCTACATTAAAGGTCCATTTGTTCGTTTTTGTATAGAAGAGAATAGTATCATGTGAACCAGCCCATCGTCTTTTGCTCGCTCCTCCCCCTCCATACCACCACACAATCTCGGTACGGAAGTTTCCCATTCCGAAGATGTCGTCCATCTCGCACTTGATGTAGTGCACCGCGTGCCAGTCAAGGTGGACGTAGATAGAACCAGTGGGCTTTAAGAGCCTGTGCATTTCAAAAAGACGGTCTTTCATCCAGCCTACGTATACTTCAATTCCACCCTTCCAGCGGTCAGCGAATGCGCGCAGTTCAGCACCGTTGCCCCATATGACCTCGTAGTGACGGTTGGAAAAGAAAGGAGGGTCGATGTAAATGAGATCAATGGACTCCGAGGGCAGGCGCTCCATCACATCCAGGTTGTCACCGCAGTAGATTACGCCGGTGCGCAATTCTTGTTTCTCCTCCGCCTTCTTTGGCATACTCAATAATACGGAATTTCTTTGGGTTGTCAATAAAGAGTGAAGCCATCACCCCCTCCTTTATCCTCCCCCGTCAAGGGGGAGGTGATGATGTAGTTAGAGTATCTCGGTCGGGTCAACCTCGGCTTGCCAGCCGGAGCGCAGCAGGGTGCGGGCGTGGATTAGATCAGCAGGCTTAAGGTCGCGGCGTAACTTCACCAGAATACGGCTCCTGCCCCTTCGGCCCCGGTAAGGGCCCAAGGCTTCGACCCCCTCGTGTTTGATAGTCTCCAGAAGCTTTTCCGCATCCCAGGACGATTTGGTTAGCCCTCGCTCGAACAGAAGCAGCCTCCGATAAGGCGGGTATCCCAGTTCCCTTCGTCTTCGCACCTCGCTTTGAAAGAACGCCTCGTAATCCCCTTTAAGTGCCCACAAAAGAAGCCGGTTGCGCGGCCTGAACGTCTGTATGACGAGTCGACTCTGAGCGCTCGACGTCAGTATCCTGCGCAGGTAGGCAACGTTACGGAACGCACGCTCCGCCGCCCTGAAGTCTGCCCGGCTTCGCTCCGCGTCCCAGGAGAGCAACGCGGCCACCTGAACCTTCGGAGGCAGGTACTCCAGGACGGCGCTCGTTCCGTATATGATCTTCGCTTGCTGTGCGTCTTCAATAATCGGCCTGTGCTCGGCGGTTATCTTTAAGAGTCTATCGTGGGGGAAGCATCGCTTAAGTTCCCTGTCCAGACTCTCAAGGCCAAAGGAGAGGCTTTGCCAGCGTGCACCCCCGCACTCAGGGCAGTGCTCGGGCGCGGGAATCTCATTGTGACAGATAGGGCACACCAGAGCTGCGCCTTTTTTTAAGAACTTGAACGGCATGTCGCATGAAGGACAGGTAGGCACGTGCCCGCAGTCAAGGCACAGGAGCCTTGCGGCCAGCCCCAGGCGATTCAGAAGCAGGAGCGCCTGCATCCCTCGACCACTCGCCGCCTTCAGTTCCGCGAGCAGCGGTTTGGAAAGGGCAGTCCCTTCCTCCTCCTTCTTCATGTCAACGATAAGGGCCTTGCCGTGCTGTGCAACCCGGCGCTCTATCCATAAGAGCCTGCCGCTTCGGGCCTTATGGGATGTCTCAAGGGAGGGGGTAAGTGAGAAGAGCAGAACGCGAGCACCCTCCTTTTCTGCACGGAAAACCGCCAGGTCCCGGGCGTTGTAGTGCAGATGGTGCGAGCGCACGCGGTGCGAGTCCGACTCCTCGTCTGAGGCCACTATTAATCCAGGATTTGTAAACGGCAAGAGCACCGCGGAGCGCAGTCCTGCAACCAGAGGTAGGCGTCCTTGCCTTACCCCGTGCCATACCCTTCTGCGCTCGCCCTGTCCCATCTCGGAATGATAGAGTGCAAGCGGCAGATATGCTGAGAGCCTTTCATGGAAACGCGCAAGGCTTGGCTCGTCAGGGAAGATAAGGAGCACCCCCCTACCTCTACTCATAACATCGCGTATAAGCTCGACAAGAAGCGCGGTGTAGTCTGCCGGGGAGTGGACAAGCATCGGCTTTGATGATTTCTTGAACGCCTGAAGTATCCGGCTCTCATCCGCCCGCATGCGGAGCCTTCTTTGGTCTTTTTCGCTCTCTGGTTTCTTTACCTTGCGTTTCGGCGGCATCATTATATCCCTCGGCAAGATTAAACCTAACGCCTCGCCTAGGAAGCCAAGATGCTCACCAGCGACGTGTTCAGCCAGCTCCAGGAGTATCTGCGGGAATAGATTGGTAACAAGAAGTTCCTCTACCTCCTTAAGCCCTTGCTGGTTGCCCTCTTCGGTTGCGACCACGCAAGCCGGGACACGCTCCGTGCCTAAAGACACACGCACCAGATCACCCGGGGCAAGGGAGGCATCACCGCGATAGCGCAGGGTATCAACAGGACGGCCCAGAACCGCCGCATGGATTATCATCAGTAGCGCAGCTTTATCTGGTAACGCAGGTTGTGCGCACCATCTTCGTCTCGTTCAAGGATGATGTCCTGGTTCTTTCCCACGTCATACTCAACCCTGAACTGGTGTTGGTTCTCGCCTGGCACACGCTGAGAAATGGCTACGGTGTAGGAGGCGAACAACTTGTCGCTTATGTACTTGCCAAAGGTTACCTTGGTCGGCACGTCCTGCATTGCGAAGTCCTCGATTGAGAAGACATCAAGGCGAGCCCAGTTTTGAATCGGGCTGGTTACGTTCCTTACCACACCCTGTACAAACGCGGTGGCAAGATTGAGGTGCAGGTATGAGAGAATCTCAGACTCCGACCAGATCGGTGGATCGGAGAAGAACTCAAGTATCGGTTCGGTAAGGGTGCCTGCCATGTGCAGGGTAATTTCTACAACTTCTGGTTTACCACGGCTTGAGTCAATCTCGTTCGTCCGCTTCGATGCCCATATGTCGAATTCCGGATCGAGTTCCTCTGTGGGGGGGAAGGTGATCTTGCTTCGGGCCGGGTCAAGTCGGAACTGATGGTCAAGATAGTAGACGCTACCGCGTCTTACCCGCAACTCCCCGATTATCTGAGGCATCGGGGCATCCCGTACTGTGATCTCAAGATCTGGTATCACCTCGATGTCCATGTCGTTGTTGCGTATCCAGATATTCTTTTCTCCCTTGATCGCCAGGTTGATGTAGGTTGGAGGCGGAGGGGGCTTGGACGGGTCGGGCGCAGGGGCAGCCGGTGAGGTTACGCGGATCTCGTCACCGAGTCCGTAAGTGACGAGGGCTTCCTTAAGTGTCAACTTGCCGTCTATCATAAGTGGGGTTATATAAGCCCCTTCCAGGGTCAGGTTCCCACTGCAGACAGCTGAGATATGTCTATCGGGTGAGAATACTACGTCCCGTACACGAAACCCGAAGAAGAACGGATAGGGTTCGGTAAACAGGGTGTAATCCCCTCGACCCTCGATACTACCTGCCCCTACATTTGCGTCGAGACGATCAACTATCACCTTCCCGTTGCTGAATAGGATATCAGCGTCGAGGCGTTCACTGGTAAGGTCAATTATCGGTACGTAAACCTCAGCGTTGCGAACGTTTACCCACCCCTCAAGGTCCGGGTTCTCAAGTGTCCCTGATGCGTGGAGCTCGCCAGTGATCTCTCCGGTCCGTACCTCTACTATATCCTTGATGAACTCAAATGGCCAGACCCCGATGTTATCGAGATGTGCATGGACATCGAAAGATTGTATGGGTATACTGTCCTTCAGGTTGTAGTATAGGTAACCTCTGGCAGTGGAATGACCTTGTCCGAGGATAAAAGCCGCATCGAACTCAAGTTTTGAGGTATCGAGAATGCCTGTAAAACTCAGGCTGTCGGCTTCAATATTTGCTACGTGCAGATCGCTAGCACCGAGGTCAATATGTATGGTTCGGTTCTCAGTTTCTCCACGACTTGCTATCTGTCCCCATATGAGACCGCGCGCGTCTTGGGGGAGATTAAAGATCCTGCCGATGGTAGAAAGATCAACATCGTATAAAGAAAGCTCCCAGCGTGGCAGCGCACCCGCTCGCCACGAGCCTGCGGTAGCGAGCTCGCCCGCGCCCACGAAGAGGAATGTAGGGCTTAGATAGATGGAGTCTGCAGCCTGACCCAGAACAAAGGGGAAGCGGTTCTCGATTGTATCCGCTGAGATGACCAACGTAAGTTTTTCACAGCCGTATTCGTAGATCTTTTGCTTCAGGTCAAGTGTTATTAAGCCCTTGGTTGTTAAAGACATATCAGGACCGGCGGATGCAGCGGCCTCAAGGAAACCGTCTTCGATAGTGGCCTTAAGGTCAATCTTTTCTTTCACAACTCCGGTGACTCCTCCCACGTCAAGGGTTGCTGTCCCGGCGAAGCTCAAGGGATCGAAGGATGCAAGATTCGCTTCTATCTTTTCAAAGAACGCCTCATCAGAGCGGACAAGAACAATACCTGAGATTTTTGGAGCGTCTTTATCCCCTTCAACCTCCAGCTCTGCGTCCACCTCGGCTGGTGCACCAAGAGGGTTGAGTTCACCCAGGCTTGCCATCTGGAAGCTCTGGATACCCACCGAGCCTGTAATTGTGTCTGGGGAGAACACCCCCTCAGCCTGGATACGTGCGAACCCCTGCGTTAGCAGGAACTCACGCAGCCTGATTGTTTCTCCAGCAAACGCAGCGTCGAAACGGCAGTGCTCCCAACGCATCGTGTGGATACCTATCTCCTCCAGCGTACCCTTGATCTCCCCCTCCTTTTCCTGCAAGCTGTAGCCCGCGGTTACTTTGCCCTTGAAGCTCACAGGCCAGCCGGAGGCAGGGAAAAGCTCAACTTCTTCAATAGCAAGATCAACACTTACGCCCTCCCTTTCCAACCGCATAGTGCCCGCACTCGTTATCCTTCCCAGGCTAGGATCGCTTGCGGAGAGTGAGATCTCGAAGTTTCCCCCCTCTCCCCCTAGTGCCATATTCACATCCGCGAGGCTGAACTCGCCGACCCTCGCACCCTCAAGGTCGAGCGTGAATCCCCCCCAAAAACCTGTGCTGTCTTCTCCCACCCTGCCCTGGGCGGCAAGGCGGCCTTCAAGCGTTTGGGGATCAATCTCGGAAAGATCAATACTGGCTTCCCTAAACCACACATCCCAACTTGGCCCTTCAATATGTATCTCACCCCTTAGCTTGGAGTGCTGGGTAAGCAGGAGCAGATCGTCCAGATGAACGGTGTCAGGTGCTGTATAGGAGAAGTTGGTCTTGGCCGAACGCAGGCGCAGCCGTTCCTCGCCGTTCAACTCTAGGAGGGCAGAGACGCGGCGCAGGCGTCCATTGATCCGGTGCGGACGCACGTGTAAGCTCATGTCGAGCTGGATTCCTTCAACCATCAAGGCATCTGCCAGTTCCACACGACCGCTGCGGATGTGAAATGAAGCCAGGTCAAGCGAGAAGCCAGGATCGAGCGGTTCAGGTTCCTTCCTCTTTTCTAAAGGCAACACCCAGCGCACGCACGGCCGGATTAACCGCACCGAGCTTATGTCAATGCGTTTTTCAAGCAGGTAAGGGATAAGGCGATAGGATAGATGCACGCGATCCGCCTGAAAGTGATGATCTGCATCCTGAATTACACTAAGATGAGAGAAGTTGATTCCGCCGAAGAGGTCGCCCCACACAGCATCGTAGTCAACCCAGACGCCTTGCTCTTCAGCGATCCTCAAGAGCTGCCGGATGATGTCGTCGCGTAGCGGGATTCTAAGGAAGTAGGCCATAGCTACCATACCTATGAGGGAGACCACGGCGATTATCAAAAAGCGCATCCATTTCCGCCAGGGGCGCAGAGCAGGATGACGCTCTCCCCGACGAAGCCTAAAACGCTTGAAGAAAGCCAAGTTCGATCCTCCCGATCTCTCGGGGTTCCCACGAGTAGGGCGTCAGGGCGTTCTTGGCGTAGTCGATACGCACCGGCCCTATGGGGGTGTTTATACGAATCCCTGCGCCAGGTCCCCAGGCACGGTCTTCATCACGGATGTTGTCACCATCACGTGCGCACATCCCTACGTCCATGAAGAAAGCAAAGCCTATCAGGTTGTTGAACATATACGGTGTGCGCAGCTCGAAGGAGTAAAGGAGCAGGAGGGTTCCATAGTGGTCAAAAAACCAAGTGGTATCTACTTCTCCTGTCACAGGATCAGGCGGGTTGGGTCGAAAGTTAACCAGGATTGAATCAGGGCCAAGGGCACGGTCTGAGAGGGCACGAACAGTGCCCGAGCCCCCAAGGGTGAACTTCTCGAATAAAGATATATCCTCGTATCTCATCCCTGAATGCGGAGCGATCAAACCACCACGAAGCCTCCAGGCAAGGACGGCGTCAAAGGGTAAAGCAAGGTAGTTGCGGAACTCGGCGTTAAACCGCACAAAGTCGTTATCACCACCGAAAGGCCTACCCGCCCAGTCCGCATAGGGGGAAAAGAACACCCCACTATTGGGATTGAAGAAGTCATCGCGGCTATCATAGATAAGAGAGAAACGCAGGAAGTTGGTTGAACCGGTTTCATCAAATGGTAAGTTTTTAGGGATTTGCCAAACTTGTTTGGCCTGCGCCGAGAGACCCACCCTCAGTTTATCAGAGAAATCCTTCTCGATCCCCGCTTCTCCCCCCAGGATGTGAGTAAAGATGTTAATCGTGTCGCGGTTAAGGCGGTGCTTCCAGTAGGGTGAAAGGGCAAGTGCCAGTCCCCAAGGCAGAATGTTTGGATAGCGGTTGCGTATCTCAAAACCAGTCTCGTAGTCGCCTCGGAAGGTCGGGCTTAGGGTTACCTCGCTTGATAAGGTTACGCCGCGGTGGAAGATATTGAGATGCTCCCAACCGAGGGAAAGAAGAAGCCTGTCAGGTATGAACTCATTCTCAGCCGTCTGAACACCGCCGCCTACAAGCACGGCGTGCGTCTTGGTCGGGGTAAGTTGGAAGACTACATCAAGGGAATCCTCGCGTCCGGAGGAGACCGTTAGAAGGTTCATCCTGACACGCGAGAACAGACTGGTTGAGTAGAGAAGCCGACTGGCTCGGTCAAGCCTTGCGGCCGAGTAGCGCTCACCCGCTTTTAGTCTGGTTGTACGCAGGAGAAAGTCTGGATTTACCGCCGATGGGGCAACACCGCTGAAGCTGATGCTTGAGATCCACGCACGCTTTCCAGGAACCACACTCAAGGTTAGTTCTATCTCGGTCCCCTGCGTTGTGGTATCCATATTAACCACCACGTATGGGTAGCTGCGGTCCTTGTAGTAACGTTTGATGATGCGCTCGGTTTCCTGTTGTCCAAACAGTGTAAACGGAGATTTTTTCTTGAGGGGAATCTTCGCAAGGATAGCATTTTCGTCGCTTGCCGAGGCTCCTATGATCCTGATGCTTTTGATCTTGAGCCTTCCACCTTCCTTGACATAGTAGATGAGCTTGTTTTTGGACTTATTGTATTCCGGTTTAATCTCAGCCCAAGGGAAACCTTGATTGCGGTAGAATCTTACCAGTTCTGACGAGTCAGCTGCAACCATGGGGGGGCTATACAGTTCATTGCGGCTGGTATAGAGTATGTTGCTGAGCCTTGAGTTGGAGAAGTGGTGGTTCCCCTTGAACCGGATGCGTCGTATGCGGCCCTCTCCTGCTCCCAGAAGTAGCAGGAGCGCAAGCAGCCTAAGCGAGTAGGCGACCATTCTTCATGATCTCGCGGCCGTCCGCTACCACGGTGGGCTTAAGTATCAGCCCGTCGAGGTGCACGTCAACCTTGACCTTTCCACCGAAGGTTGAGTTATCCCCGAAGGCAAGATGGATGGTGCCCATCACCTTCTCGTCCTCGAGCACGTTGCCGGTGATGCGGGCCCGCTCGTTTGTACCTATACCAAGCTCTGCCAGGTTGCGGCCTTTGGAACCTGCCGCGTCCAACATGCGTCTGAGCTTACCTTTATCACCCTTGATCTTCGCTGCACGTCCCCTCTCGATCTGGATGGTGATCGGCGCAGATAGCATTCCGATCCCTGCGAAGCTGGCGTCAAATACAACGACCCCTGAACTTTTGCCCTCCAGAGTTGCGATATATGCTTCTCCTGCAGGGAGGTTGGAGAACGCACCGGGTTTGGTAAGCACACCGGTATCCAGCCAGAATTTCCTTCCTTCAGTCACTATCTCCACATCGGTGCCCTTCTTGGTGGTGATGTGAATCCTTTTTGCTCCGGCAAGTATCCTGGCGAGCTTTAAGGTGCGCTTGTGGATCTCGGCGTAGTCCGCACTCATGGTTCGTACGATCATCTCCTCGGTAACGTCTGGCAGGGTCGCGCCGCGCGCACCGTTGGCGACCGCCTTGCGCCGCGCCTGGGTGTGCGTCATTGACTTGGATGTCGGCACCAGGAATACGTCCGCCGATCTCAAGAGATCGGCCACATACTTAGGAGGCTCCTCGGAGTGCTGCTTGCGCGGTATTATCTCGCAGAGAATCGCTTCGGCTCCGGCACCGACTAATGCATCAAAGAGGTCTGCGCCTATCTTCCGTTTGGGTTTGTCGCAGATAACTATCGCCCGCTCTCCCTTACTTGTTCCGAGACAGTCATGGATTATGGTCTGAATACCCTTCTGGTAGCGGGTCACTTGATCCTCCTTAAGATCTAGGGTTCATTTACTTTCCTGCAGTGATTTCAAAAGTATCTCCCGGACGGCGTTGGGGTCGGCCTTGCCGCGCAGCTTTTTCATGCACTGGCCCACAAGGAACCCCAACACACCGGTCTTTCCTTTATGATAACGATCCACCACATCCGGATTCTCCTCGATTACCTTCCTTGCCGTCTCCTCAAGAAGTCCCTCGTCTGAAACGCTCCCCAGATCAAGTTCCTCCATAAGCTCGGCTGCCCCTCTTCCCTTATCAGCCATGGCGGCAAGCAGGTCCTTGGCCGCGGGGCGGGTAAGCTTGCCATCCCTCAACAACTTAATGAGTGAAGCCAACTCCTTTACCGGCACCTTGAACTCGGCAAGCGTCTCCTTGCGTTCGGCCATGATGCCCCGCGCCTCGTTCAGGAGCCAGGTCGATGCCTCTTTGATGGAAGCACTCGCCTCAACAAGCAACCCCTTGAAGTATTCCTCCCATTCAGGCTCGGCGACAAGAACTGCGGCGTCCTGCTCTGAGAGTCCCGCCTCGATCAGCTTCTTGCGCTTGACCGCAGGAAGATCAGGTAGGGTTGATTTGATCTCGGCAATCTCCGATCCGGCAAGGATCAATGGCGGCAGGTCGGGCTCTGGGAAATATCTGTAGTCGGCCGCGGTCTCCTTGGCACGCATAGGTTTGAGTTCTCTTAGCTTCTCGTCCCATAGATAGGTTGTCTGCACTATCTTCTCACCTTGCTCCAACCACTCTATCTGGTCTTTCACCGCCCGCTCGATCCCCTCGCGCACCGCCTTGAAGCTGTTGAGATTCTTGATCTCCGAGCGCACCCCCAGCTTCTCCTGGCCCCTGGGGCGAACGCTGATGTTCGGCTCGCATCGAAAGTGCCCGCGCTCCATCTCAGCGTCCGAGACGCCAAGCGATCTAAGCACCAATCTAAGTTCCTTGAGATAGGTGTCCGCTTCCTCGACACTCGAGATGTCCGGTTCGGTTACGATCTCAGCCAGAGGCACCCCGCAGCGGTTGAAATCAACCAGGGTCTCGCGTGAAGAATGCACCAGCTTGCCCGCGTCCTCCTCAAGATGCAGTCTGCGAATCCTTACCTTTTTATCCATTCCCGGAAGCTCCAGTGCTCCTCCAGTGGCCAGAGGGTGCTCGTACTGGGTGATCTGGTATCCCTTGGGCAGATCGGGCGAGAAGTAGTGTTTGCGCGCCCAGCGGCTCTCAAGGTTCACACTGCAGCCCAGGGCAAGGGCGGCCCGAATCCCCAGCTTGATTGCTTGATCATTGGTCTGCGGCAGGATTCCCGGCAGCCCCAGGCAGATCGGACACACCTTGGTGTTTGGGGCTGCGTCCACGTCCACCTCGCACCGGCAGAACATCTTGGATCGGGTGGCAAGCTGGGCGTGAACCTCCAGCCCTATTATTATCTCATAGTCTTTCGACTGCATGGGCAAACTCCAGAAGTTTTGCGTCCGCAAAGCGGGGGGCTGTGATCTGAATCCCCACGGGCAGGCCGTCCACCTTATCCGGGGCAGGTATCGAGATCGCAGGCAAAGCTGCCAGGGCCGCGGGTGCGGTGAAGATATCAGAAAGATACATGGCCAGTGGGTCTCGGATCTTCTCTCCCAGCTTGAACGCAGGTGTGGGCGCGGTGGGGGAGAGGAGGAAGTCCACTTTCTTGAAAGCTTCCTCGAATTCGGCGGCCAGCGCTGCTCTGTACCTCAAGGCGGTGTTGTAGTAGGCGTCGATGTAACCCTCGGAAAGTCCGAACGTCCCGATAAGTATCCTGCGCGTTACCTCGTCTCCAAACCCCTCGCCACGCGTGGCAAAGTAGGTCTCACGCAGGCCCAGCCTTTCGATTCTCCTTCCATATCTGATCCCGTCGTATCTTGCAAGATTGGACGAGGCCTCGGCCATGGCCAAAAGCTGGTAGCCGGCAACGCTGAGTCTTACCAGAGGTATGCTCACCTCCACCAACTCTACCCTCGCCTCCCTGAACGAGCGAAGCACCGCATCCCCCATCCTTTCGTCTTCCAGATCGTCAAAACACTCCTTGATCAACCCGACCTTTATTCCCTCAGGTATCTCGCCGGCAAGGTCCATCTCCTCAGGCTCGGCAGGATATGTGGTGGAGTCGCAAGGATCAGGACCGGCGATTATGGAATATATGAGCGCTGCATCCTGGACCGTTCGGGTGATAGGACACACCTGGTCCAGACTGGATGCGAAAGCCACCAGTCCGTATCTTGAGACCCTGCCGTATGAGGGTCTGAACCCTACCAGTCCGCAGAACGCCGCAGGCTGCCTGGCCGAGCCGCCGGTATCAGAACCAAGGGCGGCAACCGCACCACCGTACGCCACCGCTGCGGCCGATCCTCCGGACGAGCCGCCAGCAACCCGTTCGGTATCTAATGGATTCTGAACCGGGCCGTAGGCCGAGTTCTCGTTCGATGAACCCATGGCAAACTCGTCAAGGTTGGTCTTGCCCACAATGATCGCCCCTGCGTCCTTGAGTCTGGCAACCACCGTCGCATCATAGGGAGCGATGAACCCTTCAAGAATCCTCGATGCACAGGTGCAGGGCTTGCCGGAAACGCAGATGTTATCCTTGATAGCGATCGGGATTCCCTGAAGCGGTTTCTCCTCATCCGGTTTGCTGCCCGATGCGTCTAATTGCTTTGCCTGCGCTAAGGCTTCATCCAAAAATAGGTTGATGTAGGCATTGGCCTCTGATTCTTTTCTCCCTATATTGCCCTTAATCTCCTCTATGATCTCTGTGGCCTTGCGTTCCTCTCTGGCGATGAGCAGGATGAGTTCGGCTATGGAAGGTAATTTACTCATGCCAGCAGTGGAGGGATCTTGAAGTATCCGTCTTTGAGATACTCGGAGAGCTTTTCTACCTTGATCTCGTAGTCTCTTGGCCTATCGGGCGCACGTGGACATGGATAGGGAAACGTTATCTCACCTTCCAGGCTTAACTTCTGCAACTGTGCGAAGTAGGCGGTTATCCGCTCGAACTCAGTGCCAAACCGTTGCCTCTCCCCTGACTTGAGTTCTAAACGGGCAAGCTCGGCCACCTTGAGGATCTCCACTCCGCGGGTCATAGCTTAAGTTTACCTTAGCGAAGGCTCTAAGTCAAGGATGATCAATGCCATCCTTTTGTTTCGGGGTCCCCGCACGGCTGCGCCTGCGCCCCCGTCGGGTGTAGCAGACGTGTGGGGTGGAAGAATCTGTAGGGGCCGACCTTTAGGTCGGCCCGAGTTCTTATTTTACCAGGATAACCTTCCGGGTAGTCATTGTATTATCCGAAGATGAACGGATGAAATAGACGCCCGGCGTCTGGGTGTCGCCCCAAATAATCGTGCCGGATGCTTGGCTTGCGTGTATCTCATCCACCTTTCTACCCGATGCGTCGAAGACCGAAGCCGAGAAGCCCTGAGGTCTGTCCTCATATCGCAGCACTATACTATGACCGATGGGGGAGAGCACCTGCCAGTCAGCCGGCGCGTCAGCAATTGGTTCTTCTTGAACGGTCTCTACGAAACCCAAAGAATCCGTCTTGATGAGCCATAGATCGCTCGCTCCGGCACCATAGGATTCGGTGTCTCCAGCGATGATGTATCCTCCGTCAGAAGTCTGCTGCACGCAGTTCCCCCAATCGGTTTCCGCTTCCGTTTTGCCATAGGTTCTGTTCCATTCCTCATCACCTTCTGAGTCGGTCTTTATAAGGTATAGATCACCCCATCCAGGCCCGACGTAATCCCTCCCCCCGGTGATTATATAGCCGCCGTCAGAAGTTATGCTTACGTGTTCACCTATGTTCAGTTTCTCTTCTCCGTAGGTATGTGTCCAGAGCGTATCACCCACGGAATCCGTCTTAAGCAACCAAACCTTGCTAGCATTAGATTCCGGGGGAGCGAAAGAAACACCGGTGATTATGAAACCTTTATCCGGCGTCTCTTGCAGACAGCAACCGACGTGTTGATAATCCCCGCGACTGTGAGTGTGAGTCCATAAGCTATCCCCATCGGAGTTGACCTTGAACAAGAAGAGATCTAAGGCCAACTGTCCTACAACTACGTAACCGCTATCCGAGGTTTCCGTGACATAATAAGCCGCGCCTGAAGTCTCGTCACCGCCATAACTTCTGGTCCACAAGGTGTCACCCTGTGAGTCGGTTTTCAGTAGCCAGGCACGGGGGCAAACACAGCCTGTCTTAGCATAGTCCTTTACTCCAGCTATTATATATCCGCCTTCCGATGTCTGTTGCACACACCAAGCGTAGTCATGTTCATCTTTGCCATAGCTTTTCTCCCATAGCAGTTCTCCTTGTGAATCGGTCTTGAACAGCCAGACGTCCTGATCCCCTTCTTTCACGGATGTTTTACTCCCGGTAATTATATACCCACCATCCGAGGTTTGCTGGACATAGAGGCCAAAGTCTGATTCCGATTCGCCGTAGGTGCGTGCCCATAAGGTATCCCCTTTATCGTCGACTTTGAGCAGCCAGCAGTCACTCTTTCCTGCACCGAAAGACCACGTGCTTCCTACGACGATGTAGTTTCCGTCACTTGTTTGCTGAACAGACCACGCGTAGTCATAATCATCTCCGCCATAGGTACGCGTCCAGCCTGCCTGGATTGTCTGAGGGATGACGGCTAGCATCGCTGCCGCCAGAATAGAAGCTAAACACTTCCTAACCATGATAGAACTCCTAGTTTTTGCCGGTCGCCCGGCGTTTAGCACAAAGCCTGAATTTTTTCGGCTAAAAGACCACTTATTTTTATAATAGGCTATTAAGTGAGTATGTCAAGATCGGCCTCAGTGTGGTGGCATGTTATTGACAATCTCCTAATCTTCGCTAGTCTAGGGCATGATATTCATCTACGAGGACTCATGGGAGAACTTCGAGCCGCTGTCTTTGCTTCGACCCGTAACCGAGACACGCTGCGGTGCCTTGAGCTTTCGCGAAAAACTTGAGAGGCTTTTCGGCGAGGATATCCTGGTTATCATCCGGGAAGAGCTGCTTGACCTTCTCTCCGAGTGCTGGCCCGAGCTGGCCAGGAATGCCAACAAGGTGCCTGAGGGCCGCCACCTCTTCATAGCCGCTGGAAGCGTGCTTACCGAACCGCTGGCATATATCGATTCGGACGAACTTCTGGTTGATGAAGCCGAAAATCTCCTGGGTTTCAGCACCGACTCCCTCTCAGGCTATCAAAGTGCTGAGAGTATTCAGGGGTTTCTTGAGGATGCAGATCTAACCAAACACCGGATAGGGGGCAGACGGATGCTCTATCCCTGGGAGATATTTGCTTCCCTAGAGCTTGAGGTCACGCGTGACTTTGAGGGTGAACTTGCAAAAGGTACGCTTGATCCCCACGCCACGGTCTACGGCTCAGCCCTGAGACTAGAGAAAGGGGCACGGGTCGAAGCAGGTGCGGTCATCGACTGCCGGAAAGGGCCGGTGACTGTAGCCCGTAACACACTTATAAAAGGCCCCACCCTGATTGAAGGGCCTTGCTATATCGGTCCTGACACCATCGTGGACAGCGCGAGGCTCAGAGCGGGAACCGTCTTAGGCCCTTGCTGCCGTGCCGGCGGCGAGGTCGAGGCTTCCATCTTCCACGCCTACGTCAACAAGCACCACGAGGGATTCATCGGCCACTCCTATCTGGGCGAGTGGGTTAATCTGGGTGCCATGACCGCCAACTCCGACCTCAAGAACAACTACTCCGAGGTCAAGGTCAATCTTCGTGGAGAGACCATCTCCACCGGGCTTGTCAAGTTCGGCTGCATCATGGGCGATCACACCAAGACCGCGATCGGGACGCTCATCCCTACCGGTGCGATGATCGGGATATTTGCAAACATCCTGGGAGGCGGGCTCTGTTCGAAGAATATTCCTTCCTTCTCCTGGGGCGAGGCCAACGTTTACGAGCTAAAGAAGTTGCTTTCGACCGCTGAGAAGGTGATGCAGCGTCGAGATGTGAGCATGGGTGAAGCTCTTAAGGGACGCATCATCGCCCTTTATAAGGCCTATGTCGGTTAACTCGCTCGGCGTGGACGTGGGGGGCACGAACACCAGCCTGGGGTTGGTGGACGAGGCTGGCCGAATCGTGGCGCGTGGCCGTATCTCTACCCTTATGGGGGAGGGCCCAGAAAGCCTTGTGGAACGTATTGCATCAAAAGCTTTAAGCATCGCTAAGGATGAGACGATTGCACAGGTGGGTGTGGGGATAGCCGGTCTCATAGATCATCATAAGGGGATAGTTCGGTTTTCCCCGAATCTTGTGGGTTGGAAGGACGTGCCCTTAAAAGAGATGCTTCATGAACGCTTCGGGGTTCCGGTTGCGGTGGGCAACGACGCCAACGTGATTGCCTGGGGGGAGTACCGCTTCGGGGGCTATGGGACCGAGCACCTCTTCTGCTTCACCCTTGGGACAGGCGTGGGAGGTGGGATTGTGTCCGATGGCAGGTTGATCCTTGGGGCAAACGATGCGGCTGGCGAGTTCGGCCACACCCCGCTTGACCCCGACGGGTCTCGCTGTGCTTGCGGGTTGAGAGGGTGCCTGGAGAGCTATGTGGGTTCTCGACACCTGGTGGCTTTGGCAAAGCGCCGCATGAAGAAAAGATCCCATTTAGCCCGATTGACATCAAAGGAGGAGCTTACCCCAAAGCTTCTGGCCAAGGCCGCGCGTGAGGGTGATGAGGTGGCACAGAGAATCTTTACCGAAGCCGGTGAGCGAATCGGGAGAGCTCTGGGCAACGTGGTGCAACTTCTTGATCCTGAGGTGATTGTAGTCAACGGGGGTATAAGCAAAGCGGGTGATCTTATCATCAAGCCGATCCGTGAATCCCTAAGGCACTACACCATGCCGCTTCGGAGCCGCAGGCTGAGGGTGGTGAAATCGAAGTTAGGTGAGCGCGCCGGAATTCTGGGTGCAGCGTTCCTACCCCACGCGTTTACTGCGTAACCGCGCGGGGACCCCGTTCATTTCCTCCGATCTTTTCTCCGTAAGGAGAAAAGGAGGACGTTTCTATATCTTCAGCGCCAACTCCAAGGAGAAGAATAAGGCGGTTTCGGCACCCACACGTTCGTCGGTGTTGAACGGATTGTCAGGATTTCCATTAAGCTGTAGTGTCACCGAGGGCTTGAGCCAGAGCATGGGCGCAAGCTTTATCCCCACATCGCCCTTTATCTGAAAGCCGAGATCGGCAGCCAGGTTATCCTTGTTGAACTCGTCTTCAAACTGGATAACTGCGACATCGTACTCCCATGAGCCGGAGCTGTGGATGATTATGGAGGGTCCCAGCGCCGCGCCCAAGCTTAGCTTCTTGGTGGGCTTGAAGTTTCCCTTGAGAAGAATGGGTATGACCACGTTATGGAGGCTGATGGAGAGATTGACGTTATCGAAGCCTGCGTCTTCCCAGGTGTAGTTGGCGTTCTGGTAGAGGAAACCACTCTCAAGACCGACGTATACCGGCAGGCAAGACGGGGTTATGCCGATGCTTCCCAGGAGACCTGCGTGCAGGCCTACGCCCGAGCCTATGTTGTCGTTACCGTCGTTCCACGATTGGGTGTTCAGCCCCACAACTCCCGTTACCTCGATACCCATTGCCACGCTTACTACAAGCGCGAACAGCAAAACGAACTTCTTCATGTCAACTCCTTTTTGTATCTCAACCAGTAGATTATTATCTCAGTATACCTACAATCACCTAAGGTTTCAAGGCCAGTCCCAGGGAGAAGAACCAGTTTTGACCCTTGTCGAGCCACGTATCTTTGGCTGTTAGGTTAAACTGTCTGGTGATTGCAGGATTAAGCCACAGTTTTGGAGACAATCTGATGTTGATTTCTCCTTTGAGCTGCAATCCCAAATCGGTTTCATAGTATTGTTTATCTACGACACCTTCACCGCCTTCTGCATCCTCCCACCAGCCGTAAACATTGCGGATCAGCGAGGGACCAACGCCCCATTGGAAATGAAACGCTTTCACGGAGGCAAGTTTTAGTTTTAGGAGTAGTGGAATTATCAGGTTGGCTTGATGAACGAAACGTTCAGGATATTCAAGTAATGCTGGGATGAAGAGGTAGTTGGCTTGTTGCAATAAAACCCCGCTTTCAAGTCCTAAATTGATTCCCAGGAAAGAAGGCACGGTAGATACTTCTCCGAGGAGACCACCATGTGCTCCCCAGCCAGTGCCTTCTAGTGAATATTCGGGATTCATCGCTTGGTAGTTCCCTCCACCCATAACAGTTATCTCCAACGCTCCCACACACGTCCCTAGAAGGGCAATCAAAAGGATGCAGCGTTTCATGTTTCCTCCTTCACCTGGACTAATATACTTGCAGAACTTAACCTGTCAACATTGACACTCTGATCATGCATCCTATAATCCAATCCATGAGAAGATTGATGTTTTTTTTATTTCTGCCGATGGTGCTCTCCGCCTTCACCCGCTGGCAGGTGCTTGAGAGCGAGAACTTCAGGCTGATTTATCCACAAGGATACGAGGAAACTGCTTGTCACGCCGTTGCCTGGATCGAAACCGAACGCGAGAACATCAACAACCTTACCGGTTGGAACCCGGGCAAGGTTTGGGTGGTCATCGAAGACGTGGGCATGTGGGTTAACGGGTTTGCCAACCCGGTGGGCAACGAGGTTCATTTGTTTACTACGCCTCCATTCGGATATGATCTTTCAACCCGTGACTGGATGCGCACGGTGGGGGTGCACGAGTACACACATATCTCATCCATCCAGCCTGTATATGGATTTCCCAGATTCCTTAAGTTCCTCCTCGGCCCGTGGGTTCTGCCCAACGCGCTCGTCCCCGGCTGGATGATAGAGGGTGTTACCGTCTACTACGAGTCCCAGGTAGAGCCCTATGAGGGCAGACTCGAAGGCGGTTTTTTTGACGCCAATCTGCTTACACGCACATCCCAGGGGATGTTCCCGAAGCGCTGGGAGATGGACGGCTCGATCACCCAGTTCCCCTTGGGCAACTCTATCTACGCCTACGGCGGGCCGTTCTTCGAGTGGCTGGTTGATGAGAAGGGGGCAGAGACGGTCGCCGAGTTCTACCGGGTGAACGGGGCGAGCATACCTTTCTTCTTTATAGACGGCGCCGCCCACAAGTCTTTCGGGGATAGGTTCCCTACCTTGCTTGCCGACTGGAAGGCCGATTATGCAAAACGCGCCGTCTCATGGGTACCAGCAGATTCTGCCGCGCGTCGTCTCACTGATAAAGGTTGGTACGTGTCAGGACTGACCACAGACAGGGAGCGTATCTTTTATACAAGAACCACCATAGCGAAGCGGGCAGCGCTTAATACATCATGGTATATTGATGTCGTAGCTCTTGACCCTTCTACTGGTGAAGAAGAGGTTATCCTTCGCCCCAACACCTCGGTTCACTCATTGCGGATTCATGACGGGATCCTCTACTACACCACATCCACATTCAGCCGCGGATTTGCCAACACCGCGAATAACGCTTTCGGCGAGCTTTTCGAGCTGCGCTCCTACGATCTTGCTACGGGCAGGAGCAAGAAACTCTACACAGGCAGGATTAGGGCGTTCGACCGCCTGCCTGACGGCTCGTTCCTTTTGTCCATAGACCGCACCCCGGGGTTCGGCTCAGCCCTACTCAGAATACCTCCTCGAGGTGGTGAGCCTGAGAAACTCTGGGAAGGCGATACGCTTGTAGGTGAGATTGTTATCCGTGAAGACGGCAGCGCCTTCTTCTCGGCGCGCGAGCAGGGTGAAAACTGGGATCTGTGGAGATATTCAGCAGATAATAAATCCTGGGAACAGCTTACCCGCACCGACTACAGCGAGTTCAGCCTCTGGCTTGACCAAAAAGGTAATCTTCTGTATGCCGCAAATCCAAAAGGGCCGAAAGGTCTGGTGGGTGTATACGTGCTGGATACCGAAACCATGACTCATCAGGTGTTCGATGCTCCCAGCTATGCACTGAACCCGGTGTTGATTGGTGAGGAGCTTGTCTTTCTGGGGCTGAACCCGGAAGGTTACGACATCTACTCGGTGCCTGTTCAGTTGTGGCTTGCTGATATGCCCAGCCGTCCTCCTCTTTCCCAAGGTCTTACCTTCTGGGACAAGAAGACCCCGACCTACTCCGGGGGCTTCAAGACCCGCTCGCGGTTGCGTCCCTACCTCTCGCTGCTGCGCCCCTGGGCAAGGATACCTTACGTATGGCCGAGCTTTAACGATGCCTGGAATCTTACAAATCTCGATATGGGCATCTTCCTTCTGGGTGCGGACGTTCTGGGCGAGAACTTCTACCAGGCGAACGTAAGTTACGACGCTGTTACGAATACCAACTCCGTGGATGCGAACTGGAGCAACCAGCGGTTCGCTCCTCTCAGCCTGAATCTAGACTACTCGCATAATCCGATGTGGGATACAGCCGGTCAGTTTCTCGGTTATGGTTACCGAATCTATCCCTCCTTCAACTATCCTATCTACTACCGCCCCGGGCGCGGCCTCAACGTCATCCGCTGGGGCGAGGGGTTCCTGGTTACGGGAGATAGCCTTCAGAATCGTTTTCTGGTTAGCAATATCAGCCTGTCCTTCTCCTGGCCGTTCTGGGGACTCGGTCTTGCCGCATCCCACCAATGGGAATCACCCATCTTCTCCCCAGATGAACGCTCCTGGCTCCTCACCCGTGCTGCGGCGGTCTTCGATCTTGCCGGGGGACTTCTTCTGGCTGATGTCTCCACCTTTGCAGACCTTTCCGCGCAGCTTCCTGCATCATACACCCATCCTGCTCCCATCCGCGGCTATGCGGAGATCGAAACTACCGATCCCGTCTTTGCTACCACTACCCTTGAATACCGCCACCGGCTGCTTGTGATGCGGTTCGGGATATGGAACCCAAATATCTTCTTTGAAGACCTCTACGCACACGTTTTCGTGGATGCCGCATTAGACTCCCGTGAACTGTTGGGTGCTTCCGTTGGTCTTGAACTCTCACCTGAGATACACCTCTTCTGGGGTTTTCTTAGACTTGCACCGATCTTTGGGGTAAGCGTTAATATAGATCGTAAGATCAAGTCCCATTTCGGCGTCTGGACCGCGCTTCCCATCTCTCTCATGAATCCTCGCAAGGACGCAGTTGAGTTTGCAGCCGACCCCTGGCCCGACTCCAGGAAGGATGTGGAGCTGGTTGAGACGCGCT
>SOJW01000044.1 GCA_004375895.1 Candidatus Stahliibacteriota bacterium
CTCCTTGCGAAGCCGTCATACGATACCTTCTTTCAAACATTTCGAGTAGATTTCCGGTAAGGCAATGCGAACACTTGACAAGTTACAGAAATCGGATAAACTTCTCCATCAAAGGAGGATGCATGAAAAAGTTGCACTTGCTTATCCCTCTCGTTGCAATAATCGCTCTCAGCGGATGCGCGTGGCAAGCCGTTTCTAAGGTCCCCCCACCGAAAGACGTATTCATGACAACCGGCGACATGAAGGACGGCGACTACGAACCAGTAGGAATGGTTAGTGCGATGCGCATCAAACTGGCATTCAGCTGTCTCGGTATCCTGCCCCCTCTCTATCCCATGATAGGGCCACAGGCACAAGACTTGCTTTTTGAGCAGCTGGCCAAGGAAGCCAAGAGGATGGGTGCCAACGCCGTAATCAATATAAGAACCTCTGTCATACCTGCCCCGATCATCCCAGGGCTTATCTGGATACCTGTGGTTAACATGAGCGGCATGGCGATCAAGATGTAGGCTTTCAAAGATTCAAAGAGGGTGCCCAGGCACCCTCTTTTTTCTTACCCCACTCGGTTGCTTCACGACCTAGCGGGGACCCCTGAACTATTTAGACCTGGCAATCCGAAGATATAACCTTGCGAAATACAAGTTATGCATTATCAGGTCTTACAAGGATCAACATAACCTCCAGACCCGTTGACAATCCGCACTTTCTGACTAATATCAACGAATGGAGCTTTCGTTTGATCTCTCAAAGTCCACTCGCAGGGCGTTCCGCTTCAGCGAACTGGATGTCCCTGAAAGGAAGATATCGGAGTTCATACCTGAGCGCTATATTCGCAAACAAGATGCCTTGTTACCCGAGGTTGCCGAACCCGAGCTGGCCAGACATTTTGTGCACCTTTCCACCCTCAACCATCATATGGACAAGGGCTTCTACCCCCTTGGCTCGTGCACCATGAAGTACAACCCAAAGATCAACGAGGATGTTGCCCGTCTTGCGGGATTCGCAGACCTTCATCCCCTGGCACCGGTGAGTATAACTCAGGGAGCGCTTCAGTTGATGTATGAGTTGGAGAAACTTCTTTCCGAGATCTCGGGATTCGATGCGGTAACCCTCCAGCCCTCGGCAGGCGCGCAGGGGGAGCTTTGCGCAAACCTTATCACCCGTGCCTACTTCAAACACAAGAACGAGAATCGAACCAAGGCCATTATACCCGACTCGGCACACGGCACCAACCCTGCAAGCGTAATACTTTCAGGCTTCGAGTCCGTAACCGTGCGTTCAAACCCTAAAGGCCTTATTGATCTTGAGGATCTTGAGAGCAAGCTCTCGCCGGATACAGCACTCATCATGATCACCAACCCCAACACCCTGGGACTCTTCGAGCCCGATATCTCTAAGGTGATCGAGAAGGTGCACTCGGCAGGTGCCCTTGCCTACCTTGATGGAGCCAACCTCAACGCACTCATGGGGATAGTCAAGCCGGTCGAGATGGGCTTTGATCTCATGCACTTCAATCTGCACAAGACCTTTTCTACGCCGCACGGCGGCGGAGGACCGGGATCAGGCCCGGTTGGAGTAACGAAGGAACTTGAACCCTTCCAGCCTGTACCTGTGATAGAGAAGGGAACCGATGGCTATCATCTGAACTATGAGCGGCCGCTCTCCATCGGCAAACTACAAGCCTTCTACGGCAACTTCCTCGTGATGGTCAAAGCCTACACCTACATCCGGATACTAGGTGCCGCCGGGATAGCAGATGTATCCAGAAACGCAATCCTCAACGCGAACTATGTAAAAAGCCTTATTGAGGATGTTCTAGAGGTGCCATATCCCCAACACTGCATGCACGAGTTTGTAGCATCAGGCAAGGCACTGCGCAAATTTAATTTAAAAACCACCGATCTGGCGAAGCGTCTTTTGGACTACGGCTATCATGCACCTACCATCTACTTCCCCCTTATCGTCTCCGAGGCGTTGATGGTTGAGCCGACCGAAACCGAGACCGTAGAGACCCTTGAGGGCTTTGCCGAGGCTATCCATCAGATAATGCAAGAAGCCAAAATCAACCCCGAGATGCTGCGTCAAGCACCTCAGACCACCCCGGTGGGACGGCTCGATGAGGTGCGAGCAGTCAAGGAACTAGATGTTTGCTTCAGACCTGACCGAGAAACGCAAGGCTGAACTCTGCACGAAGATTGCCGAGAAGGTCGTGCGGTTTCGCCTTTCGCCATTGGCGATTCTTATGATTGAGTCTGTCAAACCGCTGAGCTTTTTGGGGAACCAGCTCATGGTCTTCTTCGCGCCTATGGTGGGTGCATTTACATCCAGCCCTGTATATGAGGAGATGACCGCGTTCCTCGAGGAACGCTCAAACCTCGAGATGCTGATCCAGAAAATCGAAGAGATGGAGAACGAATGGGTGAAGAAAGAAAAAGAAACCAAGGAAGCGAGGAGGAAAGCAAGGAGGGAAAAACGTGGCAAAAGCAAGTAAAAAATTTAAAGAAATAGAAACAATCCTGGCTACGGATTGTGGGTCTACCACCACCAAGGCTATTTTAATCAAGAAGCAAGGGGATGAATACCGGCTGGTGATGCGTGGTGAGGCACCCACGACGGTAGAAGCTCCTTTTGAGGACGTAACCCGTGGGGCCTTAAACTCCATAAGGGAGGTGGAGGAGCTCACCGGGGAAAAGATCCTCGACGGTGAAAGGATAATCAAGCCGGCCCGGTCGAAGAAGGAAGGCGTAGACGTTTATATCTCTACGTCATCGGCGGGCGGAGGCCTGCAGATGATGGTCGCAGGGGTTGTTCTGACCATGACCGGTGAAAGTGCTGCACGTGCTGCACTTGGAGCCGGCGCAATCGTGATGGACGTTATCGCCTCCAACGACGGCAGGCTGCCCCACCAGAAGATCGAACGCATCAGGCACCTTCGGCCTGACATGATACTTCTCTCAGGCGGCGTGGACGGCGGAACCATCTCACATGTGGCCGAGTTAGCAGAGTTGATCCGTGCGGCCGATCCAAGACCGCGTTTCGGCACCACCTACAGCCTGCCCGTCATATACGCCGGCAACAAGGACGCCCGTAAGATAATCCTCGATACACTTAATGAAGCCACTGAGCTTGTGGTTGTCGAAAACCTACGACCCGTACTTGAACGTGAAAACCTGGGGCCGGCCCGCGACAAGATCCATGATCTCTTCATGGAACACGTGATGGCTCACGCACCCGGCTATAAGAAACTCATGGCCTGGACAGACGTACCCATCATGCCGACACCCGGGGCGGTTGGGCTTCTCATCGAAAGAATAGGCAAGCGGCAGGGAATCGACGTACTGGGCGTTGACATAGGGGGAGCGACAACGGACATATTCAGCGTATTTCAGGATAAGTCTACAGAGGTGGAAAACCCTGAGCGAGTCTTCAACCGCACGGTAAGCGCCAACCTGGGGATGAGCTACTCGATCTCCAACGTGCTGCTGGAGGCGGGGAACGAAAACATCCTGCGATGGATCCCTTTCGAGGTTGACGTTACCGAGCTTAGAAACCGCATCCGCAACAAGATGATCCGTCCAACCACCATCCCGGCGACACTCGAGGATTTAAAGATGGAACACGCGGTGGCCAGGGAAGCCTTAAGGCTGGCACTCGAACAGCATAGAAGTATGGCTGTGGGACTTAAGGGCATTCAGCAGGAACGCTCAATCGCCGACGCCTTCTCCCAGACAACCTCGGGTGAGACGTTGGTCGACATGATGTCGCTTTCTCAGATTGTGGGATCAGGCGGCGCACTTTCTCACTCCCCGCGACGCTCTCAGGCCGCGATACTGATGCTCGATGCCTTCCAGCCCGAAGGAATAACCCGCATGGCTGTGGACTCCATCTTTATGATGCCCCATCTCGGAGTCCTCACCGAGGTCAACGAAAAAGCGGCGCAGGAGGTATTTGAAAAAGACTGCCTTATCCCTCTTGGCACTGCCATCGCCCCTGCAGGAGAAGGCAAGAAAGGCGCTGCTTGCTTGAAGGTCATCTTCAAACCCCAAAAGGGGAATCTTCAGGAACTAACCCTCAGGTATGGGGATCTTGTAAAGCTACCGCTAGGCATGGACGAGAAAGCAAAAGTAGAACTCTATCCCGAACGCGGCTTCGACGTAGGAGAAGGCTCGGGCAAGAGCCTTGAGGCTCTGATCACCGGCGGCCAGGTAGGAGTCATCATAGACTGCCGAGGCAGACCTTTCCAGCCGCCGGAGGATAAGAATGAACGCATAAACGCACTTCGCCGATGGGCCGAAGCTATGGAGATGTATCCAGCATGAACATAATAGCACTTCTTCTTGTAATGGGAGCAGGTGTAGAGGGGCCGTTCGTAAGGAGGACAACGATTGAACCTTACGAGAACTCCCATCTGGTGATGCTTCTTTCAGAAACCATAGATACCCGCCTTTCTCCCAGCCTGGCGGAGGGCTCCGGCAGTAGATTTATCGTTAAGTTCGATCACCCACCCACAGGAACCGATCGCTCTACTTTGAAGGATGCCGAATTAACCATCGCAACTGATTGTACAACTCTATACAACCCGCGCGGGAGTACTCACTTTAGAGATGTTCGACCAGACAGGACGCAAAGTCAGGACTTTGATAGATGAACGCATGCATCCTGAGGGCGAGAAAATATACTCCTTTGGCCTGCAGGATAAGGGTTCCCTTGCCAAGCGGAATCTACTTCCTGCGGTTGAAGACCTGTGGAGAACAAGTCACCTCCAAGGCCGTGCACCTTAAATAAGAGAGGCGGTAACGAATGCTGGATTCGAGATTCATCAATTCAGCTGAGGAGGATGAAAGGTTTACGTGCATCCAAAAGAAGGACAGTGAGAAATATTAGAATTAACCCTAGCCTAGGAGGCAACTTATGAGAAAAGCCTTTGCTTTACTCTTCTTACCGTTTCTCCTCCTGGCCGCGACAGGACCTTTGATAGACGGTCAGGTGCTACCAACGGCAACCCATCTTTACAGGGATCCTACGGTGATCCATCTCCCCTGCGGGATCGATCTTGATACCCGCGATGCGGAACCGACACTTCCTGCAAACCTCATGCTTTCAGCCGAGCAGGAAGGAATCGGCACCTACCTTGTTCAGTTTGACGGTCCTATCTACTCGCACGAACGCCGTGCCCTTGAACAGGCAGGGGTAGGCATCGAGGGCTACCTGCCTAACTACACCTATATCGTTCGGATGGATCAGGCTACACGCGCCAAGGTAGAGATCCTACCAGGAGTGGGCTGGGTAGGTAACTACGAACCCGGTTACAAACTGTGCCCTGAGATTGACCTTGGAGGCGGCATCCCAGAGAAATTGGTGGTAACTCTTTATGCAGGCATCGATGGCGAAGCCATCCGCGATGCTGTTGAGGCCATCGGAGGGGAGATGCTTGAGTGGCAAGCCACCGACTTCCAGACATTCGTCCACATAATGCTTGCCCCCCAGAAACTCTCCGTGCTTGTCCGCGAACCGCAGATTAAATGGGTAGAACCTTTCTGTCAACTCTATCTCTACAACGGACAAGCCCAGTGGGTTATCCAGACCTGGGACACGGAAAATCAAACCCGCCGCATCTGGGACGAAGGCATCACCGGGGAAGGCCAGATACTTGCCACCCTTGACTCTGGGATTCGCACAACCCATAACTTCTTCCGTGACCCCTCCGTGCCTATCACCGACTTCGGGAATTACCCCACCCACCGCAAGATCATCGGATACCAGAAAACCGTGTTTGTCCCCGAGATAACATTTGGCGACGAGATCGGACACGGCACCCACACAGCCGGATCGGTCCTGGGCAACGATCAGCCGGTAGGAGGCTCAAGCGTCAATATCGGCATGGCGCCAGACGCCAGGATCTTCTTCCTCGATGGAGGCGGTGGAGGTGTAGGAATCATCACCTCGATAAGCCTTGAGTACAGCCTCAGTATTGCCTACAACGGCAACAGCGCAGGCGGTGCACGAATCATCTCAAACTCATGGGGAAGCTCAACCCGTGCCTACAACCAAAGATGCGTGGAGTCCGACCAGACGATGTGGAACCGCCCGGATTATCTAATCCTATTTTCCGCCGGCAACAATCCCCCGAGTACATACACAGGCTCCCCGGCAAACGCCAAGAACGTCATAGCCGTAGGAGGATGCCTGAACGGCACCGCAGCGAACTTCCACTGGAGTGGAAGTTCGCAAGGACCTACTAACGACGGCCGCATTCGTCCTGATTTAGTAACACCTGCCAAAGATATCACATCTGCCTGGCGAAACAGCGATGATGCGGAGGTTGCAACGTCCGGGACCAGCATGGCCTCCCCGATTGCGGCAGGCAGCGCTGGCCTTATCCGCCAGTACTTCACCGACGGCTGGTATCCCTCAGGTAGTCCCAGCTCTCAATCTGGATTTAACCCATCGGCCGCTCTTCTCAAGGCAATGATGATCAACTCGGTAGAAACCGACTTCCCTTCAATCGAGGACAGGGTCCCTTCCAATAGGGTCGGCTGGGGAAGACCGAAACTGGACAACGTGCTTTACTTCCCCGGTGATTTACGCAAACTTGCCATCGTGGACTTCGATGAAGGACTGGCGACAGGTTACCAGTTCCTTGGCAAAGTGGATGTATCCGGCAGCAGCGAGCCTATTCGAATCACCCTGAACTGGACAGACTATCCGGGCCAGCTGTATGCCTTTCCAGCCCTGGTGAACGATCTTAATCTGGAAGTTATATCTCCGTCGGGCAAGGTCTATCGCGGCAATAACTTCAGTGATAACGTTTCTGTGGAAGGCGGCGATTTTGACACCAAAAACCCGGTCGAGAACGTCTTCGTGGATTCCTCTGAAACCGGGGAGTGGGAGATTCGCGTCCATGCAAACAACGTACCTGCAGGTCCTCAGCCGTTTGCCCTTGTCGTAACCGGCGAACTTGGCAACCTCATCACGTCAGCCTCAATCGAAGATGTGATGGTGGACGACGACGGCCAGTCCAACCCTGACGGCAACATGGATCCGGGCGAAAACGTAACCCTCTATGTCAAGCTTATAAACGCAGGCAGCGAAAGCCTTCACAACGTGACGGCAACGCTTTCGAGCGCATCCTCCGACGTCACCATCACCGACAACAGCGCAAGCTACGGAACCATCAACGCCGGTTCTTCCGCTGAGGGCGATGGTTTCGGCGTGAGCGTTTCCTCATCCGCTGTCGTCGAGACATGGGTCGAGTTCGAGCTCAGCCTCTCCTCCACAGAACTCTCAGGCGATCTGGGAGGCTTCGAACTGATGATTGGTACGCCGACTTACGATTGGGTCAGCCATGATGTTGGTAATGTCAAACTCACCGTGTCAAAACAGGGTGCGATTGGATTCCTGGGTGATGAGCCCAACGATGAAGGCGACGGCTTCCGCTATCCGAAGAACGATTTCAAGAGCTGGCTCTTCCATGCAACCTTCGCAGCTGGAAACTCTCCTACCTACATCAATGACCGCTTCTACGGCGACGACAACAACTATAAAAACGCCAAGGACTGGGTAGTAAGTACCGATCCTGACGGAAGGGTAATCATCGGACGTCACGAATACTCGGACCAGGACAGCCGGGCATCCTACAACGACGACGGGAACTGGGAGACCGGGAAAGGACTAACGGTACGACAGTTCGGTTACGCATGGAGGGACAAGGACTACGTCATCCTCAAGTTCGTCCTGCTAAATCCGGACACATCAGCCTTAGAGGAGATGTATGCAGGAATCATCGCTGACTACGACATGGGAACCGATCCCAACGCGAACATGGCAGGAACCGATCAGAGTCTCCGACTCGCCTACATGAAACAAACAGCGGATGACAACCCGCATGTCGGCGTCATGTTGCTGAAAGGTGCTAAGGCTAACGTAAGTATTTTGGCGAATCCGGTTTATGTCTACAATGGCTCGGATCACGTATGGAATGAAGAAACCTGCTTTAAGTTCATTAAGGGTGAGTTGAGCTTTGCCTCTGCTCCGAACGATACCGACTGGTCAGTTGTCGCCTCCGCAGGTCCCTTCGATCTTCCAGTCGGTGGAACAGACACGGTATCCTTCGCCTTCCTTGCCGGCGACAACCTTGCCGATCTCAAGGCCAATGCAGCGGATTGTCAGGAAACATGGGACCACATGGAGTTCGAAGCGCTCGAGGAAGATAAAGTCGCTCCTTTGACGCTCGATCTATCTGTCTCTCCCCAGCTCCTCACCGGCAAAGGTTCTATCCTCTTCAGCCTGCCCACAGCTGGTAATGCCCGTCTTGACGTCTTCGATCTTGCCGGTCGTAAGGTGATCACGCTGGTGGACGGCAATCTCACCGCCGGCCAGCACGAGATATACTGGAACGGGCGCGACCAGAAGGGTGCCACGGTATCCAACGGCGTCTACTTCATCTCGCTTACCACCGACGATGCAAAGATTGTCCAAAAAGCAGTCATCGTGAAGTAGCTATCGAGATAAAAGAGACTTCAACCCTGGAGGGGGCCTCGGCCCCCTCCTTCTTTCATATCCTTAAGAAGAGAAAGAGGTAAATCTTAACTTGACCGAGATTAGTGCTACGGGGTATGCACCGAGATTAGTGTTACGGGTTGACAATCCTTCATGCGAGCCTAGACTGAACTATGCCGACCTCAAGATGGCAAACACGCAAGTATCTACTCCTGGATACGAACGTAATCGTAGACTACTACCTGCCTGAAACATCCACCTCTACAAGTACCCCGAAAAGGATAGCGAACATAATTGACTCGATCAGGAGCAAGATAGCCAACATACGGATATTTGTGCCTAACTTTTGTATCGTTGAAACCTACTCCGTATTTGCAAAGTGGCGTTTTGGCGAAAGAATCCTGCCCCATGGTAAGCCCATCTCAAAGAAGAGATACGATGAAGTCAGAAGAATGTTCCGCGAGGATACCCACAACGGAAAGATTATCGAACAGTATGAGTTGTCTCGATATCACGTTATAGCCGCGGATTTAATATCGGTTGTGGATTACCACTACCAGTATTTCCGTCGAACGAAGAGCTCTTCTAAGAAATCGAAGTTTACATCCATTAATGTCGCCGATACCTTAATAGGCGCTATGGGCATATGGCTGGTAAAGCAACACGGGCAAGGGAATGTTGCAGTAGTTACTGCAGATCAAAGAATAGACGCTATCATCGGCAAAGCCCAAAGGGTATCGGCAACTGCCCTGAAAAAGCTCCGGCTACGCGAGCTTGCCTACTCCATAGATCTGGAATACACTCCGGAGATATTCCCCAAGGTTTTTTACCTCGAGGAAGCTTCAGACAACGAGTTAAGGGAGTTCTTCGGCAAGTGGCCTCTGCCTGTAAGACAAACCGAACTCCCAGTCTAACCGCCAAAACAGTTGACGACATGTGCTCTGCAAATATACTAACGCAATGAGTAGAGGCAGAGGAGATATATGCCGGCAAATCTAACCCCGCAGTATAAGGAGGCAGAGCAGCGCTATAAGGAGGTCATCACCAACGAGGAGAAGCACGTCGCGTTGAAGGAGATGATCGCACTTCTGCCAAAGCATAAGGGAACCGAGAAGATCTACGCCGACCTGAAGAAACGACTATCTCAACTTGAAAAGGAGATGAAACGCAAGCCCAAGACCGCCGTCTCAAGGCGAGAGCGGATGTTCAACATACCCAAGCAGGGCGCGGGTCAAGTGGGACTTCTTGGAGCGGCTAACGTGGGTAAATCCTCTCTCTTCTACGCGCTCACCGGTGCGGAATCGGTTATCGCCTCCTGGCCATACTCCACCTCCCATCCGGTGGTGGGCATGATTGCTTTCGAGAACATCCAGTTCCAGCTCGTGGACATGCCGCCCATGATCGCAGAGCACACCGAACCATGGCAGTGGGGGATACTCCGCAACGCGGACATCGTGCTGGTGCTCTTCTCTGTAGTCGACGATCCGGAAAAGCAGATCGCAGAACTTAAACAGGAGATCGAAAGATACCATCTGCGCAGGGTGATCTGGGTATCCACCAAGATCGATGCGCTTCCTGACGGGCAGATGCCGCACTTTGAGGTTGAGGCTCTATACACAGCTGCGGACCAGCTTATGGGCATTGAGGAACTTACCCGCGAGATCTTCGATCGGTTGGAGATTGTCCGCGTCTACACCAGGCACCCGGGCGGTGAGCCGGATATGAACGATCCCGTTATCCTCAAGAAGGGTGCGGTTCTTTTAGACGCGGCAGCACATCTTCACAAGGACTTCGCGGAAAAACTAAAATACGCCCGGTTGTGGAACTCTGAGCACGAAGGCATCCGCGTGGCACGCGACCACGTGCTGGCCGACGGGGACATCGTCGAGTTCCACATAAGATGACACCCCGACGATAATACAGCCCCAAGAAATTGCTACGCAACTCCTCGGAGACCCCAAAACGATACTTAAGAATCCTGCGCGTTCAGGGAATTGAAGCTGGTAAGCGTCTTCAGATCCTCAAGCAACTCGTCTATCTCCTCATAACCTGTGAGGTCCAGATGCATGGGTGTCACCGAGATATAACCCGCCTCAAACGCCTCAGTATCCGAGCCCTCTACCGAGATGCTTGATAGCTCGCCCGAAAGGATAAGGTGCCACTCGCCGTTTTCATCCTGGGTGCGGCGCACCACATCCTTGTAAACTCGCTTGCCCAGACGGGTAACGCGCACACCCCTCGGCTCACCGGGCGGAACGTTGATGTTCACAAACGTGGGTCGGGCGCAGTCAAGAACCATCTGACAAAACTCGCGCATGAACTCAAGGGAGGAGGCAGTGAGTTTTTCAACCTCACGGTCTGTCGATATCGCTACCGCAGGATAGCGAAGAAGCCTTCCCTCCATGGCGGCGGCAACCGTGCCTGAGTAGAGCACGTCGTCGGCAAGGTTGTATCCCATGTTGATGCCCGAGACCACAAGATCTATCCGCTTCTGCATGAGCGAGTGGTGGGCCAGAAGCACGCAGTCGGTTGGCGTGCCTGCGATGGAGACGTGATGCGGATCGCGCTCTATGATGCGCACCGGTTTGCCGATAGTCAGGCTGTGGCTTGATCCTGACTGCTCCTGGGACGGAGCGATCACGAAAAGCTCACCCAACCCCTCCAGGGTTCTCTCAAGCAGCTTGATGCCTTGCGCGTCTATGCCGTCGTCGTTGGTAATAAGGATGCGTTTCTGCGACATGCTTGATTTTAGCGACAATCGAGGCAACGTCAACGTCATATTCTATCCGCAGATTACGCAGATGTTGCAGATTTAGATTTTTGAATCCGTGTAATCTGCGAAATCTGTGGATTGACAATTCTGGTTTGAGGATTAAGTAGGGGCCAACCTCAGCGTGCCACCGTTGGGTATAAGGTCGGCCCTCACTTACCTCCACCCCACGCGGATACTTCACCCGACTGGCACACAACCGCGTTACCCAGGGTATTGCGCGCCATCAACATACCCTTTCTTTCAAGCTGACTTGGGATTCCAGCTGCAACCCGGTTCAGCTAAAATCCGTCTAAAACTCATGAAGGATCGTAGGTATTGACAACGCGCCCCTGAACCGTATCATAAGCGCCGATGGAAGATAAGCTTGGAGTCCGTGAGTTTCAAGATTTGATAAAGGAAGAGTTCTTCCACAAGGACTCTCGCCGGGGGCTGCCGCGAACCTTTATCTGGTTCACTGAGGAGGTAGGTGAGCTGGCAAGGGCAATCAGGTACGCAGACAGAAAGTCTGTAAAGGAGGAGTTTGCCGACGTCCTCGCCTGGCTGTGCACCCTGGCAAATCTTGCCGGGATAGACCTTGAGGAAGAAGCTAGAGAAAGATACGGAAAAGGCTGCCCGCGGTGCGGGTCAAAGCCATGCAAATGTAAAGAAGCCTTCAAATAGGAGTGGCATTTGATGTTTTTCTTACTCCTTCCATTTCTATTAACCCAGGCGGAGGTAGTCTCACCACCTGAACGTAGCTACGATCCAGGTATGGACGTGGCCGTATTAGCCGGAGAGGTTGATACGCTACAGGCCATGCTCACACAGGTGACTGGTAACCAGGTAGAGGATCTCGAAGCGCATATGTCTTCTATGTTCACGAGGGTCTATACGATCGACTCCATCCTCAAGGTTCTCATGGAACCTGAGGAGTTGATTGTAGAGGAGATCCAACCACCTGCCAACGTGAAAGTGGAGGACGTGCGAAATGACGTTGGGAACCAGCTTGTATTGCGCTGGAACCTTTCTCCAGACGATTCTCTCCTGGACGGCTATGTGCTCTATCGTGCTGTGGAAGGTAAGCAGGAATTCAAGCAGATTCAGGTCCTGCCGCCCGGTGCCGATAGTACGAATGACAACAATGACCTTCTGGCAAGGATGATTGAATATGGCAGGGATGAGATAGCATCCCTGAGACGTAATCTTCCTCGTGCCAAGAGGGCACTGCCAAAGCTGAAGCAAGATGCAGCAAAGTTCCCTCAGGCGGATTCCCTTGTTCCTGGCATCAAGAACAATCTTGTTGCGATAATACTGGGGTATAGAAGGAACACCGTCAGGCAATTTGAACTTGACATGGAAACGGCAAAAAGGAACGCCGAGAGGGTTCAAATCAAGATTGATAGTTTGAGAGGCGAGATAACTGCAGAGCAAACAGAAGTCTTTACAGAGCATGTGAACGCCCTTGCTTCCGGAATGGTGGATCTCCAATCTATGGTTCAAGAGGATCTCCCCCCTGGGGCGGCAGAGCTAGAGGCCCTGGCCGAAGAGACCTCGAAGCTCAGGGCAAAGATTCAAGGAACCACTGTTTACAGGGTGCAGAAACTTGAGGCGGATCTTGCCAACCTGGAAGCGGAGATCGCATCGCTGGAGTCAATGATCGCTAATATAGCATTCATAGAAGAGGCGGACCTTGAGGAATACGCGAAATCGCGGACAGAACGGATGCAAGGCTTGATTGAAGACTCAGAGGGCAAGCTTCTTAAAAACAGGCTATCTTACAGATATAAGGTAGTTGCGGTGCGTGGAGATTTACAAGCACCTTCCGAGCTCTCGGCTGCCGCATCTCCCTCGGCGCAACTCTTCCATACACAGAGGATCAACGTTCTGGTTGCTATGATCTTCTTCTTCTCCCTGGTCACGTTCTTCATCTCACAGGCCAAGAGAGGTAAAAATCTCTTCCTGCGCAAGATCGCCGGTCTGGAGGCCATTGACGAGGCGGTAGGCCGTGCCACAGAGATGGGGCGCCCCATTCTGTTCGTGCCCGGACTCTCGACCATAGGTGACATTGCTACCATCGCGGCGCTTAACATCCTGCAAGGTATAGCCAAGAAGGCAGCCCAGTACGACACACCCATAATCGTGCCAAACCGGGATCCTATCGTCTACACCGTGGCACGTGAGATCGTGAAGGAGGCTTACTCCGACGCCGGACGCCCTGACGCCTTCAACCCGGACAGTGTATTCTTCATAACCACCAGCCAGTTCGCCTACGTTGCAGCAGTCAACGGTATCATGCTCCGCGAGAAACCTGCCGCCAACTTCTTTTTGGGCATGTTCTGGGCTGAGTCGCTGCTTCTTGCAGAAACAGGTAACATCTCCGGCGCTATTCAGATCGCGGGCACCGACGCCTCTGCACAGCTGCCATTCTTCATCACCGCATGCGACTACACCATCATCGGAGAGGAGCTCTACGCGGCCTCGGCATACCTTTCCAGGGAACCCAACCTTGTAGGAACAATCAAGGGCCAGGACTGGGGCAAAGCCACCATCGCTGGATTGCTTATAGTGCTCACTGTGCTTGCTATGTTTGGGATCGAGTTCGCTGTGAAACTCCTCACCACGGTCTAAGGAGGCAGCATGAAACGCAGAATACCACTCACTCTAACCCTGGTTTTGGGGATCGTGATGATGATCCAGTTCTTCATCCCCCACCAGTTCTCCCAGGATTTCAAGAACACCGCATTGGAGTGGCTGAGGGTCATCGGCGGCTTCGCATTCATCATTGGACTCGCAAGCTTCATCACCCACCACTACACCAAGATCAAGCATAAGAAGGAAGGCTGGGCATACAGCCCCATAGCACTTGGTGCCCTCGTGGTGATGGCTGTGGTTGGATTAATCGGACGCTCTCCAAACATGAACTGGATCCCCGTAACCGTACAGGGCCAACAGATCTCGGTCTTCACATATCTTTTTTCTAACTTCTTCACCCACATGATGATCCCTCTCGGCGCCACCATGTTCTCTGTGCTTGCGTTCTACATCGCCTCTGCAGCCTACCGTTCGTTCCGTGCAAAGTCGCTGGTTTCCATCCTTCTTCTGGTCGCCGCCTTCGTGATAATGCTCGCGATTATCTTCTATAACGTGCTTCCCCTTGGCGACTTAGGAGAGTGGTTGCTATCAGTACCTAACATGGCTGCTAAACGCGGGATCCTACTCGGTGCAAGCCTGGGTGGAATCGCTACATCATTAAAGATCATCCTCGGGATTGAACGCGGCTACCTCGGAGGTACGAAATGAAGTTCTGGGAACGTCTAGGCAAGATCGACCGCCGCATTATTTACATAGTTCTGGCCGTTGTAGTAATCATTCCCCTTATCCTTACGGTTAAGCTTCCGGGGAAGGTCCGTGCAATGCCTCGCACCAAGGATGTCTTTGATCACATCGAGAACATAGACCCAAACGGTAAACGCAGGTCTATCCTGATATCGGTTGATTTCGACCCTCAGACCGAACCCGAGCTTAAGCCCCAGCTTGAAGCGGTGGTCCGACACGCCTTCGCTCGAAACATCCCGCTGCTGGTTATGGCCCTTCCCATCCAGGGAACCGATATTGGCATCGAGGTTTTCACGAGGCTCGCCGAGGAGCATAACAAGGAATACGGTATAGACTACGTTATCCTGGGCTGGAAACCTAGCCCGGTTGCAGTTATACTGGGCATGGGCAACTTCATCGAACAGGTCTTCCCTACAGACTATTGGGGCACACCGCTGTCTGAACTGCCTGTGATGGAAGGCATACGGAACTACGACGATGTAGGACTTGTAATGGATTTCACCGGATCAAGCTTCTACGTTTACTGGGTCTACTACGCTCATACCCCTTACGATGTCCCGGTGGCTACAGGCGTAACCTCTGTCTCGGTAGCGGATATCTATCCCTTCCTTGGTTCCAAACAGTTCATCGGGATGCTTGCCGGGATGAAAGCAGGTGCGGAATATGAGAGGTTAGTCAAGGATAAGTACTATCAGGATCAGGACATCTTCTTGCGGGGCACACAGGCTCTACCCGCTCTCTCGGCCTCTCTTCTCGTAATCATCCTGTTTGTGATCCTCGGCAACATAAGCCACTTTGCAACCAGGAGAAAGTCATGAAGAAATGGGTACCTACAGTAATTTTCCTGGCAGTCGCGGTGGTACTGATCGTTCTGGCTATCGTATTTCTTCCCGTCTCAAAAAGCGTCTGGGTCTGGATAGCAGCGCTTCTCACACTTGCCATCTTCAGCATACTCTACCGTGACAACCCGATCTACAGGATAGCAGAACACATATTTGTAGGACTCTCACTCGGCTACGGTCTGGCCATGATATGGCATCTGGCCCTATGGCAGATCGCGCTGCGCCCCCTGTTTGTTGAAGGACGATTCATCCTCATAATCCCCATCGCCATAGGACTGTTGTACTTCACACGACTCATACCCAAGGTCTCCTGGCTGGTGCGAATCCCTATCTCAATCGCTCTGGGTCTAGGATCGGGTATTGCAATCCCGCTCATCTTCCAGGCCACCATCTTCGAGCAGACCAAGGCCTCGCTGGTGCTTCCTGAGATGTTCGCCCCAGGAAACCCCTGGCCAGGCATCTGGGCGATTATACTGATTATAGGTATAGTCACCACCCTCGCATACTTCTTCTTCTCACGAAAAGAAAAGAGTGTCCTCTCCCCTGTCTCCAAGGTCGGTATCATCTTCATCATGCTGGGGTTCGGAGCCACGTTTGGGCTTACGGTCATGTCGCGTGTTTCGCTTCTTATCGGACGCGTTCAGTTCCTTCTAAGGGAGTGGCTGGGTATAATTGCACAATAAGGAAGCAAGTTGGTATAGATCAACATAAGCGTAACCCGCAAGGTAACAAGGAGATGTAGATGGGGGATGTAAATCCTTTAATCTTCCGTGCCTATGACATCCGCGGTGTTGCCGATTGGGACTTCCCTCCCGAGACGGTAAAATCGATAGGCCGCGCGCTGGCGTCACGGGCGAACGAGCGCGGGGTTATGCGGATCGCTGTTGGACGTGACATCCGGTTGAGCTCGCCGAGGCTGTTTGACAATCTCTCAGAAGGAATCAATATAGCAGGCGTTAACGTAGTGGATCTGGGCGTTATACCCACCCCTTTGCTCTACTTCGCCCTGCACCATTTCGATCTGGATACCGGGGCGATGATCACCGGCAGCCACAACCCCAAGGATCAGAACGGGTTCAAGCTCTGTGAGGCGAAACGAAGCCTGTACGGTGAAGCAATACAGGAGCTAAAAAAACGCATCGAGGATGAACGCTTCGCCGAAGGACAAGGAAGTATAGAAAAACTTGACCCGATCCCGGCCTACCTTGAGTTCATGCATAAGGCCTTCGAGTTCAAGGAGCCGAGGCGGATAATTATTGACCCAGGCAACGGCACCACCGGCGTACTGCTTGAGCGGCTTTTTGCAGGGTTTCCCGAACTTGATGTCTCCTACATTAACCTTGAGCCTGACGGGCGCTTCCCTGTTCATCTTGCCGATCCCACTGTTCCAGAGTATATGGAAGAGCTGGGAGAGTTAATTAGAGAACAAGGTGCCGATCTAGGAGTGGGCTTCGACGGTGACGGCGACCGGATCGGTGCGATGGACGAGAAAGGCCGGCTGATCTTCGGTGACAGGCTTCTGGCTATCCTGGCCTCGGAGGTGCTTGAGCGTCAACCAGGTGCTAAGATAATCTTCGACGTGAAGTGCTCCCAGGGCATAGTGGAGTATATCAGGGAGCGAGGCGGCAACCCTATTATGTATAAGACAGGCCACTCGCTTATCAAGGCAAAGCTTCGTGATGAGAAGGCTCCGTTGGCGGGCGAGATGTCCGGACATCTTTTCTTCGCAGATCGCTTCTTCGGTTACGACGACGCCCTGTATGGGGCACTCAGGCTTCTTCAACTCCTTGAGCTTCGCAAAAGACCACTTTCAGAACTTGTTGCCGAAGTCCCCTCCTACATCAACACCCCGGAGATTCACGTTCCCTGTCCTGACGAGCGCAAGTTCGAGGTCATCAAGGCGCTACAGGACGAGTTCTCACGTGAGTACGAAACCATAACCATAGACGGAGCCCGTGTCCTCTTTGAAGAGGGCTGGGGACTTGTTCGAGCCTCAAACACCCAGCCGGTGCTTGTCCTGCGCTTCGAGGCAAAAACCACCGACGAGCTCAAGCGTATACGTGAAATTTTTTCCCGCAAGCTTAGAGAACGAAACGTAGAACCCGGGGAGGTCCTTTGATTCCGACAACCCAGGTTAAAACCGGTAACTGCATCGTTGTGGACGGCGATCCGCACGTGGTCCTTGATCGCCGACACATCACCCTCGCTCGCAAATCAGGCAAGATACAGCTCAAACTGCGCAACCTACGCACAGGACTCTCCACCGAACGACGGTTCGCCTCGGATGAGAAAGTGGAGATAGCCACCATTGAGGAGACCCGGATGCAGTATCTCTACGAGGACGGCGAACTATACTACTTCATGAACACGGAAAACTACGAGCAGATTGCCATCAACGCGGAGTTAATCGGCGATAACCGTTACTACCTTACCGAAGGTCTTGTAATCTCGGTTTCCTTCTTTGAAGGCAAAGCGATAGGCGTGAGGTCTCCCAAAGCGGTTGTGCTGGAGGTTGTAGAAACCGAGCCCGCTCTGAAGCACGCCACAGCCCAGGCACAACTCAAACCGGCGGTAACCAACACAGGTCTTAAGGTAAACGTGCCGTCATTCATCGAGCCAGGCGACAAGATAAAGGTCAACACGGAAACCGGCGAGTATCTGGAAAGGGCGTGAATATAAAGTCATAACTGGATGCAAAAGGATGCGGAGGGTGGATGTTTATCTTTACAAGCAGAAGCTTAGCCGTGACTTAGATTGTGCATTTGTCTCTGGAGCACATCCCATCCAACTTAAATGGAGCGATCTTTACCAGGGCCTCTCTTCTTGTTAAAACGCCTACCTTCAGGCCGGGTGATCGAGAACGCTATCATTGATGACAAAGTAGCCATCTCCAATCTATCCCAGGGACATATTTCGCCCGAAACGAGGAACGCACGGGAGTTAAGATTGCGAAGGTGGAGTGAGACGACAAGTGTAAGGGAACTCTTAGGGGAGCTGGATTATCCTTTAATTCCGTGCAACTAAAGCAACGGAGGTAATAATTTTACTCCCCCGGGGTTATTTTTTCGTCGACATTGCTTAACCTCTCAGGGGATACCGGTATCTAGATTTAGATCACATTGTGTCGCTGGTGTTCTTTCTAGTTGGCGACAGCCCCAAGAACTCAGTTTATCGGCACAAGACGTAACACCCTGATCGTCCCATCGGCCTTGACGGTGTATTCCATATCGAAACGTCCGTCAGGCTGAGGAAGAGGACGTAGGGCAAACGGGAGATAAATGGGGATCCCATCGGCGCGGTATCCCTCTCCGGCTTCTTCGATATGGACCCCTCGCGCCAACAGTCTGGGGGAGCAATTCCCCTCACCGAACGGAGCGAGAAGGGCCCAATCCTTAAGGTCTTTCTCAATCCCCAGCTCGAACACGATCTCCTCTTTATCCTGTGATTGGGGCAGTTGTATGGGATTTGCTTCGAGGGCCCTGAGAAACTCCTCCAAGTTTTCGGGTCTGAGGGTGAAGCCGCAGGCCTTACGATGACCACCAAAGGTCAAGAAGATGCTTTCAAACTGCGAAAGATACCCCAGAAGATCGGTTTGCTCGAGACCTCGGCACTCCGCGTGCCACAGGTTTCCTTTTGGAACGAGAACAATCGCCGGTCGGTTATAGCGTTCACGCAAAGCGTGAGTTGTAGTGCCCAGGTAGGCCTCGCCGATCTCCTCGGAAACCGAAATGACCATCCCGCCTATATGAAGTGCTGAACGCTCCGCCTCCTCGATCATCCATTGCTTGCCGCGCTGCCACTTCATTGCACGTTCTTTAAGCTCGGCGTATCGGGCCCGAAGCCACCCCCGATCCCTGGAGAGCAAAATCCTCACCCCTTCCTCAGGCTCGGCGGCGTAGAAGACCGAGATAGCCCTACTGTAAAGGTCGAACACGGTCAATCTCTCCGCCTCAAAACCCATCTCTTCAAGCCAGATCTCAAGTGAAGGCCACTCGCCAGCCCGAATGTGGTCCAGACCTACCCGAACGATCAGACGGTTTTCGTCAAGAAGGGGACAGCGATCGGAGATAGTTCCCAGGGCGGCAAACATCCAGTAAT
>SOJW01000024.1 GCA_004375895.1 Candidatus Stahliibacteriota bacterium
GGCAACATCGGGCTTGTCTACTACACCCTTGGCGAGCCGCACAAGGCGCTTGAGTATTATCAGCGTGCACGTGAGATTTTTGTGAAGATTGGAGCAAAGCATATGATTAAGCAGACCGACCACTATATTGACATTACCAAGCGAAAAATTGCGGGGGAGACAGGCACAGAATGAGTGAAGAAACAATACGCATTTTAGTAATAGCAGCTACCTTTATAGGCGGAATAGGTGGGCTCGCGTACCTATTTGATTGGATTAGGAAAATTATTGAAGCGAAGAAGAAGAGAAAAGAAATACCGAAATCAATTGATCAGGTAAAAGAACAATTCGGCTTAGAAGACATAGAAACGTATCTCGACGAGTTAATTAAAAACATAGTAAAGATTAAGGTCAGAAGGGTTCTGCTTCTCTACGATGGCATCCACGCCATGTTAGCCTACAAATATCCAGAAGCCATAAAACAATTTAATAAATGCTTTAAGTCGGCATCCAAGGCCAGTGAACGCATCGCTTATGTAAATCTAATTGGAATATGTCAAAGAATCAGCGGTCTAACATGGGATGCCGAGAAGAGTTTCATTAGGATGCGAGATATGGCACAGCAAGCCGATCTCAAACCCGCTGTGGCAGCAGCACTAGGAAACTTGGGGATAGTTTATCGCACATTCGGCAATTTTCACAAGGCCTTGGAATATGAAAACATCGCTCTTACGATAGATGAAGAGATTAGCTTTCTCCGAGGTCAAGGCCTTCGCCTTACACGTATCGGAAGCATCTATAGAATACTGGGTGAGACGCAAAAAGCTTTGGACTATCAAAATAAAGCACGCAAATTAGCAGAGAAGACTAGAGATAAAAAATTATTATCTAAGGTGTTAGGCAATACCGGGGTAATATACCAAATCAACCTAAATGAGTCTAAGAAAGCATTAGACCTGCACATGGAGGCCTTGGCCATAGATAAAAAAACCAAGTGGATTCAAGGACAAGCCGCAGACCTCGGCAACATTGGTAATGTCTACCTCACCCTTGGCGAACCGCAGAAGGCGCTTGAGTATTACGAAAAGGCGCTAGAGATAGCTGAGCAAATCGGGAACTTAGAAGTGCAGGCCAGTATTCTCGGCAACATCGGGAATGTTTACTACACCCTTGGCGAGAATAAGAAGGCGCTTGAGTATCACCAGAAGGCGTTGGAAATTAATGAGAAGATAGGCAGGCTTGAAGGTCAGGCCAACCAACTCGGCAACATCGGGAATGTTTATAACACTCTGGGCGAATCGCGCAAAGCGCTTGAGTGCTACGAGCAGGCGCGGGCAATTTTTGTAAAGATTGGGGTTAAGCTTGAAATCGAAAAGGCTGACCGCCACATTGCCCTTGCCAGGCAAGCGCTGGCCGAGCAATAGGAGGGCAGCCTCTCCAGGCTGCCCGGACGCCCTGAGAGGGTGTCCTCCCATTTCAAATATCAAAATGCGGAGTGCCCGCTCTGCGGGTGCAAAGTGCAAAATGTAGAATGCAAAGTGCTCCGAAGGGCGACGCTTGCGGAGCAAAATTATTTCTAAATTGAAAGCGGATGACGAGTAGCACTCAAACCTGACGGAACAATATTTCTTCGAGTATAGTTCGCGGGGACCCCGGAAAATTGTCCTTCTTTCGTCCAGTTTTTGTCCATCTTTTGGGTAGTTTTTTTACCCCAGACGTCGCTTGCGCGTCCGCTTCGCTCCGTGTCCGTCCCATCATTTTGCATTTTGAAATTTGATATTTGCAATTGCGACGCAGTCGCGTCCTTGTCCAACTTTTGACCAGCTTTTGTCCAACTTCTGACCAGCTTTTGACCAGCTTAATTGTGACGAGTTGGGCTCAAACCTGAACTGCTCAAGCAGGGGAATCTGAGGGGTCCTGGTGTTGACAATTGGCCTATTTTCACTAACATAGGGGTTCAGATTTAAGGAGGAACAAATAAATGCCCGTACCTAAGAGAAGACATTCAAAGGCGCGTAGTCGTAAGCGTCGCACGCATTGGAAGTTAGAAGCTCCGGCGATGAGCGTATGCCCGCAGTGCCATGAGCCTAAACAACCACACCGGGTTTGTCCTAACTGCGGATTCTACGGGGATCACGAAGTTATCGTTGTGGAGAGTAAGTCCAAGAAGTGAAGGTAGCGCTTGACGCGATGGGCAGCGACGCCGCCCCGTCCTCTGAGGTGGAAGGTGCGTTAGCTGCTCTGGCAGAGGATACCGATTTTGAGGTTGTTCTTTTGGGGCTGCGGGAAGCGCTCGAGCCTTTTAAAAAAGAGATAGGCGAAGCGCAGGGTCTGGCCCTCGTCGAGGTCGAGGAGGCAATCGGGATGCATGAGGCTCCCAGCGAGGCCCTTAAAACCAAAACCTACTCAAGCATCGCCAGGGGTATCGATCTGCTCAAAAGGGGCGAGGTGGACGCCTTTGTAAGTGCCGGCAACACCGGCGCGGTGATGGCCTTCTCCCTCTTTACCCTGGGAAGGATCAAGGGAATACAGCGACCTGCGCTTGGAGCATCATTCCCTACCCCCAGCGGGCACACGTTCGTTTTGGACGTGGGAGCCAACGTGGAGGCCAAGCCGGTGCAGTTGAGGAACTACGCTGTCATGGGGCGTATAGTTATGGAGAAGATATTTCGCGTTCCCCAGCCTCGCGTTGGAGTAATAAACGTAGGGCATGAACGCGGCAAGGGCAATCAGTTGACCCAGGAAGCCTACGGGCTTCTTGAGCAGGCTCCCATTCGTTTCATCGGCAATCTTGAGGGTTCTGAGGTGTTTCGCGATAAGGCCGACGTGATAGTTACCGATGGATTCACCGGCAATGTGCTGCTTAAGGTATGTGAGGGTATGGGTGAAGCGGTGCTTTCTACCCTGCATACCACAGGGAAGAAATACCGCTGGCGCAGTTGGTTCTCCAAGAAGGTATTCCGTGATTTTATAAGTGGTTTGAACTACGAGGAGTCGGGCGGTGCGATCCTTTTGGGGGTAGAAGGTTCTGTGATCATCTCACATGGTCGTTCTTCTGCACATGCAATCACTAACGCCCTACGGCTTGCATCCTTTACGGTCCGCGAAGGAGTTGTTGATGCTATCAAGGAAGAGTTTAGTAATTAAATCTTTTTCTTTAACGTTTTTTTTGCTTTTGCTGGCAGGATGCGAAGAGGGGCCGCTTGGCTTCAATGAGCTTGGACGTGGAGAGCTCGAAGTTCACCATTTTGTCCTTGAGCCGGATACGGTTGCAACCTTCAGTAAGCAGATTGCTCTGGGTGAGGCGACAACACTCATAGGTGGGCGCGACGACTTGACCGAGGCGCGTATCCTTATCTCGATAGACGGCCTTGATTCCATCGTTGCATTCGACTCGGTAAAGCTCCTGCTTCGACGCTACCCTGCAGATGAAATCGCTTCCTCAGACGTTACCTTCAGCATCTATCCGGTTACGGCCGATTGGGATGAGATAGGTTGCACGTGGGTTCTTGCAGATGCCTACAACAAGTGGCTTGAACTTGGAGCAGAGTTCGATGAGTCAGATTTAGTGGCAGAACTCACGGTAGCGGATGACACGGTTGAGTGGATTCTCGATCCCGACCGGCTTGAGACATATCAGCAGGGGATGATCCTCTTACCCGAAAACGAGGGTTTCTGCTACCTGGGTTCTGACGAGAAGGAGGTCTATGCCCCCTTTATCCTCGGTTTTGATGCAGATGATACCACCAGGTTCTCGTCCGTAGCTGGATCTGATTACTACGCCGCTGTTCACGACGCCACTATACTTAAGCCGTATGAGGCTCCCTCGCCGGATACCCTTCTTGGTGCGGGATTGGCATGGAGGGTCTTCATGCGTTTTCCTCTGGATACCTTCCCGCAGGATATTGATGTTACTTCCGCTGATCTGGTGGTGGGATACGAGAACTTCTTCTCGCCCGAGAGCACGTTGGACTTCGTCTGTTACCGCTTGATCGATGATTATGCGGGGCGGTTCAGCGCACTGTCATCAGCGATCGCAGGAAGGGACTCGATAGACGTTACCTCTGATTCTTTGTCGGTGTCCTTTGTTGGGGTGGTTCAGTTCTGGGTGGATGAACCAGACTCCAACTTCGGGCTCGTGCTTTCTCATTCGTTCCTGGAGGCCATCCCCTCGTTCGGCCAGGAGAAGCGTGTTCATGTTCTTGGTCGCATTACGGGGACGCCGAGGCTTGTTGTTACCTATACCGCCGTGCCTGAGACTCGTTTCCCAGGGGAGGAAAGATGAGACGACTCCTTATCTTCCTTCTCCCGTTGGGTTCGGTGCTTTTGGCATACTCCATCTTCAACACGCACGGGTTGGGTGGCTACACCACGCCAGCTGAGTTCCTCAAGATTCCATCAAGGACCCAGACAAGCCTTGAGGTTCGCTTCACTTCGGAGTACGTCTATGCAACCGATGGTCAGGCAGGTCAGAACGCTTTCCTCGTGCGCCCTGAGCGATTCCGGTTCTACGTTCCTCTGCCGTGGCGGTTTGGCCTTGGAGCTCAGATGGCCCAGCGTTTCAATCTTGATTTTTATGTAGAGAGCGACTCTGCCCGTTCGGCAGATTATACCCTTATCCGCAGGGTTAAGGGACGGGGCGGGATCGAGGGACTAAGGCTCTCGCTTGACAAGGGCTTCTACGATATCGCCTATCTTGGAGTCGGATACGAACGGTTGTTCGGCGGAGCCTGGGAGCGCTGGGATTCTGAGATCGTGGAGCTTGGTGAAATGACGGTTGACTCTCTTCTTTATTATTTTGGCGGCAACGGTGTGTGGGGAATGGCAGGATTCAAGCTGGGACCTCTACAGCTTCGCGGCTTCTACGGATACCCTCTTGATCTTGGGGTAACCACCGAGGTACAGACCTCCCGCGATACCACGGTCGTTGATTCGGCTTCATACACCCCGCCTGCGGAGTTGGGAGGAATACTTGCTTACTCCGCAAACAAGCTGGAGCTGGGACTGGCGTATATCCAGCAGAAAGCAAGCGATCATACCTCCCTTTCCTTTATTACAGGGCATCTTGTTGAAGCCAACGCCGCTTACAAGTTTAAACCTTTCATCTTAACCGGTAAAGCGGGATGGAAGAGCTGGTACGTGGAGTCCGCGGATGGTTCGCCTATAAGAGATACCTACCTCGGCATAGGAACTCGCATACCTATCGAGTCCTACGGTTATGGAATCCTCGAGCTCACCGGCGGATTGCGAGAGGCAGGAGCAATCTCGGAGTATCATGTTGAACTACGTGCAGGCCTTGAGTTCAGGGAGCTATGGAAGAAGCGTGAGAGGATGTGGGGTGGTTAGCGAGAATCTGGCGAAAGTAAGACAACGTATCGCCGCGGCGTGTGAACGGGGGTGACGAGACCCTGAGGAAGTAAAGATCGTTGAAGTTACCAAGACCCATCCGGTTGAGGTTTTGCGCGAAGCTATCGCCGCCTG
>SOJW01000027.1 GCA_004375895.1 Candidatus Stahliibacteriota bacterium
GACGAAAGATCGAAGATAAAAAGGAAAGGGGCCGGTCTGAGACCGGCCCCTACAGATTTTAACGAACATCCCTTGACAAAACAAAGCCGTTCGACTAAGCTGGATCTATGAGCGTATCTCTCAGGGTCTCTTTATTCCGGGGGTCCCCGCAGAAAAGCATTGCTTTTCTGTGGGGTGATAATCATGCCTGAGATGCCGGAACTTGAGGTTCTTAAGGAAAACCTCGAACGCCTGATCGTCGGCAAGTCGATCGAAGACTTTCGTATCATCAAGCCCTATATCCAGAAAACACTCCTTCCCGATGACTTAATAGGCGAGAGGGTGGCCGGTGTCACGCGCCGGGGGAAGTACATCGAGATACTGCTCGCAAGCTACCGGATCGTTGTCCATCTGATGCTGGCAGGCAGATTCAAGATACAGCCTAAAGAGAAAGAACCCCTCAAAAGTTCAGCCGCGTTCATAGAGTTCGATAATGACAATACCCTGCACCTGGTTGAGGATGCAAAACTCAAGCGGATGAGCATGTGGATACTCCCAAAGGGGAAAGGGACAGACGATATAAAGGAACTGGGACCGGAACCGCTGTCCGAGGAGTTTACCATAGATCGACTGGTCAAGTTACTTTCGGGCTCGCGCGAACGGCTGAAGAACTTTCTCTTGAATCAGCGCAACGTCGCGGGCATAGGCAACGCATACGCGGACGAGATCTGCTGGCAGGCAGGACTTTCGCCCTTCAAGCAGGCGAATAAGCTGAGTGCGGATGAAGTCGCCCGACTACATGGAGCTATACGCAAGACCCTTATCGAGGCTACCGCGCAGACCCGCAGGCTCACCGGTAAGGGGATCGAGATCAATGAGACCAGACCATTCATGGCAGTGCACCGACGTAAAGGGGAGCCGTGCCCGCGTTGCGGCACCAGGGTCCAGTGGGTCTCAACCACCGCCCGCGACACCTTCTACTGCCCTCGCTGTCAAACAGAAGGCCGCATACTGAAAGATGGCCGCACCTCCCGTTTTCTGAAAGGGAATTAGCCACAATACCTGAGTGGCTTAACAAGTTCATACCTACCTTGCGCGTACTGTCAGTCAGCAGCAAAAAGGATGTCCAGGTTTTCACCCCCTCCCTACCCTCCCCCATCAAGGGGGAGGTGAAATAATGCTCCTTTCGTCGGAGGACGAGAGATCGCAATGAGAATTTAGGGATGCTTGCTTATTCGGGGTCCCCACAGCTTCGTGTAGCGAAGGTGTGGGGTGATAGATAGACTTGACAGGAGCGATGAATCCATTATGCTGTAGCATGGCAAGGGATTCCCTATCATGGGTGAGGATGACCGTTGCGCTGTTTATCTCCCTCATCATCGCAGGCGCAGGACAAATCCTTGTTGAATTGCTTTCCAAAGACCCTATAGGATGGATAAGGGTCTTGCAGATAGCCGTTGCGGCAGGCGTGATCGGGTTCCTTGTCTGCGCCTGGCACGAGAGGGGATTCTTCTACGCACTCCTGACTGCCCTCATCGCGGCCCTTGCCGGCGGGCTTGTCGGAAGGTTCATGAGTGCAAAACTAATCCAGATTCTTCTTATCTATGGAGTCGCAGTCCGCTTTGTCGGACTGAGCAAGCTTGGGGATGTGCTCGGCCGGCAGCGTCAGGCCCTGCGTTGGTTTTTTGGCCTTCTGGGAGGAGGCGTTGCAGGGCTCCTGACCTTCGGGGTAGTTGGGGCGCTTACGGGAAGCATAGGCGGGTTCCTCGAAGGCCTGAAGCTGGGTTTAGCTCCTACACTTGAGGTCGGGGTTGCAGTGCCGAGTGCTCTGCTTGTTACAAGGATCCTTCTGGGTGAAAGAAAAACCCTTAAACCTGAAAAGGAGTTGGAATGAAACAACGTAGCAGTTGGTTGAAGATTATTCTTGTGCTTGCGGTTGCCTTTGTGGTTGCAGGGCTGCTGCACGGACTCCTGCAGGGGGCATGGTTCAGTGGGATGGGGCTAAAGGTGGCATTCCTTGCCGCCGTCCTGGGATTTGTGGTTCTTTCATGGAACGAAGAGGGGTTCTTCTATGCGCTTGGGAGCGCCGTGATCCTTTCTGCAATGGTTGTTATCGTAGGCCGCTCTCCTGCCTCGCCTCTACTTAGAGGTCTATACGCCCTTCTCTACTTCGCGCTTTTTGCCGGACTTATGTATCTGGGTGACTGGGTAAGCCGAAGGATTATTTTCTTGCGAGCGGTGGTGAGCTTCGCAGGCGGTGTTATCGCCGGTGTGATAATGGTCTACCTTCTGCCTCTTATAAGTTTCACGAGGCCGCTTGCTTCCTTCATGAAAGATATGCAGGGCGATTTGGTTTCCGCTATCGAGACGACCGGCGGGGTGGCAATCGGGATACTCGTTGCTCGGCTGGTCGGGGGCGCGAAGAAGGGAACGGAAAGGAAGTAAAGAGGCAGTCCTTTCTTACGGGCACCTCCCCTTGTGGGGATACGCCTACTTAAATCTCGGATCATTTCTCTTCCCCAGACGTGCGTCCCTTAGGGGTATAAGGATCGGAGTAGGAAGGCCTCGACCCCTTCTCGATACGAATCGATCCGGTCTCCGAACGCAGTCTAAGCCTCTTGCTGCCGTCACCTATACGGACACGAAGGTAATGCTCACCCTCGTCAACCGGCTCAATACCCGGAAAGATGCTCACGCTGCCAACCTCGGTCTCTGCGTCTATCTCGATATCGGAAAGACCGCTGAGCCTGGCTCTAATAGAACCTACCGAGGTCTTGAGAAGATTATCCTCTCCTTCTGTAATGGTTCCGTCAAAATCGATCGAGCCTACGCTCGAGCGGACGCGGAATCGGCCTGACGTGCGCTCTATCTCGATAGAGCCAGCACTGGTCTCAAGATAGAACTCCCCTTTCGAGTCTTGAACCCTTATCTCGCCTGTGCTGGTTTCTGCATCCACCGTTCCCTTAGCCTCATCTATATGGATAGAGCCGCTTGCGGCCATTGCCCTAACATCGCCTCCAACGTCATTCATCCTTATCGAACCTGCGCCTGTCCGGGCCTTGATGGTTCCTTCAATGCCGCCTTTTACCTCTATGCGTCCGGCATCGATCGCAAGATCAAGGTCGCATCTGGCAGGCACCTCGACTCGAACCCATGGCTCATCGCCGGAGATAACGTCAAAAGGAAAAAAGAACCATCCTATGAGGCCTCTGTGTTCCAGGTCAACGCGCACCTCGTCTCCGTCCTGATCGCTTGAGAGTCTGTATCCCTCACGATCCGGCAACTGGACGTAAACCGTGATCTTATCACCCTCACCTCTGTGGACCGTCACCCTTCCGGCATCAACGTCAACCGTAAGTTCAGGGGCAGGGCCGACCTCAAACTCCTTCTTGAGCCTCTCTGCGGCTGCCAGAGACGCCGCTGCAAGAAGCATCGTCCCGACGATCAACCTTAATCTCATCGTTCCTCCTTTTTTGGATCGCGTCATAGAAGACGCAGTAAGTTCGGCTTTTGTTGCGAACCGCCCCGGCCTCTGGGTCGTTTTAGATATCGAACTGGGCACGTTCTTACTCAATGGATGGGGACCCTGTTGCCTCACATAAGAATTCACTTGACCGTAGGACGACGGTGACGGAGTAAATGAATACCTGTTGCTTCATCGAGAGCGCCGTTCAGGTTGATCCGATAGAGGTCGCAAAGCCTGAGGAAGGCAGCGTTGTGGACAGCATGACGCCTGAGGCCAATTTCAAGAACGTAGGCACTGAGCCGGCTGAAAACTTCTACTGCTACTGCGAGATCGTTTCCCTGGGCTATCATACCGTAGACTATCTCGACAGCGTCCCGGTGGCCAATCTTGATCCGGAAGAGACCACTAACATCACGTTTACCCAGTGGACCTGCGACGACGACGCATTCTACGAAGCGACGTTCTTTGCCGCGATTCCTGGGGAGCCTGAGCGCACCCTGCTCGGTATAGAATGGCCCGTAGGATTCCAGGGCACGCCGTTAGTCGGCGTTGCCGAGTCCGCGGATGCGCTTCGTATAGAGGTTACCGGTCCCAATCCGTTCGTTGCCGGCACCCTTGTGAGCTACGCGGTTGGCTATCCTATCTCAACTACGATTCGGGTCTACGACGTAACAGGCAAGGTGGTTCGCACCCTTCACGACGGCGAGCTTTCCGGCTACGGTTCGGTTTACTGGGACGGGACCGACGACGCTGGTGCCGAGCTTGCAGGCGGTCTCTACTTCATCCGTATCATCGCTCCCGGCTTCAGCAAAACCGCCAAGGTTGTACTCCTGCACTAGGAAACTTTCCAGACTGTAAAGAAAAGTAGGTGGCCGCGAGGCCACCTACTTTTTATGCTCGCTCTTACAATTTTCTCCTTTAGATTCTCAGGCAGGCTGCTGCCTCCTCTCCTTGCCCCCCGAAGGCTCCTAGGGATCCTCAAGCTTCTGCGTCCACTCAGGTTGCTCCACTACGCGGGGTTCGCGGCAGGGGGCGCGGTGATGGGTGCGGCGGTGGGCGAGGTGCCGCTCGATCCCTATCTCCTCTTTTATGTAACCGTCTCTGCCCTTGTCGCGTTCCAGGGGGCGGTGTTTCTCAACGACATCTTCGACGCGGAGATAGACCGCCTGGCCGGCAAAAAGACCCCCTTCTCCAGGGGCCTTCTGGGGCGCAGAGGCTCCTACGCCCTTGCCGCCTCCATCTCGATCTTCTCGCTGATCCTGGTGCTGCGCTGCGGGTTGGCAAGTTTTATCTTCCTGCTTGCCGCCCACGTGATCTCCCTTGCATACTCCACCTCACCGGTCAGGGCCAAACGAATCTACCCTTTGAATGTGTTCCTTCTCGCCCTGGCAGGTTTAGCGGTGATGGTTTCCGGGTTCGCAAGCCACGCGTCGGTTAGGCTCTTCCCCTTAAGGATGCTGATCCTTGTGGTTGTCACCTTAACCGCAACCTTTGGGACCAAGGACATGACCGACGTGGAGGTGGATCGGAGACGAGGAATCAGGACGCTTTTTACCCTCCTGGGTTTAGGGAAGGGGCGTTGGGTGAACGCCGGGCTGGTTATTGTCTCCTACCTTTTGACTCCCCTTATACTTGACTATCTCAGGCTCTACTGGGCCGCAGCCCCTTTAGGCGTCCTTACGGCAGCCCTGATCGTGATGCGCGGGAGAAAGAAGCTGACGCAAGCACTGATCCTTACGATATACATCCTGTTCGGACTCCTCATACTGGGGCTGATCGCCGCAGTGGAGATCTTTTGACACCCCGAATCTTAAGCCCCGGAGATATATCCTACGAAGCACTGTATACCGTCGCGGACTCTCCGAGCAATCCGTCCGGCACGTTTCACGTGAAACATCTGCACCGAGCTCAAGGATTGTTTCACGTGAAACACCGCTGTCATCTCTTTAGGAAACATGCGTTCACATTGCCGCAGGATTGCCCGCTAGCAACTTAAAACCTACACAATACACTTGACAACTTCACGCAACCGAGTAAGATACGAAAATGGACGCCCGGACACAGGGCCTCAGGGAACCGAAAACACAAGGAAGGCGGAGAAGGATATATGAGGCGGCGTTTCTTCAAACCTCGAAGACACCGCATTCCCTATGGCGTTATCGCGGGAGTGATTGTATTGTCCATGGCGCTCGTGTTCTACATGATCTTTCGGTTCCTTATGCCGGTGTGTCAGGTTTAGCACTCTTCGGAGGAAGTCTTGAGCTGAAGGAGGCTTGAAAGATGACGAAGCTACATTTCAACTATAAAGACATATTCCGGGCCTTCAGGCTCGGGTTCTCAGCCAAGAAGATATGGGTGGGCTTTGAAGGCCTGCTATTCGGCTGGCTGGGCTACATGGTTCTCGGCTACCTCGCATATCTCGTCTCAGGGACAAGCCTAGGGACCGTATGGGAGAACTTCCGTCTCCTGCCGATGCCCGATGCGGTGGCTGCACTCAATGCCTTCAACGTGGGAGGCTGGATACTCTGGGCCGTAGGCGTGGTCTGGCTTGTCTTCGTGGCTATGACCGCCGGGATAGCTATCTCCAAGCTGACCTACGAGCAGCTGCGCGGGGACGAGTTCTACGAGGTCAAGGAGGCGTGGAAGCAGGCGCTGAAGAGCCTGGGTGCGCTTATCGCCACCCCTGTCCTTTTGGGCCTGTTCGTCATTCTGCTTCTTGCCGCAGGCCTGCTGCTGGGGCTTATCGGAAGAATCCCCTTCGCAGGCGAGATGATCGTTGGGCTTTTGGTGATACCCGCCTTTGCCGTCGCTTTGTTCGTAGTCTACCTCATTGTGGTGTTCTTCTTCACCTTCACTATCGGTCCGGCGGTCATCGGAACCACAAAATCGGACGCCTTCGACAACCTCTTCGAGGTCTTCTCATGCGTCAACGATCAGCCATGGCGACTCATCTGGTACCAGTTCATGTTGGTGATCTTCGCCATAGTGGGCATGGTTATCCTGGCGTTCTTCAGCGTAAAGGCCCTTCAACTGGGACGCTGGATCGCTGGCATTCTCATGAACGTGGGCGAGGCCAAGGCCAGTGCCCAGGTTTTCTACAAACTGGATCTAATGATCAACTCAGCGGCCGATACCGTAAGGCTACTGCTGCCCCGCTGGGTGGAGCAGGTGTTGTTCTGGCTGCCCAACTGGGTGCATAACGCCTTCGGCTGGATAAAGGGCGCTGTTGATCTGCCGAGCCTTGTGAGCTCAAAAGCTGCGATGGTCCCGAACTGGTCGGCGATGGTAGGCACGATACTCTTCTCCATCGCCTACCACGCGTTTACCCTCTTGGTTCTGGCTTACGGGATGGCCATCTGGTTTTCTGGCAACACACTCGTCTACCTCGTGCTCGCTAGAAAGAAGGATGAGCGCAACCTGCTTGAGATCAAAGAGGAGGAGATCGAGATACCGGGGAAGCTTGAAGTGACCACGCCTGCAGAGGAGCCTGAAAAGAAAGCGCCGAAAAAGACCGCTGCCAAGAAGAAGCCGGCTGCAAAGAAAAAGCCTGTGGCTAAGAAACCGAAGAAGAAGTAAATCTAAAAATCGCCAGCCCCGCGATCGTCAGCTATTGCTTTAAGGCAATGGACTAGAGCGCATCCGGAGAGAAGATGTCGGCTGTAAATATCCGGGTTGCGGGAGCCGTTCAAGGGGTGGGCTTGCGACCATTCTGTTACCGCGAGGCCACAAGACGCGGCCTCGCGGGCTTTGTTTTAAACGACCTGGGTGGGGTCAAGATTCATCTGGAAGGCACATCCGAGGCTATCAAGGGGTTCATCAACGAGCTGAGATATAACCCCCCGCCAGCATCGCGCATCACAGGGATCAACCTCGAGGAGGCCGAGGAGCAGGGGCTCAGAGGATTCAGGATCCTGCAAAGCGAAGCAGGCCAGGCGTCACAGGAACTCCAGGTCTCAGCAGATCTCGCCACCTGCAAAAACTGCAAGAGAGAGATACTGGATTCCGAAGATCGCCGCTACCGCTACGCCTTCACCAACTGCACAGACTGCGGACCTCGATATACCATCATCGCATCCCTCCCCTACGATCGACCAAAAACAACCATGGCTGAATTCAAGATGTGCGAAGACTGCCAGAGGGAGTACGATGATCCTTCAGACCGCCGCTTCCACGCACAGCCGGATGCATGTCCGGTTTGCGGGCCTGAGCTGGTGCTATTTGACGCGTCTGGGAGAGTGCTGAGATGTAAAGATCCTATCAAGGAGACGGTGAGGCTGCTGCTTAAAGGAAAGACCGTTGCGGTAAAAGGCCTGGGAGGGTATCACCTGATGTGCGACGCGATGGACCCTGAATCTGTGGAAAGATTAAGGATGCGCAAGCGCAGGCCGCATAAGCCGCTGGCCGTGATGTGTGCGAATATCGAGCAGGCAAGAAGCTTAGCGGTTATCTCTCGGGAAGAGGAGCTTGTGTTACGGGCGCCCGCTGCCCCGATCCTTCTCCTGCTGTGGAATCCGGATGTGGGTGAGGATATAAGGGCAGCACTTGCTCCCCTCAATCCAGGCATAGGCATCATGCTTGCCTACACCCCGATTCATCACCTGATGTTCGCCACAGACCTCGAAGGGAAGAGATTGAATCCTTTGGTCGCAACCAGCGCGAATCGGGGTGATGAGCCGATCATCGCGGATGAGCGAGAGCTTTTCGATAAGGTGGGGGATGTGGTTGACGCGGTGCTCGCACACAACCGGAGAATCACCAACCGCATCGATGATTCCGTTGCTTTCTTACACCCCACCCGTAACACACCCACCCCTTCATCACAGCCCCCAAAAGGATCCGCATGGGGTGAAATTCATTTGATCCGCAGGGCCCGTGGGTTTGCTCCAGCACCTTTGGAAACGCCTTTCCGTTTTCAACCTTCGCTTGCAGTAGGTGCCGAGATGAAGGGCTCGTTTGCAGTGGCTGCAGGCAACCGCGTATGGTTCTCCCCGCACATAGGCGAACTTTCTGGCCGTGCGAGCATGGAGTTCTTTGAGCAAACTTTGACAACCTATCTTCGCTGGTTCCACGTTGAGCCTGAAGTGGTGGTCTGCGATGCGCACCCCGACTACCTCTCCACCCGGTGGGCCGAGCGGTACGCCGAGGATAAAGGCATCCGGCTTTACCGCGTCCAGCACCACCACGCGCACGTAGCCTCGGTTATGTTCGAGCACGAGATAGTCGATGATGTGATCGGATTAGCGTTGGATGGAACTGGCTACGGTCCTTACCCCGCAGATTTACTGCGTGAATCTGCGGGGACCCCGGATGATTATTCTTCCATCTGGGGATGCGAATTGCTGTACGTGCATGATAGGGGAGGTCGGTTCAAGAGATTGGGGCATCTCAAGCCTTTGCCCCTGGTAGGGGGTGAGCTGGCGATCCGCAGGCCACGCAGGATGGCGGCAGGGGTCCTTGCCGATCTGTTTGGAAAAGACAAGGCGATCGAGATGTTCGGTAAAGAGGGTGAGATTGCCGGCAAGCTGCTTGAGAGAGAAAATGATGTGTTACGGGTGTTACGGGTGTTGCGGGGGGTGGTACGGGGGGTGTTACGGGCTTCGAGTGCGGGCAGGCTTTTTGACGCGGTCGTAGGACTCATAGGCCTGGTGGACGAGATCACCTTCGAGGCCCAGGCGCCGGTGGCACTGGAATCGCTATGCCCTGCCGATCTTTCGGGGACAACCGGATACCCGTTCGCGATAAGCGACGACCTGATCCTTGATCCTGCGCCCTGCTTTGCGGCGATACTTGAGGATATGGAAAAGGGATTGGCACCCTTTGAGATATCCGCCCGGTTCCACCTTGGTTTTGCAAGGGTCCTGGTAGACTGGCTTGTGCGAGCCAGAGAGATGACCGGCACAAGCACTGTAGCCCTTTCAGGCGGCGTGTTCGCCAACCGCACCCTGGTTCGCCTGTTGAACAATCTCGCCCGGAAAGAACGTCTCTTGCCTCTCCTCCCCCGGCTTATCCCTGCGACGGACGGGGGTCTTGCAGCCGGCCAACTCATGGCTTCTCGAGCACTTATCGAGTTGGAGCCAATTAAGGCTCAAACTACTTGACAAGCTTTCCCAGCCGCGTATAGTTTCTTCGTCCCCACCACCCCGACATCGGGAGTCAGGAGGGTCAAGTTACGTAAACCAGCAAGTTGTAGATGGAGAGATTGTGGATAAGCCTGTGGATAACCCGGAGGAAAAGTGAGTGCCGAAACCCTCTGGAACGCCGTACTCGAGCATCTGAAGACCCTGATCCCTGAGGAAGGCTTCAACACCTGGTTTAAGCCCACACGATTTTTGGAACAGCGAGAAGGCATGCTTCTGGTTGAGGTCCCGAATCCGTTCTTCGTGGAGTGGATAGAGGAGTACTACAGCAAGGCGCTCGCGGACGCTTTAGCCGAGGTCAACTCAGGCGATCTTCGGATTGCGTTTAGGGCGCGCAAGGTCGAGCCGGGTGCAGCAAGGCCGAGGTTTCCGAGGCGACGTATCGTCTACGCCAGGGACGACTCGCGACTACAGGAGCGGTATACATTTGCCAACTTCGTGGTCGGGGAGCAAAACCGCTTCGCACATGCCGCAGCCCTTGCCGTTGCAGAGACCCCCTCGGAGGTCTACAATCCGTTGTTTATCTACGGGGGCGTAGGGCTGGGCAAAACCCACCTCCTTCAGGCTATCGGAAACTATCTGCACCGTGCACGCCCGAAACTCGCGGTTGCATACATCCCGGCAGAGACCCTCTTTATCGAACTCATCGACGCCCTTGAGAAGGGAACCAGGATGGAGTTCAAGAATCGCTACCGATCCAAGGATCTCTTGCTTATCGATGACATCCACTTCCTTCGCGGAAAGGAGTCGCTGCAGGAGGAGATCTTCCACCTCTTCAATCATCTCTACGAGGGTGGAAAGCAGGTGGTGTTGACCTCGGACCGTCCGCCGCGCGAGATCCCAACCCTTGAGGAGCGCCTCGCCTCCCGCTTCTCCGGTGGGCTGGTAGTAGATATCCAACCCCCTGACCTTGAAACCCGTATAGCTATCCTGCGCAGAAAGGCCTCCTCGGAGAGCCAGAGCCTGCCGCAGGACGTGGCCTACTACATCGCATCAAGGATTCGCTCAAACGTCCGCGAGCTTGAAGGCGCGCTCATAAGGCTGCTTGCTCTCTCATCACTTACAGGACAAGGCCTTACAACCTCACTTGCAGAGGAGGTGCTTCACGATCTTTTAAGGAACCGGCCACGAACCACACCAAACCGTATAGCAAAACAGGTGGCGCGCACGTTCAACGTAACAATCGAGGAGATAAAGGGCAGACGACGCACAGCACCACTTGCCCTTGCCAGACAGTCGGCGATGTTCATTATACGCAAGATGCTGGGGATCTCACTCAAAGAGATCGGCCGCTTCTTCGGAGGCAAAGATCATACAACTGTGATTCACGCAATAGATAAAATAAAAAGATTGACCGAAGAGGACATTGAGTTCAAGGAAAAGATTATGGGGATAGAACAGAGGATAAACCGTGGATAGGATTGTGGGTTATGAGAGACTCGCTTGGTTTTCAACAGATATCCCCTTTAGTCAACAGAATTCTCAACATGCCTCTGCGTATCTAAGTTCTGATACGACTAAAGGTTACACTGAAGTCCACCAACTCCACATTGACAACAACAACAACCTAAGTAATATTTGTTTCTACTGTTGTTGAATTAGAGGAGGAAAGATGTGGTTCAAAATCTCAAGGGATAGGCTGGAGGAGTTAATAAATCGCATAGTGCCTGTTATTCCTTCACGCACGCCCTATCCTATAATTCAAAGCATCCTTTGTTCTACACAGAAAGGACGCCTCACCCTTCTGGCTACAGATCTGGACATCTATGTAAAAACCTCAAGCGAGATAGAGGCAGCAGAAGAAGCCCGCGTTCTTCTTCCCGGCCGTAAACTTGCAGGGATAGTAAAGGAAAGCACATCCAATGAGATAGAGTTCATAAAGGAAGAAAACCGGGTTATTCTGAAGGCTGGACGAAGCACCTTCCGGATTCCTATACTTGATCCTGATGAATTTCCCAAAATGTTCGAGCGTCCTTCGGCGATCAAGTTCAACATCGATGCCTCCTCTCTTAAAGGGCTATTTGAGGGGGTTGAGTTCGCGGTCTCAAGAGGCGAGGACCGTCCCGCGATGACAGGTGTTCTTTGGGATATCAAACCCCAGCGTAACCGAATGGTTGCCACAGACGGTCATCGTATGGCTTTAAGCGAAGATAAAGAGAGTGTGCCGGAGATTGCAGAACAGTCCAACATCCTTCCAACAAAGATCTTTGGCTTCCTGCCCAAGGAGCTGGAAGGCAGCATTGATGTCTTTCTTGACGAGGCAAAGATCGGTCTTAGCTTTGAAGCGACCGAGGTTGTCTCCCGCCTGATCGAGGGACCCTATCCCGATTATGAAAAGGTTATACCTGCCGAGATCAACAATCTCCTCACGGTTCACCGTGAGGAGCTCACAGCGGCCCTGCGGCGGATGATGATCTTTACCAATCAGGTCACCAGACAGATCAAGTTCGTTCTTGGCAGCAAGAACCTTCAGTTATTCGCGTTCTCGCCCGAAGGTGAAGAGGCCCAGGAGGAACTCACCGCCTCCTATAAGGGCGATAGCTTCGAGGTCGCTTACAACGGCTCCTATCTTCTGGATGTCCTGCGGCACCTTGAATCCGATGAGGTGGTGTTCGAGATAACAGGCGCGCTCTCAGCCGCTCTCCTTCGTGGCCCAGGCGAGCGGGAGAAACAAAATCGCCTTTACCTGTTGATGCCAATTCTGCTGGATTGATTCCGCTGGATAAATCCTGTCGGGTTAATCCTGCAGGATTACAGATCTATACAGGAAGTGCGGAAACACCAGGAGCACTCAGAGGCTTCGGATCTCCTCTTTCATCCACCGCGGTGTAGTTACTCAGGAGATGTCTTATTACATGCGGATTGGGATGGTATTCCCCTCATGCAGGTCAAAAACTTGACACTGTCTTGATTTGTTCTAGAATGTAGCAAAGATGCCGAAGTGGCGGAACTGGCAGACGCGGCGGACTCAAAATCCGTTGGGGATAAAACCTCGTGAGGGTTCAACTCCCTCCTTCGGCATTCCTCGTTGATTGTAAATGGAAAGTAAAAGGAGGACTTAATAATGGGAATGTTGAAGGATGAGGACAAAAAATACATCCGAGAACAGTTCGATGAAAAACTCAAAGGCCCGGTCAAGATACTGCTCTTTTCCCAGAAGCTTGAGTGTGAGTACTGTCAGCCGACCGAGGAGATACTCACCGAGCTTTCCGAGCTTTCGGATAAGATCACCCTTGATGTTCGCAATCTGCAGATCGATTCGGATGATGCAAAGCAGTTCGGGGTGGACAAGGTTCCGGCCATTATCCTTCTTGGAGAGCAGGATAAGGACTACGGCATCCGCTTCTTCGGCATCCCCTCCGGTTATGAGTTCTCAACCCTTCTTGCCGACATAATCGACGTATCAAACGGCAAAAGCGATCTGCCCGAGAAAATGGTTGACAAGATAGCGGCTATCAAAACCCCTGTGCACATCAAGGTGTTCGTGACGCCCACCTGCCCTTACTGCCCCAATGCGGTCCGCGCCGCGCACAAGATAGCCATGGCCAACCCTCGTTATATAAAGGCCCAGATGATCGAGTCCACTGAGTTCCCCCACCTTGCCAATAAGTATGCGGTCTACGGGGTTCCCAAGACGATAATCAACGAGAGGGTTCAGTTCGAGGGTGCTATGCCCGAGGCCGCGGTCGTGGAACAGGTGCTCTCTGCGCTTGAGGAGCCTGGGGCCTGACCAAAGGAGGCTACATGGTTAGATGTTCCCAGGAATTTCTTCAAATACCCAACAAAGAAGAGTTCCATGCCAAGTTGTTCTCTCAGGCTGACAATCGGATGTATATGGTAGCTAGAAACCTTGTAGATAGCTCGTGGGGTAATCCTTCGAGTATGGCAGATGGAGTAGGAGTATTACTGTATATTTGGAACCGGGCATTCTACCAAGATGGTTCGACTCTTGATTTTGATGAACTTGAAGATTGTATAGACAGGAACCTCCAAGTCCTCCAAAGCTTCAGAAATAAAAGCATCTTAAAGCTATCTGAGCCAGATGCCGAAATTATAAACAAACTTTTCAATGACTTCATGAATGCTCTTGCAGGGGTAAAGGAGACAGAAGAAGGTGAGAGAAAAATTAAAAAAGGTCCAGTAGGAGTCACCAAAGCTTTTCATCTCCTTGCCCCCAAATTCTTCCCAATGTGGGATACCCAGATAGCAATAGATTACCGTTGCAGATATAGCACCGAGAATGCTGCTGAAAGGTATATACGTTTCTGCAAATGGATTAAGCAGTTTGCTGAATCGGTTAACAAGAAGTGCCGTCCTTTGCCTAACGATCGGACGCTTGTCAAGCTGATAGACGAATACAACCACAAGACAAGATCTACGAAGGAAGAGAAACATTACAAGGTCCTAAGGAAAGCGAGCTAGGGGGCTTTATGGAGTTCTCCTTCTCGGTAACCGGGCCGCCAAAGGTTGATCTAAAGGACTCCTACGATGTGGTAGTGATCGGTGGCGGGCCTTCAGGCCTGACCGCCGCCATCTACACCTCACGTGCACAGCTTTCCACCCTTGTTGTTAACAAGGGGGCCCCAGGAGGTCTGGTAGCCACCACCGAGTGGATAGAGAACTACCCGGGATTCCCTGATGGCGTGGCCGGAGCCGAGCTCGGTCGAGCCATGCAGAACCAGGCCCAGCGATTCGGCACCGAGTTTGCCTCAGGCGAACCCGAAGAGATCCACCTTGCCGCCGATCCCAAGGTTATAAGGGTTGCAGGTCAAGATATAAAGGCGCGCGCCGTGATCATCGCCACCGGAACAACACCTAAGAAACTTAACGTGCCTGGAGAGCGCGAGTTCTACGGTAGAGGAGTCAGCTACTGCGCAACCTGTGACGGTCCGTTCTTTGCCGACAAAGAGCTCCTCGTGGTAGGGGCCGGAAGCTCGGGCGTCCAGGAGTCCGGCTTCCTTGCAAAGTTCGCCTCAAAGATCACCATAGTTGAGTTCCTGCCTACCATCCAGGCGGAGCGCATCCTTATCGAACGCTTTAAGAAGACGGGCAAGGGCTCTTTCCTCTTGAATCAAGAGGTTCTCGCCATCGAGGGTGAAGAAACCGTGACCGGTGTGCGCGTGCGTGATAGGGACTCAAACGAGGAGAAGCTGATACCGGCAGGCGGGGTGTTTATCTACGTGGGCCTGGAGCCTCAGACCGAGGCGTTCGCCGATCAGCTCAAGCTGGATCAGTGGGGATACATCGAGGTGGACTCCAATCTTCGCACCAACGTTGAAGGCGTGTGGGCCGCGGGGGACGTGGTTTCCGGCGCCACACGTCAGATCGCGGCGGCAGTGGGCTCCGGAACTATTGCGGCAATAGAGGTTGAACACTACCTTTCGTCCAAATCCTAGCCTAAAGGAGCAGCAAGATGAAGTTGGCAAGACTTTCAGGGGTTATGGTCGTTCTGTTGATTCTCGGGTCAGGTTTCCTTGCAGGCTGCGGCAACAAGAATCCCAGCGAGACACCCGAAGTAACAGAGCGCATCCCCGATATATCAAGCGCCTCCGAAGTTGCAGACACTTCACTTGAGGGGGATGAAGGCAATACCACCCAGACCTCAACTGCACCTAAAGAGGACCCGGGCGCCGATCGCAGGCAAGCGCCAGATTTCACCCTCGCCGATCTTAGAGGCAATCAGCACTCCTTATCCGATTTTTACGGCAAGGTTGTGCTTTTGGACTTCTGGGCCACCTGGTGCGGTCCGTGCCGTCGAGAGATACCCTACCTTATCAAGCTCTACGAGACCTACAAGCCTCAGGGGTTTGTGGTCTTAGGTGTGGGCCTGGACAAGAAGGCCAATCTCAGCAGATTTGCAAACCAGAACGGGATGAGCTATATTGTGCTTGTAGATGAGAAAGGCATTGCCGGAAAACTCTACGGGATACGCAGCATACCGCGCACCCTGATCATTGATAAGAAGGGCAGGATAGCCTTCGACCACACGGGCTTTCCGTCAGGGATGGAGGTCGAGATGGAGGCCGAGATTCTTACCCTTCTGGCCGAGGAATACTGACTTCACCCGAATTGATACCCCGAAAATTGCTCCTTTAGCAGGAACGGGTGAAAGATTGCGGTAAAGAAGGAAGATAATTCAGGCAACCTTAAGTAAGGGTTGCACGTCATAGGTATTTTGAGTATTATTGGAGGTGGACCTGTCAAGCAAATACAACCCCTTGTCGAGATGGCGGCTATGGGATCTGTAAGAAGGAGGTTTAGAGAATGAAGGAGATCTCGGCTAAATGGGTTGGGGTGATAATAGGCTCGGCCACGGTAACGGGTTTCGTTCTCGGTCTGCTTATCGCAGGTGTGTTTAATATCTTCCCCAGGGCCCAGGCTGAGGAGCAGGATACAGTTACCACGCTCGGGCCTTCTGAGAGTTCCTTTGCAACTGTGGTGGCGCAGGTTCTGCCTGCGGTGGTTAACATCAGCTCGAGCAGGAAGGTTGTCGTTCCCGGTATCCCCTTTGACGACCCCTTCTTCAAGGAGTTTGCAGAGAAGTTCTTCGGAGAGGTGCCCCGCGAGCAGACACGTTACAGCCTGGGTTCTGGCGTTATCTTTCGCCCGGACGGTTATATCCTCACCAACGATCACGTGGTAGCCGGGGCCGAGGATATCACAGTTACCCTAGAGGACGGGCGCGGCTTCAAGGGTAAAGATGTAAAGCTCATCGGGCGAGACCCCCATACCGACCTGGCGGTGCTCAAGGTTCGGACAGCTAAGGATCTGCCTGTTGCAAAGTTGGGAGACTCCGATTCGATTCGCGTAGGCGATTGGGCTATAGCCATAGGCAACCCATTCGGACTTGAAGGGACGGTGACAGTTGGGGTTGTCTCTGCCAAGGGCCGCTCGAATCTGCTTTTGCCCTCCCGGCAGCGCTATCAGAACTTCATCCAGACCGACGCGGCCATCAACCCAGGCAACTCAGGTGGGCCGCTCTGCAACATCAACGGAGAGGTGATAGGTCTTAACACGGTGATATCCAGCCCCTCCGGGACGAACATAGGCATAGGCTTTGCCGTGCCCATCAACATGGCCAAAGAGGTCGCCAGGCAGCTTATAACCAAAGGGAAGGTCCAGCGTGGTTACCTCGGGGTCTACCCGCAGGAGCTTGATGCGGATATGCGCAAGGGCCTGGGACTTAAGGGAGCCTATGGTGTGCTCATAGCCGATGTGGTTCCAGGCACCCCTGCCGACAGAGCCGGGTTACGTTCAGGCGACGTGATAGTGGTCTTTGACGGGCAGAAGGTAGGTGATGTGGAGGATTTCCGGGAACGTGTCGCCGCCACGCCGCCCGGAAAGACCGTGGCGATAAAGATCTGGCGCGGGGGCAAAGAGATGGGCTTGAATGTCAAGCTGGAGGAGTTGCCTGAGGAGGCTGCAGCTTCCGGACAACCCCCGCCTAGAGAGGCTTCATTCGGTCTGGTGGTTCGTTCGCTTTCGGCATCCGAGCGCGCGAGCCAAAACCTCTCCGCAGGGGTCTTAGTCGAAGACGTTCAGCCTGGCTCTGCTGCTGAACGTGCAGGGATCAGACCGGGTGATGTTATCCTCAAGATAGACGGCCGCTCCGTTAAGAATCAGGGTGAGTTCTACAAGATAGCAGGTGAGCTTAAATCCTCAAAGAAAGAGGTTGTCCTGGTGCAGATTTACCGCCAGGGGCGCCGATTCTTCGTTACACTTTATTTAGAGTAAGGAGGCGGTTTTGATGTTTGAGGAGGGGCTTATACCCCACACGTCTGCTGCGCAGCCGTGCGGGGACCCCTCAATCCTCCTTTTGGCCTGCGGGACGAAAGGAGCATAATGCTTAGGTGGGTCTCCGATAGATCATTATCGCGTTACTTTAAGGAGATAATGCGGTATCCCCTGATCTCAAGGGAAAAGGAGGAGGGGTTAGCACGCAGGGCAAGACTGGGGGACGTGATAATCGCGGTTGATGGCAGGGGTTGCAACTCACCAAGGACACTTTTAAGTCTCATCAAACGTTCAGGCCCGGACTCAAGGCTAAAGATCACCGTGCGCAGGGGAGCGCAGAATCTAGAGCTTTTCCTTGAGATACCTGCATCGTTCTCCCATGCAGAGGCGAAGAAGGATCCCGACGCTCCGATATTGGGTATGAGGGTTCGCAAGGTTGAGGGGCTTAGCGCCAACAGGATCAAGGTGCTGGGCATCAAGCGCGGTTTACTGGTCACCGAGGTTGAGCCGGGCTCGCCCGCAGCTTTGGCCGATCTACTTGATTACAACCGCGAGGCGCGCGACAGGTTGATTCTTCACAACCTTCGCTGGGTGGTTACCATCGCCAAGCAGTATCAGAACCGGGGGCTGGCGCTGGCCGAGCTGATTAACGAGGGCAACCTGGGTCTTATCCAGGCGGTCACCAAGTTCGACGAGCGCCGCAAGACTCGTCTAACCACCTACTCCAACTGGTGGATTCGCTACTACATCGTCTCGGCGCTCGCCTCCAGGCATCTTATCAAGCTGCCCATCAGGATGCGCAACCTTGCAAAACGCATCCGCGACAGCTACGGGGTTCTCTCCCAGCGCCTGGGCCGCTCGCCCTCTATCGAGGAGCTGGCCCGCGAGCTTAAGGCGACACCGGAGGAGGTCTCCGCCGCGTTCGACTGCGGTGTGGCCGAGCTCTCCATAGACGCCATGCCGTTCGAGGATTCCAAGGTCACCTTTGAGGAGGTCCTGCGCGACACCACCTCCCCGTCGCCCGCCGAGGTCAGCGCCAAGGATGAAATGGAGCGCCACGTGCGCTCCTCGCTTGCCGCGGTTCTTTCCGACCGCGAGCTTTACGTGGTCAGCAGGCACTTCGGGGTGCCCATGCCGCAGGAGCGCCGCTTCACCATAAAGGAGTTGAGCGAGATCTTAAAGGAGTTGAGCGAGATCTTTGGGAAAACCGAAGAAGAGATCCAGCAACGGATCTGCCTTGCATCCAGAAAACTCCTGCTCGACACCGACGGGCTCAAGCGCTACGCCAAGCTTACATCCGCCGACATGGAAGCCCTGCCCCAGCTTTTACAGAAAGGAATGCAGTACTCAAAGAGGGTAATGTGTAAGGTCATGCGCCGTGTGCTGAAGAATATACCTTCGGCGCTGCTGACCGACCACCTGGAGGTCCTTGATCTTGAGGAAGAGGAGATGTTTTGTCTTTGTTGGGGAGTCAGGCCTCAGCGCGAGGTGCTGAACCTGCGCGAGCTGGGCGACCTTCTGGGCGTTTCGCGCGAGGCGGCAAGACAGGTCAAGGAGCGGGCGATTCGCAAGCTCAAGAAGAACCTGCGCCCCCAGGCATTCGACAGCTTCTTCCGTAAAGCGGTCTAAAAACACCCCGCGTTTCGTGCCACGTTTTCAATTAAAGTTGCTACGAACTCGTCAGGTTTGCATCGCACTCGTCACAAAAAAGCTGGTCAAAAGGTAGTCAAAAGGTGGACAAAAGCTGGTCAGAAGGTGGTCAAATGATGGTCAAAATCGGGGTAATTGGGGGTATTTGGGGGGCGGGCT
>SOJW01000051.1 GCA_004375895.1 Candidatus Stahliibacteriota bacterium
ACCGTGGGAAGTTCAGCCGGAATGTCGAGACATCCGCCAGCCTCGGCCACACGGGCGGGCCCTGCGTTGTAGGCGGCGAGGTAAGATACCTTGCGAGCGTCAAACCGATCGCGCATGCGGCGAAGGAACTCGGCACCCAACCTGATGCTAACATGTGTCTCGTACAATGAATCCACGGCCATCGTTGTATCCATCCCTCTAGCTGTCGAGTAAAGAAGCTGGCAGAGGCCGTAAGCGTTTGCCGGTGATTTTGCCCTGGGGTTGAACCAGCTCTCCTGACGGGTCAGGGCAAGGAAGGTAACGGGATCGTCTATCTGACTTTGGATCTGAAACAGATAGACCGTTGGATACTGCAGCCTCAGTACCTCAATCGGTCGTGTATAGACGCCGCGCCTGCGGGCCTCAAGTAGCAGCCTTTCGATCCAATCTATCGCGATGTTATCTACGCCCAGCTCTGAGAAACGCTCGGCCCAGTCAAGCATCACCGGCATCTGCGGGTTCTTTATTCCCCTGAGTTTGCTTGAGGCCTCGATCGTGAATCCTGCCTCGGCCAGGGTCCAGGCCTGGTGCTCGATCACGGAATCCTTTGGAGCTAAAACGTAGCTTGTGTCGCCCAGATCTCGGAACCATGAATCAATCGGGGGAGGTTCAGGTAACTCTTCTCGAAGTGTCAAGGCGTAGTAGGAGAAGGGGTCGCGTGCCGAAAGTTCAGATAGCAGGATATCTGCCGAATCGGGCACAAGCCAGATGCGGAAGAAAAGTGAGATGTCTGAATCAAGCGGGACTCCTCCGGCCAGAGCCGAGCGTGCCTTGGTGGTATCCCCTTCTGCAAGCCAGAGTACGAGTGCGCGGTGGCCTAACTCCTCATCTGAAAGCGCCCGCGCCCCCTCTGCCGCCAGCTGTGCCGCCTCGAGGTTCTTATCTTGCTCCTGGAGTATGGTTGCCTGCCGCTCCCATGCCTCCTGCCGGTTCTTCCAACTTGAGGAGTTCTCGGCAACCTCGGCAAGTGCCCTTAACGCTTGGCTCTCCCTGCCACGTTTAGACTCCACCTTTGCCAGAAGAAACTTGGCCTCGTCTGATCGCATGTTCTTCAAAAGCTCGTACGCCTCGTCGTATCTCTTTAGACGATAGAGAAGTTGTGCCCGCTCCCAGCGGCAGGCCTTTCGTGAATATCCTTTGGCCTCGGCCTCTTCAAAGAGGGCAAGCGCCCTTTCTCGATCAATCCCCACGTAGGCCCTGGCTACGGCAAAGGTCTCTTCGGCATCTGCGGGTGTGATCTCCTTGACGGCCTCTCTTGCGGCAGAAGACCAAGGTGCGGTGCGGATAAGCTTCATCTGTGTCCTGCGCTTCTTCTTCCGATCTCCCACAGATTCATACAGCCGAACCAATGCGGCCAATCTTTCCGATTCCTTTGGAAGCCTTGCGATGGCTGCGGGAAGCCGGATCCAATCCTCTTGCTCGAACATAAGCTCAACCAGAAGTCTGCGCTGTGAGTTTGAAGGATACTTCAGTTTTCTTAAAAGCACTACGGCGCTGTCTTTTTTGCCTGTTTCGACGTAGATTTCCGCCCGGCGGCCTCGTGCCACCTCTCCCAGGAGTTTTTCGGCTTCCGCGTAAAGCGTTTGCGCAGAATCTTCAAGCCCCAGCCTTGTCGCGGCCTCGGCACGCAGCAGGGGAGAGGCGTCTGTGATTCCCAGTATCTCTTTAAAATAACCTGCCCGCCAGTAGACAAGGCCCTTGTAGGACAGGGAGTCGAACCAAGGCGTTTCACGTAGCGCCTCGGCCTGGGTAACGCAGCTGTCCCACTCGCGTGCGTCGTAGAAGACGCGGTAGAGCTTTACTCCGATCTCGGCTCGTTCCTCGTCGGTCTCAGAGAGCATCCATGCGTGTCTGTAGAACACGCAAGCATCCCAGTAATGACCAATGGCAAGGGTAGAGTCGCCCTTCAATTCCTGAAGCTGCCGGACGGTCATGGTTTCTTTCATCCCCCTGGGCATGCAGCCCGCAAGAACTATCAGTATAAGGAAAATCCACAGAGGTTTACCTGTCAAGTCCGACTCCTATCTCAGTATCCAAAGGCTCCTTGGTATTAAGTCCGGGCTGGAACCAGATCTTGTTGTTCCGGGCCGGCTTATCACGAGGATAGGTGTCCTTGCCCCCGCCGGTATCAAGGAATATTCCTGCACAGATCAGGCGGTCGCGCATCCCGCCGCGCCTGCCTATGTTGGCCAGCCCCAGGGTGGTCGCCGCGGTCACGTTATAGACATCATCACCTTCTCTATCCCAGAAGATGCCGATGCCTGAGGCGTTGCCACCTCCCAGAGACAGGTTGGGGGCGTTGTAAACGTCATCGCCACTCTCCTCTAATAAATAACCCACCGTGAAGTCGTGCCCCGCGCCCTGTGCCATGTTCTTGGTGGCGGTGTAGGTGTCGTTGCCTCGCACGTCGTTGAGGATGCCCACCGCGAAGTGAGCGCCCGAGCCCTGAACGTACCAGACGCCGGAGTATGTATCGTCGCCCTCCTTATCGGTGAGCATCCCGACCCCGTACCAGTAGCCTGTTCCCTGGGCGAACACGCCTGCTTCGTAGGTGTCGTTGCCCGAAGCGTCGGCCAATACTCCCACGCCGCCGGCCAGGGAGCGGCCGTCGGTGAAATCGGCACGCTTGCCAAACCCGAACCCCTGGGCCATCGCGGCGTTGTGCTCGGCAGACTGAGGTGATGGGAAGGGCAGCGAGTCGTTACGTGCCACGTATTGGTCATCTCCGGCAAGATCGAGGAGCAGTCCGCATCCCTTGGTGAAACCGTAGCCCTGGATTCCGCGGAAGCCACGGTAGACGTCGTTTCCTGCCACGTCCACCAGAATCCCTGCACCGAACACCCCTGCACCCTGACAGTTGGTAAAGCCCTCGTAATGATCGCTGCCCTCGCGGTCGTAGAGAAGTCCAAGACCGAACAGGCCGCCGCCCTGACCTAGACCGTTGGACTCGTAGACATCGTCGCCGCGCCAGTCGATGAGTATGCCAGCACCCAGCACGCCTGCGGCGATCGCAGGATCATATGATTCGTTAACGTAGCTGTCATTCCCATCCAGATCGATCACGATGCTCAATGGATGGGTGATATCAGGATTGGCACCAGCACGCTTGTAGGAATCATCTCCACCTGGTTCGATCAAGAGGAGATAATCGTTTTCATGGTTGTCATCGTCTTTGTCAGCGATCTTCACCGCACCGTAAGGGGTCTTGAACTCGAACGCGGGAAGCTCGTTTCTTACTGAATCAATGAAGGGCATGAGGGTATCAAGAACCATGGCTAAATCCTCAAGACCTGCGTAGAGAATCGAGAACTCCACCCTGCCGATCGCTTCCTCAACGAAATAAACATCTTCGATGGTGATGGTAGTGTCGTCACCAACGTAGCCCAAGGCTTTATCCCATAACCTTTCCTGCTCCTCTTCAGAGAGATTGCGGAATGCCAGGTCGCGGTACTCGATGGCTTGAGCTGAGGCTAAAAGGATTATCGCCAATGCTTCTTCGACTTCGGGTGACATCGGGGGAAGCTCAAAGTCATATAGCATGTTTTCGTTACCGGCTACCTCGTTTAGCTGATCCAGGGCATAAAAGAACTTCTCGTCTTCCTCAGCTAATGCTTCTTTCATTGCGGTGTAAGGATGCTCGATAAGGCCTCTGCGGACCGGGGCGTCCGTCCTCAGAGATGCAAAGAACACACCCTTGGCCAACCTGTCGCCGCCTTCAAAAAGCTGGTGCACGAACAGCCGGTTGTAGTAGGGGATATCCAGCGGTCTGTTAACCAGAAGATCGAATGTCCTTAATCTATACGGCCCACCGCCGTAGAAATCCATGAGTGCTCTGTCGAAGTGGACGTCGGAACGAACTAGTCCACCATTGGCAAGAACTTCATCAATCGGATCGATTTCTTTTGTCACAGCTGCTGCTGTAACCACAAGTATAATGGTCAAGATACGTTTCACGCAAGCCTCCTTGTTTCGTGAATTCTAGAGAATAAGTTCCCGAAGTCAAGGATTTAAACCGCAGATTGAAACTCCCTCCGGTCGTTTCCCTTCGGAACACAGATTGACACAGATTTCATGGGGATTTTCAATCTTGATTATCCGTGTAATCTGCGAAATCTGCGGTTAGTAATATTGACTTTAGGCACGGTTCGGCTAAGCTTACGCTTGGCGTCAAAAAAGGAGTTGGCATGCTTACACTTGGGCGGATAGCCGAGCGCAAGGCGGTTGTTGGTGTGGTGGGGATGGGATACGTGGGGCTTCCTTTGGCGTTGACGTTCGCCGAGGAGGGTTTCCGCGTGATTGGCTATGACATAGACGAGGCCAAAGCCGAGGCGCTTAACGCAGGGAAGACCTACATAAAACACATCCCCTCGGCTAGAATCAAGGATGCGGTTAAGAAAGGTCTTCTTGAGGGAACTGCCGACTTCAGTCGCATCCCCGAGTCTGATGCCTTGCTTGTCTGCGTCCCCACACCGCTTGATGATCATCTCCAGCCTGACCTGTCGTTTATCACTGGAACCTCTGAACAGATAGCTCCCTATCTGCAAAAAGGGCAGCTGGTAGTCCTTGAGTCCTCCTCCTTCCCCGGCACCACCGAGGAGATAATGCGACCCGTCCTTGAGAAGCACTCCGGACTCCTGGCACATAAAGATTTCTATCTTGCCTATTCTCCTGAGCGCGAGGACCCCAATAACCCTAAATACAACACCAAGAACATCCCCAAGGTGGTGGGTGCCAACTCCAAGCGGAGCCTTGGGCTGGCCAAGGCCATCTACGATGCGGTAATTGATCAAACGGTGCCGGTCTCCTCAGCCGAGGCGGCCGAGGCCACCAAGATATTCGAGAATGCGTTCCGCAGCGTTAACATCGCGCTCGTAAACGAGCTGAAGGTGATCCTCGACGCCATGGGGATAGACGTGTGGGAGGTTATCCGTGCCGCATCCACAAAACCTTTCGGGTTCATGCCGTTCTATCCCGGCCCCGGCCTGGGTGGTCACTGCATACCAATCGATCCTTTCTATCTCACCTACAAGGCGCAGGAGTTTGAGATGCCCACCCGGTTCATCGAGCTTGCCGGTGAGATTAACACATCCATGCCACGCTGGGTGGTAGGCAAGGTAATGGAGGCGCTCAACGACCGCAAGAAGGCACTGAACGGTTCAAGGGTGCTCATCCTGGGCATGGCGTACAAGAAGAACGTTGACGATATGCGCGAGTCGCCAGCGTTGCGTCTCATTGAACTTCTTGAGGAGAAGGGTGCCAAGGTCGATTACCACGATCCCTATATCCCCAAGATTCCGCCTACACGTCGTTACAAGTTCGACAAGGAGAGCGTGCCTTTGAGCGCTGAGAACATCGCCAAATACGACGTTGTATTAATCGCCACCGACCACGACAGCCTGGACTACGCCAGGGTGGTTGCCCACGCGAAGCTTGTGATCGATACCCGCAACGCGACCGTGAACGTCAAGCAGGGACGGGAGAAGATAGTCAAGGCGTAATAAACGAAACAGGAGGAACAAATGAACTCCACCAAAGTTCTTTTAGTCGTTCTTTCCTTGAGCGCAATGATAATCTTGGGTTGTGCGGTAGGTAACGAACCGCCTGAGATTGTTAGTGTGAACATACCTTCTAGTATCCAGATAGACGAAACGGTTACTCTTTCGGTGTCTGCATGGGACCCTGATGGCGACGACCTTACCTACGATTGGTATGTAAGTGAGGGAACACTAACCCCAAGCACTGGTACAGTAGTCCAGTGGACAGCCCCCAGCACTTCAGGGAATGTTACAATCAGTGTTATCGTAGAAGATAAACATGGGGCTACCGACAGCGAAGAAGAAACGATTTACGTTTCTCCGATTACGACTACCATAATCGACAATAACTACACGATAAGCGCGCAAGATTACTATGCCGTTTCCAAAGTTCTTCAAGCTGGTTACTCGGTATCGGGTAGCTTTTCCGTGGCTTCCAATGACATCAACTTCTATGTGATGGATTCTGAAAACTACAACAAATGGGTCAATGGACAATTCGCCTATGCAAAAGTGATCATTGAACGCTCAACAGGTGCAACCTTTGGATTCGATGTGAGTCAAACAGACACCTACTACTTCGTGATGGACAATACCTACAGCATCTTCACTTCCAAATCCGTCTACCTCAAGGTAACTACAACTTCCCCTTAGCTAATACAAAATTACAATCCGTAGGGGCCGACGTTGATATCCTTCAGTAGGGGCACGGCATGCCGTGCCCCTACCTTTGGCTCAAAACAATTGACACCTTACCTCAACTTTACTTTTATATTGACATCCCCTAGACGGACAAGTATCATCTATCTGTGAAGCTCCCATTCGCCAAGGTGCACGGTGCAGGGAACGATTTTGTAGTCGTCAAGTATCCTGAACTGTCCGATGAAGAATTTGCCAAACTGGCACCAATCCTGTGCGATCGCCGCAAGGGCATAGGTGCGGACGGTCTGCTTCTGGTTCGCAGAGACCCTGAGCACGACTTCCGCATGGTCTACTTCAACGCAGACGGCTCCAGAGCCTCCTTCTGCGGCAACGGGGCGCGGTCACTCGTGCTTTATACATGGAAGGAAGGTATGGCACCTGCCGAGATGACTTTCGTCTCTGACGCGGGCGTTCACAAGGGACTGGTCGTTGACGGCAAACCGAGCGTCTCCCTGCCCGATCCCAAGGATATAAAACTCAACCTGACGTTGCATGAGTTCGACTTCCCGCTTCACTTCGTTGAGTCGGGTGTTCCTCACGTCGTAGTTCTTGTCGAAAACCTTGTCTCTTTCGACGTAGATGGAGTCGGCCGTTCGATCCGCAATCATCCGAAATTCATACCTGCCGGAACAAACGCCGATTTCGTCCAGATCCATCCGGATAACTCAATCTCGGTGCGCACCTACGAGCGCGGGGTGGAGCGAGAGACACTGGCATGCGGCACAGGCGCGGTGGCCGTGGCTACCATTCTGCACCGACTTAAAGGGATACAACCGCCAATAGAGTTCAACTTCCCGGGCGGTACGTTGCGAGTCTCGTTTGAACTTAAGGGCTCAATCCCCACCAACGTGATGCTGGGCGGCCAGACCGCTGTGGTGTTCAAGGGCGAGATAGAATTGCCTTAAACTTCATCAGGTGGGTTGTGCCGAGAAAAAAGAGGCCGGTTGAAAAGAAGGTAATTAAACAAAAACCAAAGCATCCGAAGCCTCCAAAGAACATACGCTGGTCCGAGAAGAAAGAAGAAAAACCCTCCTACAAGCGCAAACGCAAGCAGGAGAAGGAGATCGATAAAGACCTGCTTTCGGAGTGACCTGACTTCCCGACAACAGATTTTCACCTGACGACGTCTGCCTTGCTCCTATAATCAATACGTTCAGTATGGGTGGGTTTGCCGAAAGGCAAGAGATACCCACTTAAAAGCCCGGCCTTAAGCCGGGCTTTTTAAATGCTCCTTTTTGCGCTAAAGCGCAAAAAGTTCGCAGAATAGGAGGGTCAGGAAGCTGGCAGGTTTCACAAAACTTTAAGGGTGCATCTTTTGATTCTTAATGTAGATTTCCAGGAAAGGCTTACTTTATGAGAAAGCGACAAAAAGAGAATGCAACAATGTGGTCGGTGCACTTCAAATTTTATCCCTGCGATCTTTTCTCCGCAGGAGAAAAGGAGCATATTCGGGGTCCCCGCACAGATGCGTAGCAGATGTGTGGGGTGTTTAAATGCTCCCTTTGCGCTACGCGCAAAGGATCGCAAGAACCAACATGTAAGCCAACCAAAGGTTGGCTTCTTATATTATTTTTCCCGGGTTTAGAATGCCCGCAGGATCAAACGCTTGTTTCAGCCGTTTGTAAAGCTTGCGCTCCGCCTCACTGGTCACCAGAGGCATGAACTCTTTCTTGACTACACCTATCCCGTGCTCACCGGAGAGTGTACCGCCGAGTGAAACCACCAAATCAAAGAGCTCTGCTAACACTCGCTCTCGTTCGGTGTTCCACCTCTCCTCATCCAGCTTGCCGCGCAGGAGATTAACATGCACGTTGCCGTCACCGGCGTGTCCGAACGCCACCACCTCTACCTCGCTTCGCGTGCGTATCTCATCCACCCCTTTGAGTAGATCCTCTATCCTTGCCACAGGAACCACCACGTCCTCACGCTCCATCTGGGGTGAGAGATCGTGCAGCGCGTCATGCAGAGACCGTCTGGTCTTCCACAATCTCTGTTTCATATTCGATGTTTCGGCTACAAACACGTCCACCGCACCATTGGCAAGACACACCTCGCCTACCTTTTCGTAGTCGCGCTGGACCGACTCGGCATCCTGACCGTCCAGGCCGATCATTAGATAGGCACCTGCACCTGGCACAGGCAGCTTGGAATCAAGATACGCCTCCACTATCTCCAGAGCCCTTTGCTCCATGAACTCGATCACTGCCGGGATTATGCCGGTCTTGTGGATCTCGTTGATGGTGCGTGCAACCTGTTCAAAACTCTTGAACGGGACGAGGAGGTCGGTTCTTACTTTGGGAAGTGGCAGGAGTCTCAGCGTGATCTCGGTTACCACCCCCAGGGTGCCCTCGGAGGCGATCATCATCCCGATCAGGTTGTACCCGGTAACGTTCTTTCGAAGCTTTCCGCCGAGTCGTAACACATCCCCTGTGGGTAGAATAACCTCCAGCCCGGGAACGTAGTCCCTGGTCGTTCCGTATTTCACTGCCCTGGGTCCGCCCGCCCCCTCTATCACGTTGCCGCCTACAGAACAGCTCTCCAGCGACGCCGGATCGGGAGGGTAGAAAAGCCCTTCCGCCTCCACCGCCTTGTGCAGCTCTCCGGTTATTACCCCGGGCTGGACAACAACCATGCGGTTGGGAACGTCGATCTCCAGTATCTTATTCATCCGTTCCAGGGTTAGAAGCACCCCGCCTTCGATCGGCAATGCCCCACCCGATACCCCGGTTCCCATGCCCCGCGGTGTCACCGGAATCTTGTTATCAGTGCAGTATTTGAGGAGTCGTGCAGCATCATCTGTCTCCTCGGCAAAAAGAACCGCCTCCGGCTTAGCCTCAAGGTTGCTGGTTTCGTCTCTGGAATACCGATCCAGGGTTTCAGGGAGGACAGAGAATTTTTCTCCGAAGAGCTCTTCTAACTCGTTTACCTGCCTTTTAGTCATCCCTTAATCCTAGTCGTGCCCGTTCGTGTGTCAAGCAATGTTTATGGAGTGCAACGACCGTGTCGTTGCAGCAGGTAGGGGCTACATCTTGGCATGGCGAAGGAACCAACAGTAAAACAAAGGCAAAAACAGTTCCTCTGCGGCTGGTTCAACGAAGCCATTGTTTTTCGCAACTTCTCTTTCAGAAGCCGCCATGCCAAGATATATTAATTTTAGTCCAAAATTGATTCTTGTCAATTATAGTCTGTGCGCCAGGAGATCGTTACCAGGTGGTGAGGGGTATGTTGAAAAGGGCGGGGGATCTCCAATATACTTACGGCCAGAGGAAGTTTATGGCCGTACCTACAATGATCACGGCAATAAGCATGATGCCTATAGATTTCAACGCGTCCTTTAGACCCAGCTCACGGAACATGATAACGAAGGTCGCGATGCAGGGGAAGAACATGGATAAAACCACACTTCCGATCACCAACTGCTTGATTGTCAGATTCAATGGTGCGAACATGCCGATAGCCACGTCTTTCCTTAATATCCCTACCAGCAAGGGCGCGATGGCCTCCTTGGGCAGGCCCCAGAGGAAACTCACCACAGGTGCTGCGGCTCTGGCTATGTAGCGGAATACGTTGAACTGATAGAGAAGGTTAACAACAACCACTGCTCCCAAAACAACCGGCAAGGCTTCCTTTAAAAAACCGGTGATGCGCATCCACAGCTTGGAACCGAGTGCGCGCCAGGAAGGTGCCCGGTAGGGAGGGATCTCTATCAATAATTCCGGTCTGAACCCCTTGGAGGTGAACCGCAGGATCACCCCGATTGCAATCCACACCACGAACAGGATCCCGTAGATCAGGGCCACCGGCCAGAACCCGCGCTCGCCCACAAGGCCGATAATCATCGCCTGAAGCGCTGCGCAGGGCACGGCTATGGAGATCAACGTAGCTGTGATGAAGCGCTGCCGCTTTGTCTCCAGTATCCTTGTCGCCATCACCCCGGGCACGTTGCAGCCAAGACCCAGAAGCGTTGGTATTATTGCATACCCGTGAAGACCAAGCCGGTGCATGATGTTGTCAAGGAAGACGGCAAGTCTCGGCAGGTAGCCGGTGTCCTCCAGCAAGGAAAGAACGAAGTAGAAGCTTACGATGTATGGGAGCACCGCTCCCAGAGGAATAAACAGACCGGAAGTCAATATCCCGAAGGACTGCATGAAATCTATCTCGCCGTTGATAAGCTGGCCTATAAGCAGGTTGTGCAGGAAGCTTCCCTCACCCAATAACCCGGAAAGCTTCATCATCACAGGCTTCCAGGCGAAATCGAATAACGCCTCGGTCCCGAACGGAACGGTTATCCATGGATCACCTACTATACCAATACCCCCTCCGATAAGGAACTCGCCGATCATCCGGATGAGGATGAAGGAAACGGCTAAAACCAGTATTGCAACCAATCCGCCCCACACAGGATGAACGCTTGCGTCCTCCAGCCATTGGCCAAATGTGTGATGATGGTCATGCAGGGTTTGCACATCGTCCACTACCTTACCGACCCTGCGCCATACGGTTTGCTCAGGGATGTGCTCGTGCCCGTTGGTCTTGTTTCCAGCAGGATGGTGAGGGATGTGGGGATGACCCGTAACACTCCTTCCCTTCCTTTCGTAACCTTTTTTGGCAGCGTTTTGTTTGTCTATATCCAATGCCAGGGTGGTAAGTATGAGCCTCTTGATCCCCTCGCCAGTTCTTGCCACCGTAGAGATGACCGGCACCCCCAGCCTCAGAGCCAGTTTCTTTATATCTATCTCGATTCCCTTGTGCCGCGCCTCGTCGCTCATATTTAGAGCAACAACCATCGGTTTTCCCTGGGCTATAAGCTCAAGGGTCAAGGTCAGGTGGCGCTCCAGATGGGTGGCGTCTACTACGTTGATGATCCGCCTGGCGTCGTCAATGAGATCAACGGCCACCTTTGCCGCGTCGTCCAAAGGCTCAAGCGAGTAGGTGCCGGGCGCGTCCACCACATCATAAATATCGTTGGCAAACCGCATCCGGCCTGAGGTGTAGCCTACCGTGGTGCCGGGATAGTTGGAGGCGATGGTGCGGATGCCGGTCATGCGCGAGAACAAAACGCTCTTGCCAACGTTGGGTTGACCCACAAGCAGGATGTCTGAAGCTACGTGCTTTCGCTTCCTGGTAGGTTTTGAGAAATCCTTGTTCGCCTTAGCCATCGTTACTCCTCACTATAATCCTGCGAGCCATACCCCGGCCAATCGCCACCTGCGCACGGTTCACGAGGATGACTACCGGCCCGCCCAGCCCCACATGGGATAACTTCTTCACATGCTGCCCCTCGGCCAACCCCAATGCCCTCAGTCTGCCCTGCATACCATGACCACCTCTTATTGCTATTATCTCCGCTTCCTCGCCAACTTTAAGATCGGTAAGCAGTTTCTCAGTCATTATCAAGCGCCTTCCTGAGTTCACTCGTGAACTCCTCGGATTGCTTCATCTTGCGTTCCAGGAAATCCAGAAGCCTGGTTATCTTCTTAAGTGTCAGCTCGTCAAGGTGATGCTCTATTCCGCAAGCGGTGTCCTCTGCCAGGTCGTTGGGCAAGCTCAAGGTCTTGGCAAAGAAGCGGTAAAGAATCCTGTGTTTGGAGTAGACGGATTCGGCTTGTCTGCGACCCTCGGCGGTGAGTTCAATGTACCCGTAAGACTCGTGTTCAACAAATCCGAGCCGGGCAAGTTCTTTTACCGCAGCATTTACGCTGGGGCTCTTTACACCGAGCTTTTCAGCCAGATGCTTGGTTCGAACGAACTTGTGTTCGGCAGAACACAAGAGTATCGCCTCCAGATAATCCTGCAGGCCTTCAGTCAGTGCAGCCATTATTAGCCTCCCTTAATAAAGTTAGTCTAGGCTAATTATAGTCATAGAGGCATCTCTGTCAAGGTTGAGAAGATAAAAAGGGCCGACTCGATCGGCCCTTCATTGCTTATATTGCGATCTTTTCTCCGCAGGAGAAAAGGAGCATTTTATGGGGTCCCCGCACGAGCGCGTAGCGATCGTGTGGGGTGATAATGGAGGCGAGCGGACTCGAACCGCCGACTTCCTGCTTGCAAAGCAGGTGCTCTCCCGGCTGAGCTACGCCCCCGGGTAATATAAATTATAAGGGGTTGCTTGTAAGTGTCAACATTGAAGCTATATCTTTCCCCGGAGCTCTGGGTGTCTTCGTCACCCACGCAATGACAGGACGTAGGGGCCGACCTTTAGGTCGGCCCGCTTGACTTCCCCTTACTCCCCTTCCACCAGGGAAGGGGAAATCACTATTTCATCGGAATCTTTACCCGGTGCTTCTTAGCCACCTTCTTCGCTATCTCATAACCCGTGTCAACATGCCGAGCCACGCCTATGCCTGGGTCGTTGGTCAGAACACGCTCGATGCCGAGGTTCTGCATTTGACAGGGGGAGGTGTTTGTGTAGAATTAGTAATCAAACCGAAATTGGAGGACAGATGATTTGCAAAGTTGCGTTATTGTTCTTGCTTCTCGGTCAGGCCCCGCCCACTGCGGAGCCTGGACAGCCAGAAAAGCAAGCGACCGAGGTGGTGCAACCAGCCCAGACCGGCGAGGCCGGGGTTCAGACAGAGCAAGCAGAACAGCAGCCGGCACAGCAGCAACAACCCCTGGCAGGCGGATGTTTTGGAGGTGGGGGAGAGGGCCAGAAGCGCCCGGCATGGATTACGTGGGTTATACTCCTGGGTATACTCGTTGTATTCTACCTCGTTATGATTCTGCCGCAGCGCAGACGGCAGAAGAAGCACCAGGAGATGCTTAAGTCGTTGAACCGGGGAGATCGTATCGTCACTAACGGCGGCGTAATCGGAACCATCACCAGGGTGAAGGAGGAAAGCTTCATTGTCAAGACCGCCGATAAGACGGAATTGGAGATCGACAAATCCGTTGTCTCTCAGAAGAAGTAACCTGAAGATTCTTTACTTCGGCACCGCCGCGATAGGTATACCCCTTTTGCGGCGGTGTGTCTCGTTAGGCCAGGTGGCAGGGGTGGTAACCGCCCCTGATCGGCGGGCTGGACGCGGCAGGAGACCTAAACCCTCGGCGATCAAACAGGCCGCTTTAGAGATAGGAGTTGAGGTATACCAGCCCCTTGATGTTAACTCCCCCGAATCTATAAAATGGTGCGCATCACATAAACCTGACGCCTTCGTACTCTTCGCCTACGGTCAGATACTATCAGGGAAACTTCTCTCAATCCCGCGCTGGGCGATCAACGTCCACCCGTCCCTGCTTCCCGCCTACAGAGGTGCCGCTCCCCTGCAGCGTGCTATCATGGAAGGGGAGGAAGAAACCGGCATTACGATCATCCAGATGAGCGAGCGTGTTGACACAGGCGGCATCCTTCTCTCCGAACCCCTTCCGATAGAACCTGATGATACCTACGGGGACCTTGCCGAGCACGTGAGCCGTGCAGCTGGCTACCTGGTGGAGAAGACAATCGAAGGGCTTGCAGATGCTACGCTTAAACCATCTCCTCAATCCAGCGAGGGTATTACAAAGGCGCCCAAGATACGCAAGGAAGAGCGACTTATTGACTGGTCTCGTCCGGTAGGAAAGATACACAACCTGATTCGAGCGCTCTCGCCCGAACCACTGGCCTACACCTTGTTTCGTGGCAAGCGGCTTGAGGTCGTGCGCTCGCAGGTGGCTGATGAGGAAGGTGCAGGAGTACCGGGAAGCATGGCTTTAGAGAGCGGTCGACTCGTGGTTCAGTGCGGTGCAGGGTTTCTTGAGGTTCTAAAACTCAAGCCGGAAGGCAGGAGGGAGATGGACGCTCGAGCGTTCGTAAACGGGTATCGTCCAAAAGCAAACGAGACCTTAGGCACCCGTAACCCGTAACACCCCGTAACACCCCGTAACACACCTCAGGTATTTCCTTTGGTCCAGAGCGTATCACAGGCGTCTATCTTGCAATCTTTATAAAAAGGCCGGTGCTTGCACCGGCCCTCAATGATCGAACTCTCTAAGCATACGATTGAGTCGAATTGTCTATATTTAAGACGAAATTTAGCGCCAGGATGTTGCGGTTTTCTGCGACTTGCTAGTCCTCTTCCGAGTCCCTTTTGGAGAAGTAGATTATGTCCGGGTGCTGAACGTAGCCAAGCTTGTGGGCCAACTGGATGCTGGGGATGTTATCGCGCTCGACGAGCAAGGTGATGACCTTTATTCCCTCCTGCCTCAGAGCATCCTCTGCGGCAAGAGTGAGTCTCTTGGCAATGCCCTGGCCCCGGTAGCGAGCCTGGACCGCTATTCGGTTAAGGTGCCCCTTTCTGCCGTCGCTTGAAGCTACGATCACGCCGACCAACCTGCCTTCGATCTCCGCACCCCAGAAAAACTTTGGATTTTTCTCCATCTGTTTGATTAACTCTCTATAAGAGTCGCGGCCCCTGGGTTTAGCAAGCAGCCCGGCACGTTCCCAAAGCTCGATTATCTTCTCGTAATCGGCCGGGGTAAGTTGTTTGATTACGATCTCCTGCACACCTTGACTCTATCCGGGAAAATGGTTATGTCAACGATGGATTGGCAAATTCATAGGTGGTCAAAAACCCCTTGGTTGCATCACGTGATTTTACCGGTTGTGAAACAGGATTATCCTTATCCTTAAGAATCCTTGGCCCCCTTGGGAATTCGGGTTCCGGAATCCTCGTATACACGTTGTTTGGATGAGGGTCTACTTGGCATGATAATTGCTCAGCTAAAAACAGGTGAGAGGAGATAGTCAGAATCGAGAGGAGTGAGGCGAGAATCAATGGAACGAGGGTGTGGGGAAGGAGGTGCAGGGGAGTTGGAAGGCAGGGGGTGAGGCGGGGAGGAGTGATTTTCTTGACTAGGCGTTTCATTTGAGTATAGTTGATGCAGGAGGAGCGAATGAGATTTCGTTGGAACTATCTACCTGTCTTCTTGGTTTTGTTTGCGTTGGTTTTTCTGGGGTGTGCGGCAGGAGATCCTACTCGTTGGAATACGGCGAATCCTGCCGGTTTCTGGACCGGGCTGTGGCATGGGATAATCTCAATCATCACCTTTATCATCTCCCTGTTCTCCAAGAACGTTAAGATGTATGAGTGCTTCAACAACGGCGGCTGGTACGACTTCGGGTTCTTACTTGGCGTTATCCTCGTATTGGGTGGAGGCGGTGGAGTCACAAGTAGCGCAAGTCGGCGTGGCCGTATCCGCCGAAGAGACTAGGGAAATCCTTTCGGATAGATACCATGAGAGGGAGAAGTAATGGCTGAGTCCTATGCCCTGCGACGCGTGAGCGCTCTTTTACCTTTCCTGCGAGCAAACGCTGTGCGTAGGATTCTTCAAGTGGGTGGCGGGGAGGTCGTTTCTCTTCTGCTCAGCGAGGGATTTGAAGTCACGGTCCTCGACCCATCCCACGAATCACTTGCCGGAGTTAGGAAAGCACTTGAGGATAAAGGGCTTCGAGCCAGGTTGATCGAGGGGCCCCTTAACGGGTTGCCGGTTCCCAGAAAGCCTTTTGACTTTGTTCTTGCATTCAACACCCTCTACCACTCCAATCGCGAAGGGCTGAAGCGTTCACTTGACTCACTTCTTGCCCTGCTCCGTGAGGAGGGTTTCTTTTACATAACCCTTATCTCCACGAGGCATGCCGACTACGGCAAGGGGAGGGAGGTTGAACCTGCTAGCCTCAGCCTGAATGGGCTGCTCACTCACTACTGTGATGCCGCCGATGTGGCGGCGCTCTTGCGGGATGTTACGATAATTGATCTAAGGGATGAGGAACAAGCCAGCCCTGGGAGTTTTCACTGGCATGTTCTGGGATGCAGGAAGGGCCTTTCGCCGTCCGTCAACGAAGGGGAACAATCCCCACCACATCCTCTTTGCCTCGGTAAGTGAGTCGGGGGCTAGACGTTCAGTTCCTTTTTGAACCAAAGCAGGGTGCGGTCAATTCCCTCCTCAAGCCCTACCTTGGGTTTGAATCCCAGCGAGGTCCCGGCGTGATGGGCATCAAGGCGCATCTCGAATACCTCACATGGAAGTTGGGGTCCGCGAACTGGTTTGAGTTCGTAAGGGATGCGTTCCTTGAGCATAGCGAAGATCCGGTTGATTGCGACGCCCTCACCGGTCCCCAGGTTGTAGATGAAGTCAACGGATGCGGCGCGCTTGGTTTTTCGCTCAGGGAGTCTTATCGCCGCAATTGCCGCGTCTATTACGTCGGAGAAGAAGACAAAGTCACGTTCCTGCCAACCATCGCCGTTGATGATAACCTGCTTTCCCTGCAGCATTTGGCCGATGAGAATAGAGATAATTCGGCCTTCGGGCCCTAAGCTTTGACGAGGGCCGTAGACGTTAGCTGTCCGCAGAATAGCATGATCAAGCCCGAAGTTAACCCAGTAGGAGTATAGGTAGTTTTCGACCGTTCGCTGGGTTACCCCCAGTGGAGAGACCGGATGAGTAGGGTGCTCCTCGTCACACGGTAGATACTGGGGGTTCCCGTAGACCGCTGTGGAAGAACCGTAGATCACCCGTTTCACCTGGTATTGCTTGCATAGCTCAAGAAGGATCAGAGCATAAATGATATGGTCTGCGTTTTGAAGGGGGCGTTCAAAGCTGTTTACCAGAGAGTGCTCGTAGGCGAAGTGGCAAACAACGTCCACTCGCTCCTTCTCGAAGAGTTTTTGCAGGTTTTCCGAGCGATAATCGTGGCGATATACACGGGCTTTGGTGGTTATGAATCCTCGTCCTCCGGTCGGATCGAGAGCTACCACGTCCTCGTTCTCTGCCACCAGACGATCCACAAGGTGCGAACCCAGAAATTTATCCGCCCCGGTAACTAGAACCTTCATTGGCCTCCTTTCGTCTCCTCCCAACAGTCTGAGTCTATTCTATTGATACAACATTATTTGTCAAGATTTTTACTTGACAGTTCAGCAGAAAGTGGTATCTTTGAGAATGTCTGGTATCACTCCTCTAATCGAGGCCAGTCTTGGGCCTTGGCTTGCGATAACAGTTGGAGCTCTCTGGCTCGTTTTCCTGATCCTTCTCGCTGTCCACGTCGTGAAACGCCGCAGCGGTTATTATCGACGGTATTCAGACAAAAAACCGCCGTCTCGAGCGATTCTTTGGGCTATAGACGGCTTGCTGTTTCTGCTCGTCTGCTTGCTTGGTTTTCTTGCAGTGCGGTTCTTTTCCACCACCTTGCTCTCCTGGTACTTCAGGATCGGTGTTCTTTCCGGGGTTTTCGCCGTTATCGTCATCCTTATCATCCTCAGGCAAGACCTTGCCCTTCGTATCGCCGCAGAAAAGGGACATAACTCAACTGGCAAAAAGGATAACTCACGCCTCAAAAAGGCATTGAAGAGATGAGACGCGCTGGACTTCCTTGACAAGTTGCCTGAGGACTGATAAACTAACAAACATGATAGCACGGATTCCATTTAACCGAAGGTTGATCCTTTTCATCTTTGTGGCCGCCCTTGCAGGTCTGCAGATGTTTATTAAGTTAGGGCCGTGGTTTTTTGTAGGAACCGGGCTTTTCTTCATTCTACTTATAGGCTACTCGGCTTTGATGATAGGCAAGGGTGCCGAACGCAAGCCGCCTGAGGCAACCTATCGTCCCTTTGTTTCGGTGCTTATCCCGGCTCATAACGAGGAGGAGGTCATTACCGAGAGCATCAAGCAGGCGTTCAAGCTTCGCTATCATGAGAAGGGGGCACGGAACTACGAGGTTTGGGTGATCGACGATCGTTCTACTGACAATACCCCGCAAGTCATAGAGGGCTTAAAGAAACGTTACCCTAAGCTGGAGGTTCTTTCACGCAAGCGTGACGCTTTTGCGGGCAAGGCTGCGGCCTTGAATGAATGCCTTCCCTTCACAAAGGGCGAGGTTTTGCTCGTTCTTGATGCGGACGCCCACTTTCCACCTGATCTCATCACCCGCGCTGTGGGTTACCTGGCTCCAAAACAGATAGGTGGGGTACAGGTGGCAAAGCGGATAGCCAATCCTGAGACCAACCTTTTGTGCCAGCTGCAGGCGGATGAGTACAAGATCGATATAAGCATTCAGCTTGGGCGCGACTCGGTGGGCGGGGCTGTGGAGTTCAAGGGCAACGGCTCGTTTATAAAACGCTCGGCACTCCAGGCTGTGGGCGGTTGGAGTGACCATACCCTTACCGAGGATCTTGATCTTTCAACCAAGATGCTTCTTGGGGGATACAGGATACGCTTTGTTCCCGAGACGGCCGTATGGGAGCAGGCCGCACCGGATTTCAAGAGCTTTTCCAGGCAGCGGCTGCGCTGGTTTGAAGGCAGCATGCTGCGGTATCTTGTGTATCTGCCTCGGCTGCTGAAAGGGCCGCTTCATCCGCGTCAGCGCTTTGATATGGTGATGTTCTTAACCGAGTTCGCCCTGCCCATATACGTGCTGTTCGATCTCCTGACCCAGGTGGTCTGGATATTTACACTTGGATACCTGCGGTTGGGGAGTCTTGCCATCGTGATAGGAGCGGCTTCCATATTCATTCTAATCAAGTTGATATCGGCGTATGTGCGTGAGGGACGGTACTCTATCTGGCAGATAATCGGTCGCACCTGCATCACGATGCTCTACATGTTTCACTGGTTCCCGCTGGTGATAGCCGCGACCTTCAACCTTATCTGCGGTCTTGAGACCCGTGGCTGGAAGAAGGTAAAACGCATAAAGGGTGAGGAGATAGCTAAGACCTGACGATTCTTCACAATAACAACACTCTCCATAGGCGGCACACTAGGTTCTAAAGAAGACCAACTGGTGGAGCTAAGCGTCTTCGACGCTACAGGTCGAGAAGTTAAAACGCTGGTTTCAAGCCACCACACTCCTGGTCACTACGAAGTTATCTGGAACGGTCGGGATAACAAAGGCTTACAATGCTCGTCAGACGTCTACTTCGTACGGATGCGCTCCGAAGAATTCAATGCCAACGCACGGCTGGTCTTGATACGCTAAGAGGGGCTCTGATCAGAAGCTAAAGTGGCGTTCTCCCAGGAATACGTGCTCGACCTTGCCCTTGAGCTTTTTACCGAACCACGGGGAGTTCCAAGAGAGTGAGCGGTTCGTTTCCGCATCGAACGTCCAGCGCGCGGCAGGATCAAAGACCACCAGATTCGCCGGGCTGCCCACATTTAATTCCACACTCTCGCCTATAACCGACGCAGGCCCTGTGGTAAGAAGCCGCAAGAGGAGTTCGGGTTTGATGACCTCTGGCTCAACCAACCCTTCCCAGAGTACCGATAGGGCGGTCTGCAAACCAATCATCCCTGCGGGTGCAAGGTCAAGTTCTTGCTCCTTCTCTTCTATCGCGTGAGGGGCGTGATCGGTGGCTATGGCCTGGATGGTTCCGTCCTTGAGAGCCTCAAGGAGTGCCTTCCTGTCCTCCTCCGTCCTCAAGGGCGGGTAGACCTTGTAGTTGGCATCGAAGCTTAAAAGCGCCTCGTCCGTGAGGAGCAGGTGGTGAGGTGTGGCTTCTGCCGTAACCTTTATCCCCTTGACTCGTGCCTGGCGCACCAGCTCCACTCCGCGAGTGGTGGTGATATGTGCTACGTGCAGGTGGGAGCCGGTGCAGAAGGCAAGCGCTATGTCGCGCTGGATCGCGGCTTCTTCCGCCACCGCAGGTCTCACCTTAAGTCCAAGCTTTGCCGAGACCGCGCTTTCGTTCATTATCCCCTCTTCGCACAGGCTCGGTTCCTCCGCGTGGGTAATAACCACGAGGCCAAGCATCCCTGCATACTCAAGCGCGCAGCGCATTACTTCAGCAGAATAAATCCAGTCGCCGTCGTCTGTTACCGCCACGGCGCCCGCTTCCTTAAGGAGCGCGTATTCGGCAATCTCCTCACCGGCACGGCCCTTGGTTGCGGCGCCGACGGGTAGTATGCGCGCAAGACCGAGCTCATCCGAGCGCTTGCTGATAAAAGCCGCCTGCTCCCTTGTATCCATGGGAGGCTGGGTGTTCGGCATCGCGCATATTGTGGTGAATCCTCCGGCAAGCGCGGCCCAGGCTCCGGACTCTAAGGTCTCGGTATCCTCACGTCCCGGCTCGCGCAGATGGGCATGCAGGTCTATCAAACCCGGGGATAGGAGTTTATCCTGCGCCTCGATTATCCGGGTGTTCGCCTCGGCAGGGAGCGTCTCTGCAATCCTTTTGATGCGGCCCTCCGCGATCTCAACATCCGCCCTTCGCAGGGCCTCCTCTTCAGGGAAGAAGACGTATCCGCCGCGTATGAGAAATCTAGTGCTCAAGCTCACCTCCTGCAAGTATGTAAAGGACCGCCATGCGTACCGCCACACCGGCGCGCACCTGAGCCAACACCACAGAGTTCGGACCGTCGGCTACAGCCGGTTCTATCTCTACCCCTCTGTTAATCGGTCCCGGATGCATAGCCACCACATCGGGTTTCGCCTTCTTCATGCGCTCTGCGGTCAGGCAGTAGAGCTTGCGGTACTCCCTTATCGAAGGAAACAGCCCCTTGCTCTGGCGCTCAAGCTGTAAACGGAGCATCATTATCATGTCCGCATCCACAAGAGCCTTGTCGAAATCGGTCTCGGTCTCTACGTAAGGGAAGGCCTTCTTAAAATGAGGTGGTATAAGGGTCGCTGGCCCACACACCGTGATCTTGGCACCCAGTGTGGAGAAGCCGTAGATTGCTGAGTGTGCCACCCGGCTGTGAGTAATATCGCCTACGATTACCAGATGTCTGCCCTCGAAACTCCCCAACCTTTTGCGGACAGCGAAGAGATCCAGAAGCCCCTGGGTGGGATGCTCGTGCGCACCGTCACCTGCGTTTATCACGAAGGCCTCGATCCTTTGGGCGATGAAGCGGGCAGCACCGGGACAGGAGTGACGTATCACCACCCCGTCTACCCGCATCGACTCGATGGTGCGAACCGTATCCAGAAGGGTCTCGCCCTTACTCACGCTCGATGAGGCCTTACTGAACCCGACCACGTCGGCGGAGAGCCTCTTTGCTGCCATGGCGAACGAGGTGGCGGTTCGGGTTGAGGCCTCGTAGAACATATTCAGGATGGTCTTTCCGCGCAGGGCCGGCACCAGAGGAATGGGTCTGTCCAGCACCTCGTGGAATCGCTCTGCGGTGTCGAGTATGAAGGTTATCTCTTCCCTGGATAATCCCTCAAGACCCAACAGGTTCTTGTGAGTCCAGGTCACTTCTATCCCTCCTCTGGTTCTTTTTTCTTAATAAATATGCCCTCTCGTCCATCGGTTTCTTTAAGGAATACGTCTACGATCTCATTCGTTGAAGCGGGTATCTTGCGGCCGATGAAATCCCCTCCTATTGGTAGCTCCCGGTGGATGCGATCGACCAATACAGCCAGCTGAATCATCTTCGGTCTGCCGAAGTCGAGTATCTCTGTAAGTGCCGCTCGCACCGTGCGCCCGGTGTAGAGCACGTCGTCTACGAGCACGATAATCTTGCCCGTCACATCGAAAGGTATTGATGTCGCCTGGACTATGGGCATCTCAGCTGCAAGCTGAAGATCGTCCCGGTAAAGGGTTATATCTATTGCTCCCACAGGAACATCGCGTCCCTCCAGGTGCTTAAGTTCGGCGGCCAGGCGTCGAGCCAGCGCGTCTCCTCGCCGAACGATACCCACAAGCGCAAGATTCTCGACCCCTTTGTTGCGTTCGATTATCTGAGTAGCGATGCGGATGATCATCCGGTTTATTTCGACCGCGTCGGCTACACAGCGCTCAGGCATGATCTTTTTCTTTGGGTTTTACTCGCAGGAGCAGAGCCAGCGGCACCACTACACAGTAGCCTGCAACGAGAAGGATTGGGGCAAGGGTGATGGAGCCGCGCGAAAGGCTGTAGAACCCTAATGCTATCAGGATAATCGCTGCGGCCAGCAGTAACCAGTTAATAAGCTGAAAGCGGGGCGTCTGGGGCGCGGCCACTATCTCCTTCCTTCTCTTTTTTTTCATTTAATCTCCTTCACTTCGTTGGCGTGAATTGTGTAGATACGCACCGAGGGCTCGCTGGGATTGGTAAGGAACAGGAGGCGTCCCAGTACCCCCCGGCGGTTCTCAAGTCCTCGGAGCGCCTGGCACAGGGAGAGATCCTTACCCTGACTGAGGGCCTCGTATAGGAAGTTGTAGGCATCGTATCCAAGGGTTACGGCCCAGTCAGGCTCTTTGTTGTAGCGTCTGGTGTAGTGAGCAAAGAACGTCTCGAACGGTATAGGATTTGCAAGATGCCCTCCAGATGCGGCAAACCACGCCCCCTCAAAGGGTGCCCCGCCGCGGCGAAGAATCTCCATATCCGCAAAGTCATCCAGTCCCAGGATGCGTACCTTCATTCTATAGTATACCACCTGTGGAACTACCGAAAGCAGCTGTTGACGGTCGAAGGGCAAGAAAAGAGCCTGGGCGCCCTGGTGACGGACATTGAGAAAAGTCTGCCTCATTTCTACCACGGTGTCGCTCAGGGGGAGAGAGTAGATAACCTCGCCACCCTCGGATCGCACCGTGGTTGCGAACGCATCGGCAAGCGTCTTAGCCTGCTTAGTATTGGGGTGAAGGATTCCGAATTTCTTTGTGCCGCGCCGCGCCGCGTATCGGGCGATCTCCCGGGTCTCGGACTCGGCGTAGGAGTTCAGCTGGAAAAGGCACTCGTAAAGCGAAAGCAGACCTGGGTCGGTTGAGGTAGGCGAGATCATAACGACACCGGCTTTGGCTGCGATCTTTGCAACAGAGTTTACTTCTGCCGAGGTCAGTGGCCCTATGATGATCTTTGCTTGCTTGCGGATCAGAGCCTCTGCCCCCCTGGCGGCCTGGGTTGGATCGGAGCGAGTATCGTATATCTCCAGATGAATCGTGCTGCCTCCCTTAAGGCTGTGTGCAAGTTCAATTCCCTCTCTTACCGACTGAGCGTATGCCGAGAAGTCTCCTGAGAGCGGCAAGAGTACCCCGCAGACAAGTTCGCCCTTGAGCGCTGCCGCTGAAATCTCTCGTCCTCCTATCCTGTCAATATAAGGGCTTCGCGGGAAGCGCGCTCGAAGCTCGGCAAAGTAGCGCTCGGCAGCCGCAAAGTTCTCTACGTCATAGGCGCGCATTCCCAATCGGAAAAGGAACCACTCCGCTACGTCCGTGTCTTTATAGTTAGCATAAAGGTCGGTAAGCACGTTGAAGTCCTGCTCACGCCCCAACAGGTTCTTGGCCTGTAATTCTGCCTTCTTTCGCTCACCAGGGCTCTCAGAATAAAGGTAGGTCTCGAAGTATGCTACAAGTGCGGGCACATAAAGCTCGAGGTGTTCATAGCCCTGCGCCAGAACGATCTGAACCTTAGGAATCAGCGGCGAGGCTGGGAACTCCGCCTCAAGCTGCTGGGCCGCACCCACAGTGTGCTCCCAGTCCTTTTTCTTGGCAAAGGCGAGCGAGGCAAGGTAGTATGCGTCATCTACAAGCTCGGAGCGTGGATAACCCTTTATGACCGCGGTGAACGAAGATATCGCCTTCTCGTAGTCCGCTTTCTTGTAGAACGCCTCACCTGTCTGGAACACTGCCAGGGCCTCGGCCTCGTATTTGTCCCTGTTTACAAAAAGCCACACGCATCCTGTGGCCGAGAGAAGAACCCCGGCGGCCAACAACAGCCCTAAGGCCTTTCTTACGTAACTCATCTTAGAGTGTTAGCCAGGCGTTCTTTGGTAAGCTCTACATAGGAACGTCCTGCCTCGCGAATCATCTCTATAGTAGACGGATCAAGCGTGCGTTTGATGACCCCGGGGACCCCAACTACCAGACTGTGCGGTGGAACTTCCATCCGCTCGCGGACCACGGCACCGGCCGCAATAACCGAACCCTTTCCGATCGTTGCACCGTCCAATACAATAGCTCCCATGCCGATGAGGCAGTCGTCGGCTATCACGCAGCCATGAACGATAGCACCGTGACCTATGGTAACGCGATCTCCTACTATCACCGGCAGTTCATGGGTAACGTGCAGCACGCAGTTATCCTGGATGTTTGTTTCACGTCCGATCTTGATGTAATTGATATCCCCTCGCAGGACGGCGTTGTACCATACGCTGGAGAGCTCGTCCAACTCGACTTGACCTATAAGGTGGGCACCCGCTGCTATAAAGCAACGCTTCGCTACTATACCGGGTTTTCGGGAATCATGCATCTTATCTGAATTTTACCTTATTACCCCCCGGAAGTCAAGGGTACTCACCCCACAAAGTTAGAGACTAACTTTGCGCGGACCCCGACCAGGAGATTCCGTGAAGAAGTACAGTCCGGCGAAGTGCCACCGTCTGGCGGAGGATTGACGTGGACGCCGCTTCGCGTAAGGTGGGGTGGTTGCATGTAGCGCAGACACTCTTGTCTGCGCCGGGATTTAGGAACAGACAGGAGTGTCTGTTCCACATTAGCCCCTTCTCCTTCTTACTCGCCCGCGCGGACTTGACTCAAGGCCCAGGATACTTATTATGTTAACGTTAAGGAGAGAACCGACGTGAATAAGTTAGGACCAGAAGAGTTGTTTAAGACTATCTTTGAACGCTTGCCCCTGGCCTCGTTTTCATGCGATGCGGAAGGGGTGGTTGTCGATTGGAACGAGGCCGCTGAACGCCTCTACGGCTACAAAAGACAGGATGCCGTAGGATGTAAGATAGTTGAGCTCATCGCTACCCCGGACAGTAACGATGAGGACTTGATTCGTCAGGTATTTTCAGGGGAGGAGTTGACCGGTATAAAGCTGAGGCGTCGTTGCGCTGACGGTCGTAGGCTTGAGGTGCTGACTACCTTCTGTCCCCTACGTGAGACTCAAGGAAAGGTGGGCAGGGTTGTTCTTGTGGAGAGTAAGACCGCTGATTTTAGTGGCGCCGAGCGCATGCGGGTCCAGGAGGCGCTGCGGGAGTCGGAAGAGCGTTTCAGACAGTTAGCGGAAAATATTAAGGAGGTGTTCTGGTTGACGGATTGGATAAATAACAAGGTGCTGTACGTCAGCCCGGCATACGAGGAGATATGGGGGTGTTCACCTCAAAGCCTTCTTGATAATTCCAGAAGCTGGATATACAACATCCATCCGGATGATCGAGACAGGGTTTATAACTCCTTTAAGCAGAATGCGGAGATTGGACTCTACGACGAAATCTATCGGGTTGTCCCTAAGGATGGAGAGATCCGCTGGATACATGATAGAGCGTTTCCTATCCATGATGAGACTGGAAGGGTATGGCGAGTAGTCGGGATATCGGAGGACATTACCGATATTAAGAGGGCAGAGGAGGCGCTGCGGGAGAGCGAAGAAAAACACCGCAGTCTGGTTGAGAGGGCCAATGACGGTATCGCGATCGTTCAGAACAGCTTACTCAAATATGTCAACCCACGCCTGGCCCAGATGTTGGGCTATACTTGTGAGGAGATGATTAACACCTCCTTTACTCATTATATGGACACTGCAGAGCTTCCCAAAGTAGCCGATCGTTATAAGCGTCGCATGGCAGGCGAGGATGTTCCTTCAATATATGAAACGATAGTAAGGCATAAGGATGGGAGCAGGATATATGTCGAGTTAAATGTAGGGATAGTCACATATAAAGGCAAGCCTGCCGAGTTTGTGTTTGTCCGCGACGTCACCGAGCGCAAGCTGGCCGAGGAGAAGGTTAAACGTCACAGCCAGGAGCTAAGCACCCTGCTTGAGGTCACCACCCAGGTTTCTGCCACTTTGGATGAAGAAGAGGTGACCCGCCTGATTGCCCAACGGGCCACAGAACTCATAGGTGCCGACGGCTGCACCATCTACCGATTCGATCCCCAGACCGAAATGCTCATACCTGGGACAACCACTATCCTCCAGGATCGAGAGCAGAGACTGGCCTATCACATATCACTTGGGGAAGGGATTACCGGCAAGGCGGCGCTTGAACGCAGGCCGATCCTTGCCAATAACGTTCACCTCGATGATAAGGCGATACGTATACCTGGCGTCAAGGAGACGCCTAGATGTCTTTTGGTTGCACCGCTCGTAGCTCACGGGGAGCTTTGGGGGGTAATGACCCTTGTTCGCCTGAGCGAAGAAGGCTTTAGAGAGCACGATCTTGAATTGTTCGGTCTTTTCGCCAACCAGGTTGCCGACGCGGCAGTAAACAGCAGTCTATTTTCTCGCCTGAGCGAGTCCGAAGAGAAGTACCGTTCCTTTGTTGAGCAGGCAATTGACGGAATCGTGATTATTCAGGACGCCAGGATTGTGTTTGCCAATCGAGCCGCCGCTAATCTTGGAGGGTATGCCTTAGATGATCTTGTTGGAATGGAGTTCCAGGACCTTGTGGCTCCGAAGCTTCGCGATGAGATGCTGGATCGTTACCGCCGCCGTATGGCAGGCCAGCAGGTGCCCTCAGTCTACGAAACGAAACTTCTTGCGCGTGACGCTCAGGTGCTTGACGTTGAGCTTAATGCAGGAGTTATCCATTACGAGAGACGTCTGGCGGATTTGGTGTTCATTCGTGATATCGCCGAACGCAAACGGGCAGAGGAGGCGCTACGGAAAAGCGAACGCAAGTATCATCAACTTGTTGATAGTTTACACGAGGGTATCTGGGTCATCGATAAAGACAGCTGTACTACTTTCATCAATCCTCGCATGGCCCAGATGCTGGGCTACACTCCGGACGAGATGCAGGGAAAGCATCTATTCTCCTTCATGGATGAACGTGGTGTCCAGATCTGCAAGCGCTATCTGGAACGTCGCAGACAAGGTATCAAAGAGCAGCATGAGTTTGAGTTTCTTAAAAAAGATGGGACACGCATATACACGCTTCTGGAGACGTCACCGATCACCGACGATGATGGAGGCTACATGGGGGCGGTTGCTGGCGTGCTGGACATCACCGAGCGCAAGCTGGCCACCGAAGCGCTGCGGGAAAGCGAGGAACTTTACAGAACCCTTGTCAATTCAGCCGAGGAGGGTATATGTCTTGTAGATTCCGATGAGAGATTCCTCTTTGTTAATCCGAAGCTGGCAAATCTCGTGGGTTATGATCAGGAAGAACTCATAGGAAGAAGTTTGCTTGAGCTTGTTCCATCTGAGGAGGTTGAATTCATTCGTTCTGAGAGCCGGCGACGCATGAAGGGGGAGACCTCTCGTTATGAAACAATCCTTATCCACAAAAACGGGACTCCAAGAAAGGTTCTTGTGAATGCTGCGCCTATCTATGATGCCGAAGGACAACTCTACGCCACCTTGGGTGTATTAACTGATATTACCGACCTTAAGAAGGTAGAGGACGAGTTGCGGCTCCGCCTTATCTACCAGACCGCCTTCGCTCAGATAATGAACCGGGCGATTGGGATTGAAAACCTGGATACATTTATCCAAGCCTGTCTTGAGATTCTCGGCAATGCTTTAGACGCAAGCAGGGTGTATCTTGCTACCGACCGTGAGGTCTCTAAACAGGGAGAAGAAGTGCATCCTTCAGCACCAAAGGAGGGACCTGGGGCGCGTGTGACGCATGAGTGGCTGGGTCAGGGAGCCGAGACTCTCCTGGGAACTGATTACTCCTATTCCAAGATTGGATACATCCACAAGCATCTTAAGGATGATGAGGCTATAGCTGCTTTGGTTTCTTCACTTCCGGAAGCCGACTCCAGGGTATTCCGAGACCAAGGTGCGCTTTCGGTGATCCTTGCCCCTTTGCGTCTTCGCAACGGTTTCTACGGCTTCATTGTTGCCGAGGAGTACCGAGTAGCGCGGCAATGGAGTAATAGTGAGACCGAGGCTTTCCGCACGGCTGCGCGTTTGATAGGTACCGTTATTGACCGCTACTTCGAGGAGCAGGAGCGGCGCGTTGCAGAGGAGGCGCGTGCCCAATCGGAGCAGCGCTACCGGACCCTGGTGGAGACATCCTCTGATATCATATTCCTCCTTTCCCCCTCCGGTAAGCCTCTTTATGGCTCTCCTGCGATCGAAAGAATGGGGTACAAACCTGAGGATATCCTGAGAGAGCCGAAAGCGTTTTTCAAGGCGATTGCGCCGGATGACTTTATGATGCTTCAAGCGCTGTTTGCAAAGGCCCTGCGTGAAGGTAAACCGATTCACGACATTGACTGCAAAGTTTATGACAGCCAGGGGAGTAGTCATTGGTTCGCGGTGAGTTGGAACTTTATACGTGACGATGAGGGGCGTATCCTTGCCGTGCAGGGTGTGGCTCGCGACATTACCGAACGTAAGCAGGCCGAGCGGGCTCTGCGGTTGCGCATGGAGTATGAGAAGGTTCTTTTTGAGATATCCTCGTTGTTCTTAAGTGAGGGGGTTTCGGATTCCTCGCTTGGCGAGTTCCTTGAACGACTGGCCAGGGTCACAGAGGTCAGCCGGGTATATCTTTTCTTCCACGAGGAGGAGAACTCCCGCCCATTTATGAAGCACATCCATCGTTGGGTTTCTGAGGAGGCTTCCGAGCTCGATAACGACCGCATGGACAAGGTTTACTATGATCAGGGATTCGAGCGATGGCTTAAAATCCTTTCCACGGGAGAGGCAATCCATGGGCTTACCGATGATCTGCCAGCCAGCGAGCTGGAGGTGTTCGAGGCCGAGGGAATACTTGCCATTCTTGTTTTGCCTATCTTTGTAGAGGGTCGTTTCTGGGGTGCCATCGGTTTTGACGAAGTAAAGCGCAGACGCGAGTGGAACGTTGAGGATATACGTTTGCTCTGGACCGCCTCCAAGATCCTTTCATCCGCACTTGCTACTGAAAGCAAGGCTAGGGAACTTGCCTTGTCTTACGAGAATCTTCAGGAGCGGGAGCGGCGCATCTCAGAACTCAATCTGCGTCTGGTTAAGGCTGAGGAGGATGAGCGTCGCCGCATCGCAAGGGTGCTGCATGACGAGATTGCCCAGCAGTTGACAGGGGTTTCTCTTGTCCTTTCCGCTCCCGAGTTGACGCGTGAGAGTAGAGCGAAAGAACGCTTGGATGAGGCCAAGGGGCTGGTCAAGGAGACACAGAACTTCATAAGAGACCTCTCCTACGAACTGCTGCCACCCGCGCTTGAGAACCTTGGGCTTGCCGCTGCGGTGCGTGCCCTTGCCCGATCCGCAGCCGAAGGCAGTGGTGTTAGTTTTGTGATTCAGGGGGATGAGGGTTTTCCACGAGCCGATCCTGATACCGAGATCATGCTTTACCGCGTCATACAGGAGGCGGTTACAAACGCATTAAAGCACGCAGAGCCTGATGAGATTACAGTCAGGTTTGAGTATGCTGAACCCACGTTTCGGGTGATGGTTGAGGACGATGGTAAGGGCTTCGATGTAGAAAAGGTTGCCTCTGCCTCCAGCGGATTGGGGTTGCGTTCGATACATGAGCGCGTGGCTCTGATCGGAGGCAGGATAGAGTTGAATTCGTCTGTGGGAAAGGGGACTCAAGTGCTGATAGAGGTTGAAATACCTCGTAATTCAGATAAACTCTCTGTGGAGGAGTAATGGCGGAAAAGATTAGAGTACTCTTGGTTGACGATCATACCGTGGTTCGCAAGGGTATCCGTGCCCTTCTTGAGCAGGAGAAAGACATAGAGGTGGTAGGGGAGGCTGAGGATGGACTGAAGGGCGTCCAGGCTTGCATAGAGTATGCGCCGGACGTGGTGATTCTTGATATGGCATTGCCCCTGCTTTCCGGTGTGGAGGTGGCCCGCAAGATCCGCGAGAAGCTTCCCGAAACCCGCATACTTATCCTCTCCATGTATGATGATGAGGAGTATATTATGGATTCCTTCAAGGTGGGGGTATCGGGATATATACTCAAGGATGTGGTAGTATCCGATCTTGTAGCTGCTCTGCGCAGCGTTTACCGTGGATCTACCTTCCTTTCACCCTCTGTATCGGAGAAGCTGCGTCGCCAGCTCCAGGAGGGACCTCCTCGTTCCTCTCGTTATGGCCCTGCCAAGCTTACGGCAAGGGAGCGCCAGATTCTCAAGCTTATAGCAGACGGATATACCAGCCGACAGATCTCCGAGATCCTTAAGATCAGCTTTAAGACGGTTCAGACGCACCGGGCTCACATCATGGAGAAGCTGGGTGTTCACTCTACGGCTGAACTGACCCGGTATGCTGTTGCCAAGGGGATCGTCTAGGCCTGGACGATTATTCACCCCGCCTGCTCAATTTGACGGGTTGCAAGCGGATAAGTTCAACTAAACCATCGAGGTGCCTTTCATCCCCCACATGGCATAGTTGACCACCAATGTTCACTAAGGTTTTTTGCTTAGTTGCGAGGGTAGGTCATCTGTCCGATTGACCCTGGGCTAGTTTAACGCAAAATACATGCATGATTCCGGAGAGGACATGTGCAAGAGGTCGTTTTTCTTCTGGTGTGATTTGCTGCCGCCCGGTGTTTATGATCTATCGGACGCCGGCTGTATTTGGCGAGTTCGCCGGGCGGCCCTTTCATGGGGTTCGAATATGAAGCACCGTGTGTGGCTCGATGAGGCAAAGCAGATCCTTTGGGTTCGTTTCGTAGGGTATTGTAACGCTTCAAATGTCAACGAGTTGTGCGATCGTTGCCAAGACTTTCTGAAGGACCATGCCTCACGCAAAGTGGTCATCGATCTCTCGGAGATCGAGTCCTTTCCGGACGAGGAGCTATGCTCCCAACTCGTCGGGCAGCTTCGCAGGGCGGGGGTAGAGAGGGTGGCTCTTGTATGTAGCCGACCTGAGGCAAAGATGGTGGGTATCATACTTATGGAGTACCTGGGGAGGTATGCTGATGCCCAGTTCTTCTCTCAGAAGCATGTGGCCCTTGAGTGGTTGGAGCACTCAACTGGTGTTGGTGGAGGTGAGATGTGCGGTGAGGTTATATGAAACTAACCGTAGAGAACAAAAACAAGCGCGGCGCCAACTCGTCAGGTTTGAGTGGCACTCGTCACCAAAAAGCTGGTCAAAAGCTGGTCAAATGCTGGTCAAATGCTGGTCAAAAGGTGGTCATTTTGGGGGATTTTTTGGGTTTTTGGGATAAAAAAACGGATAATTGCTTTACCTCTTGACAAAACCCTTTTTTTGCCTATAGTTTTGTGATGGGTGTTCGGGGAACCGGTTGCGGGATGAAGTCCAGGTGGAGAAGGGCGATAAGGAGAGAGCTTGAGTGGTCTGCTCAGCACAGGGGAGAGGATAGAGAGAAAAGAAGGGGGAGGTGTATATCAAGATTCCTGGAAAAACTCAAAAACAAAGCCAAGGAGGGTATTATGCGTAAAAGCATAGTGCCTAAGACACTACTGATCCTCGGGGTGCTGGCGCTGGCCGCGGTGCCGCTGTTCGGCCAATGGCACTCCGACTTCAGGGTCACCAACAACACCGGCGGAACATACACTGCCGCTTACGGAGGCTGGGTCATCGCAGCTGACGACGCAAACGTCCATATCGCATATAAGGACAACACCAATGTCCTAAACTACTACGTCCGCTACTTCACCTTCCCAATCGGAAGCCCTGCGGAAACACCCAACGGCGAAATGATAGGCGCCGACGACGGCGGCCACCACAACTCCATCCCAATCGCCATCCACGACGGCACAGTGGACATCAGCTGGTATTCCCATCCCCTCTCCCATCTCTACACCCGCGAGAAGAACGGTTCCTGGGGTTCAATAATCGAGCACGGGGTAGACGTTGATTGCTGCTGCCCTGCCATCGCCTTTGATTCCGACGGCAACCTGCACAACGTGTTCAACCACTACAGTTCAACCACTGGCGATGCCAAAGGCCGCAGCGTATACTACCAGAGAAAGAATTCGGGCGCCAGCTCCTACTCCTCCCCGATCATGGCCTTCGATCCCCACTCGGACGGGGGTTCATCCTCTACCGAATACTTCGCCTACTACCCCTCGATCTGCGTGACGTCCGACGACGCCCTTCACGTATCCGTTGCACACAACAACGGCAACCTTCTCAAGCATGTATGGAGCACCGACGGCGGGGCGACCTGGAATAACGAGACCATAGGCGGAACAAACTTCGCTCGCTACGACCGTGGCACCTCGATCTGCCATGATAGTGACGACAACCTCTATATCGCCTACGCGGACCCCGGCAGTGCGTGTCAGGTCTACGTTGCCACCAACGCAAGCGGAAGCTGGGTCTCCACACAGGTAAGCGAGTATACCGGCAACTACGCCTACTGGCCCTCGATCTGCTGCGACACCTTCAATAACGTCTGGATTTCCTGGGACTCCCGCTGGGGTTCCGGTTCCATCTCGGAGACTCACTACAACAAGTATGATGCCGTATCCGGCTCATGGGGATACGACCAGGCCTTGACCCTTAACGACGGCAAATACTCGCGTTACGCCAACTTTGCAGCCGATGAAAAGGGCAACGTGCACATCTGCTGGACTGACAGCCGTGACGATAACAACTTCGAGGTCTACTACAACTGGTTCCTGGGCGACACCATCACGGACACCGTGCCGCCATCAGGGCGTGATCTTGCGATAGTTCGCATCCTTAAACCGCTGGGCAAGGTCGACAAGGTGCCGGTAACGCCAAGCGCGGTGATCGCCAACTTCGGCGGTGATGTTGACTCCGGCTACGCCATGTGCCGGATTACCGGTCCGGGCGTCAACTACGACAAAGGCAACCTTGAGGGCATCGTCTACCTTGATGCAGGCGAAGAGGACGCCGTCTCCTTCCCGTCATGGACACCCCCTGGCTGGCCCGGCGACCGCTACAAGGTCGAAGTGACGGTCTACCTCTGGCCTGAGAAGACGATCGAGGACGACGACCCTACAAACAACATCAAGGTCGAGTATGCCACAATCCAGAGCGCGGTCCAGGTTGATGCGATAGAGGTCGTAAAGCCTGAGGAAGGCAGCGTGGTGGACAGTATGACGCCTGAGGCCAACTTCAAGAGCGTAGGCACAGAGGCGGCTGAAAACTTCTACTGCTACTGCGAGATCGTATCTCAGGGCTATCACACCGCCGACTACCTCGACAGCGTGCCGGTGGCCAATCTTGATCCGGAAGAGACCACTAACATCACGTTTGCCGAGTGGGTCTGCGACGACAGCCTGCCCTACATAGCGACGTTCTTTGCCGCGATTCCTGGTGCGACCCACACCCTGCTCGGTAGAAAATTGTTCGTAGTGTTCCAGGGCACGCCGTTAGTCGGCGTTGCCGAGGAAGTCGATGCGCTTCGTATAGAGGTAACCGGTCCCAACCCGTTCTGCTCAGGCACCCTTGTGAGCTACTCGGTTGGCTATCCTATCTCAACTACGATTCGGGTCTACGACGTAACAGGCAAGGTAGTTCGCACCCTTCATGCAGGCGAGCTTTCCGGCTCCGGTTCCCTTTACTGGGACGGCACCGACGACGCTGGTGCCGAGCTTGCAGGCGGTCTCTACTTCATCCGTATCATCACCCCCGGCTTCACCAAAACCGCCAAGGTGGTGCTGCTGCACTAATCCGAGAAACTTTCTATACTGTAAGAAAAGGTGACCTCGCGGCCACCTACTTTTTATGCTCGCTCTTACAATTTGCTACTTTAGATTCTCACATAGGCTGCTGAGTATCCGCATGGTGTGTTACTGCGTGTTGCGGGTGTGTTGCGGGTTTGTTCCGGGTAGAATCTCCTCCAAGGATGCGATCAAACGCTTGTTCTGCTCGGGTGTACCGATGGTTATGCGCAGTGCATCCTTATCTCCCACGGGTCTCACGATGATCCCACGACGCTCAAGCGCCTTGTAGATGGGTCCGGTCTCGCATGGAAAGCGCACGAAGACAAAGTTCCCGTAAGGGGGGATATACTCGAGCCCAAGCCGTTCAAACTCCTTGGCCAGATACATCTTGCCCGTTTCGTTGAGCGCCCGGCTTTCGTCCACGTGTTTCTCATCATCCAACGCCGCCAGAGCCGCTATCTGAGCCGGACGGTTTACCGAGAAGGGCAGGCGAACCTTTGACAGCGCATGGATGATCTCAGGATTTGCGAACCCGTAGCCGACTCGGAGCCCGGCAAGCCCGTATATCTTCGAGAAGGTGCGCAGCACCAGAACGTTGCGGCCCGCGTGGACGTAGTGAAGAGACCGGGGGTAGTCCATGCTGCCGATGTACTCATAATAAGCTTCATCAAGGACCACGAGCACATGATCAGGCACGCGCTCGATGAAGGCATCCATCTGGCTGCGCGAGATAACCGAGCCAAGCGGGTTGTTAGGGTTATCTATGAAGATGATCTTCGTTTTATCCGTAATAGCTGCAAGTATCGCCTCCAGGTCGTGCTTGTAATCCTTTACGGGTATCTTAACCGGCACTGCGCCTGCGATGTGAGCGGCGATAGGGTACATGATGAAGCTTACCTCACTCATGATAACTTCGTCATTCGGTTCAAGGCAGGCAAGTGCCGCCTGGAGGATGATTTCCACCGAGCCGTTGCCCACGGTGATATAATCCGGCGGGGTCTCGTGGATTTCGGAGAGGCGGTTAATCAGCTCGTAACAGGAGTTATCAGGGTATAGATTGACTTCGTCCAATGCGTGCGAAAGGGCGGCCAGCGCGTTTGGGGAAGCGCCGAGAGGGTTCTCATTCGAAGCGAGTTTTATGATCTCCCCTGTGATCCCGTATTCCCGTACCAGTTGCTCGATCGGCTTGCCCGGCTTATAGGGCTGGATGCGTTCGAGCGAGGGGCGAGTCTTGAGCACTGAGACCTCCGGGTAGTTATTCTTTTTCATGACTATACAGGTTAAAATCCGGCTGTCAAGTTCATGGGGCTTGACAAATGCTGTTTTGGGAGTAACTTTATACGTTAACCCTTTGTGGCTGTCCGCCATCTTGGAGGCGGACGGCGCCAAAAAGGAGGCACATGATGCGTAAACTAAGTCTTATCCTTATATTGACGGGTGTAGTGCTTGCAGCCGCTCCGCGGTACGCTGAGCTGACACCTCAGGTATCATCGGGTTATCCTCTTTTGAGCGAGGTTACCGATGAACCTGCCGCTTTCTGGTATCTTTGGTGGACCGGGACGGGTAATGTTTCCGACTTCCTGGTTTGCAATGCCATGCAGGGCGGCGTTTTTTCACGGCACATTCTGGATGAGCATCTGTACGAAGGTTTGCCCGCCTACTACTCAATAAATCAATATCCTGATGTTCGGGGTAATAACGGCGAGTACCCGGCCGGATCCAGGCAGTTCTACCTTTACGCTATGGGCTTCTGGTTCGGTGCCTTAGATCAGGGTACGCCGAATGTCTCGAAGGCAGCTTTCCACAGCGATATGGGCGGGATGAGCGTTCCCGAGATGGAGGTAGTCGATAGGGACACTGTCGGGCTTTACTTCAGCAATATGCTTATCCCTGAGGGATACGGTCTTGAGGGCGAAGGAGATCGTCTCTTTGCCCGCCCAGGAGAAACCCCGAAGCCGTATCAGGTCCTCTGGCCGTTTGCAGATACTGCGCTTAACAAGAATCGTCCACCTGAAAGTCAGCTTGATCCCTCGAAAGGAGACGTCGTTTCTCACGAGGATACCTATGCGGTAGGCGGTGATTGGATACCGCTTGATGACGCAACCACGATTTGGGTTCCGTCTGATCCAGAAATTGACGCCTACGATAACCAAGGACTGGGCATCCGTGTGGAGCAGAGAAGCTACGCCTGGAGGAGGAGTGCGTTGGTCAACGTGATCGTTCTTAACTACAAGATACGTAACATGAACGAGCACGTGCTCCAGGCACCTTACTTCGGCTACTTCGTAGACCCGGATATTGGCACTGACATGGATGACGTTGCCGACTTTGATGCCTCGAGGGACCTCGGATATGCTTATGATGCCGATGGCTCCGAATCTGGATGGGGTACTCCGGCGGGTTACGTCGGCGTTGTCCTGGTCGAGACCCCGGGTGATGTAGGAGCTACTGGTTTTGAGGCGTGGCCTAATGACTCTGTTGCAGACTATTTCACAAACTGGGGTCAGGACAGCTTGAAGTATGAGCACCTGAAGGCCACCGATTTCGAGACCTGGGATGATCCGGAAGACGTAAGAATACTCCTTAAATCCGGTCCCTATCCGGATATGGCGCCTGACGACGAGTACGATTACACCCTGGCCGTGGTGTTTGCTGAGACCCTAAGTGAGCTCCAGGCAAATGCGGATGCGGTCAAAGCGGCGTTTGCAGAGGGTTTCCCCTGGATCGGGATAGAAGAGCAAAAAACCACAAGTCCTACCGATCCTCTTAAACTGAACCTTACCACCGCAAACATCTCGGATGGCTTGATTGGTCTTCGCTACTCCCTGCCCCATGCCTCAGACATCAATATCTCTGTCTTCGACGCCACGGGACGCAGGATCGAAACCTTAAAGCAAGGACATACCCTTGCAGGAGCAGGCGAGATTGCCTGGAACGCATCGGCTGTCCCTTCAGGCGTCTACTTCGTTCGGCTTTCTGCTTGTGGCTCCTCCTGCACCGAACGGGTGGTGATCGTCAGATAACCGAAATTCTGCAATCATTTGGAGCGAAGCGAAAGGCTTCGCTCCTTTTTTTCCCCCTGCGATCTTTTCGCCTTAAGCGAAAAGGAGCATATTATTTTGCTTGACAACATCCCCCATGTGCTTATCCTTGGATGTTGAATAAACTCGTAGGGAACGTTGTAATCTGGATAGTATGGAACTTCCCGAAAACACCTCGGAGGTTTGCTGATGGAGCTTGCATATAAGATAGTTCCTTTTGTTTGGGTGGGGCTGGCGGTTTTGTTCCTTGTGGGTGAGATCTTCACCGAGGGCTTTGCCCTGATGTGGTTCGGTATAGGAGCGGCCGTTGGTGCGGTGCTTGCTTTCCTCAAGCTTCCGTTCTGGCTGCAGATCCTTGCCGCCCTTGTGGTCGCAAGCGTCCTTTTCGCCCTCTCACGGGTGTTCTTCAAGCGGGTAACGCGGCGCGCTTCCCAGCAGGGTGTGGCCGCGGACCGCATGATCGGCAAGACCGGTGTGGTTATAGAGCGCATCGATCCCGTGACGGCCAAGGGGATGGTGCGGGTGGCAAAGGAGGAGTGGCGCGCGGATAGTGAAAACGATGCGCCAATCGAGGCGGGCACCGTGGTTGAGGTAGTCCGCCTTGAAGGCGTTCATCTGGTAGTAAAACCAAAGGAGGATTAAAATGGGTGTATGGGCTGTAGTCTTGCTTATAATCGTAGGGGTCTTCCTGTTTATCGTAATCCTGGCCTCTTTGCGCATCATTCGTCCCTGGCAGAAGGCGCTTATCGAACGTCTGGGCCGTTATCAACGGACGGCCGATTCCGGTCTGACGATGCTTGTCCCGTTCATCGAAAGGCTTACCCGGGTGGATATGCGCGAGCAGGTGGTTGACGTTCCGCCCCAGGAGGTAATCACCGCGGACAACGTGGTTGTTACCGTGGATGCGGTTATCTACTACGAGGTAACCGATCCTGTAAAGGTTGTCTATAACGTTAAAGACTTCCGTTTGGCGGCAGTCAAGCTTGCTCAGACCAACCTGAGAAATGTGATTGGTGATTTTACGCTCGACAAGTCGCTTACATCCCGCGAGTCCATAAACACCAAGCTGCGCGAGGTTCTTGACGATGCGACCGACAAGTGGGGAATCAAGGTAACCCGTGTTGAGCTACAGCGCATCGATCCTCCGCGCGACGTTACCGACGCCATGCACAAGCAGATGCGCGCGGAGCGTGAGCGCCGCGCCATGGTTCTGGAGGCCAAGGGTATCAAGGAAGCGACCATCAACAAGGCCGAGGGTGATAGGCAAGCCCGCATCCTGAAGGCCGAGGGTGAGAAGCAGTCGGCCATCCTTCGCGCCGAGGGTGAGGCACAGGCCATCGAACGGGTTTCTAAGGCGGAGCGGTTCAAGAAGATCGCCATCGCCGAGGGCGAGGCACAGGCGGTCAAGAACGTCTTTTCGGCCATTCATGAAGGCGATCCCACCAACGACCTCATAGCTATCAAGTATATTGAAGCCCTGCAGGTCATAGCGCAGGGTAAGGCGAATAAGGTATTCCTTCCTTACGAGGTCTCGAACGTTATGGCCTCTATTGCAGGCATAGCCGAGCTGTTCAAGGACAAAAAGATAGCGCCCGAGGCCGAAAAGAAGAAGTAAGACAGTAAAAACTCCATCCGATAGGCGGTCCTCAAATGCTGTGGGGTTGCTTTCTTTTTGGTTGGACAGGGGTTGACGTGTGCTGAAATTCGATAATAATTGATGGTAGAGTGTCGTTTCGGCGGCGAGTAGAACCGGACCGGCATTTAGCGTTAGTTGAAAGGATACAACAAGATGTTTAGCTTAAGGAGAGATGATGCTTGAACGTAGTGGAAAGAAGGAGATGGTAAGAGTGGCGGTGTTTTACGACGGCGGCTATCTCAACGAGGTAAGTAACTACTACAAATTTTATCACCAAAGGCAATCGCGAATATCGATATACGGGATTCATGAGTTCATCCGCCAAAGGGTCGCCGGGAAGGAGGGTGTTGATGTAGCCCGTGTGCATATTGTAGAGGCCCACTACTTCCGCGGGCGCTTCAGCGCCGAGGCCGCGGATCAGGCGGGCAAGCTCAAGGCGGAGAGGATGTTTGACGACGTTCTTATCCGTGCAGGGATTGTTCAGCACTACCTTCCGGTAGATGAACGCTCCTTCAGGCCTCAGGAGAAGGGCATAGACGTCTGGCTCTCGCTTGAGGCGTTCGATCTTGCTGTGCACAAGAAGCTTGATGTGGTGGCTCTATTGGGCTGTGACGGTGACTACGTGCCTCTGGTGCGCAAACTCAACGGTATCGGGACAAGGGCTCTCCTTTTAGCCTGGGACTTTCAGTACACCATGCCGGACGGCAACGAACGTGAAACCCGGACCTCCCGTGCCCTGATTAACGAGGCCACCTATCCCCTTATGATGCACGAGGAGATTGACGAGGCCATCGCTAAGGGTGATGAATCCATAGACATACTTTTTATAGACTAGTATTACCCCAGACTTTTGCAACGCAAAAGTCTGGGGACCCCGATGGTCAATCAGAGAGAAGCCAGGGTGCTAACATATATCTTCTAAGAGCTTTTCTCCACCCGCCTTCATCTCTTCCGCAGAGAAGCATTTAACATCGGAGTTCTTGAGTGCAGATAGGCTGATAGAATTAGCTCCCCGGCACAATTTTACGATTCGATGCCTCGAGAGGCCAGCCTTGCAGGTAAGCGGATGCTTTAACTTCGATCTTGATTCCGAAAGTTATTCATTCGCATATCGCTGAACGCCCACTTCCAGAAATCAAGCATTGTGGAGCGAGGCAGTTTCTCATCCCCTATGCGCAGGGACGAGGAATGAGAGACGGGTTTTAGTGCAGGAGGTTCCTGGTAGTTATTTTCGTTTATTTGGTGTGTTACGAGTCTATCGTGCGCTCGCCTGGCAGTTCGGCCTCGATGACCTTGGGGGGATGCCCAAAAATCCTAGCATACATTTCAGGATACGCGTCCTTGCCACCGGCAAGCAGGAGGGCCAGAGGCATAACCATCTTACCCAGATGGACCATCTGGTTAGAGATCCCCTGAATCTCGGCCTGTGCATGAGAATCCGACCGCAGCCTTGAGAAGTGGTAGAGTTCTCGAGCGTTTAATGTGATAAGCAGCCTTTTGCGGTGAGCATTGGTAAGGATATATGGGGCGGCGTTTAGATCATCTTGCGCTATCTCATGATAAAGTGTAAGGCTTCGTTCCATGATGTGCTTGAACTCATCGGCACGGCCGATCTCCTCGATAGGTTCAGGAACGGTGAATCCGAGCTCCGGGTCGTAAGACTGAGCAGAGATGGAGGCCATCCGGTGTCGCTTGAGCTGGGCAAAGCAGGAGGCTGAGCAGATCAACTCATAGGTCAGGACAATATGCTCGAACTCACGCAGCATCGAATCATACAATTCGGCTCGCTCAAATGCGATCTTTATTAAATCCAACCGCTGTTGGTCTGTCATCTTCTCGACAGCCTGCCTGCATGACTTGAAGGAGGCCGAGCTGACTCGGTGCAGAAGAGCGGCAAGCAGTTTAAGGTCGGCATCTTCCGTTGATTCGATAAGTGTCACATCGGCTTGAGGAGGATTCTCGGACTCAAGTTTTTTTGCGAACCCGGCCAAAGCGGGATAGGTCTCCTGATCGAACCGATTAGGCTCGCAGAATAGAAGAAGCGATGGCGCTATGCGCCTGGCCTCATCGTACAACTTGCCTCCAAGCTCCCTTAGCTCAGCCAGCCGATGGGAGTCGAAGCGACGGACCATGAGCTCGAGCTCGCGGGCATTGACGGTCATCCCAAGCTGGCTCTGGGTAGCCAGAGCGGCCACGTAGCGGGCGTCCTCCTTGGCCCGGTTGGCTAAATCGCGTTTATTCTCAGCTAGAGCCGGATCATGCTCGGCGTGGTAGGCCTTTAAGTCCTCAAACAGGGAATGGTAAAGTTCATTCTGAGCGGCAATGGTCTCGCGGAACCCCTTCTCCTTGCCCAGTTCCACAATCTCTTCGGGTAATACGAAGTCGTCGCTCAACGTGATGTAGCGCTGTGACTTCTCCGTATACGACGCTAGTCGAAAGCCCTGCAAAGCCTCCACCGCCAGTCTCGAGATACCGATCACGTCGAAGTTGAAGCAAGCGTGCTCGGCCACCGAGTGATGCCCCATCTCGAAGATGATGGTTCGGTTTGACTTACGGGCGTGTTCCACCTTCTCCCGTGCTTTCTTCCTCAGTTGGTCCACCCTTTTGGGTGATCGGCTGATCCGTGCGTATGCCGCGGAAATGGTCTCTGGTGTCAGCGGTACGTCCTTCTTGCCCTCTTTGAGGTTCCTGATCGTTTCGGTATCCAGGTTGAAGCCGGCGAGGATCACTTCCATGGAGAGATAATACAGACGCTTGACCTTCGGTCAAGCCAATGCAAAATGAATTCACCCCACACCTTTGCTTCGCAAAGCTGCGGGGACCCCGTACAAATTACGGGAACTAATCTGCGTTCCGAAGGAGAACGACTGCAAGGAGTTCTAATCTGCGGATAAGTGAATTAGGGCTTTTGGGAGTGCAATAACCGTGTTATTGCGGCAACGACGCGGTCGTTGCACTCCACATAAAGACAATTGGTGTCATTGCGAGCAAGGCGAAGCATTGCGTGGCAATCTCATATTGAGATCGCCGCGGTCGCCTGCGGCTCCCTGGCGACGAGGAAGGTGTAAATCAAAGGCACAGGCTGGAGAGCCTGTGCTACATTCTAGGCCTCTTCCTCCTCTTCCAACATGGAAAGCGCCTGTTGTACTCGCTCAAGCTCCGCCTTGAGCTGATCGCAAAGTGCAGACAGCCGCTCGCGGCGCACGCGGCGAAGGGAGCGTTCTGGCGAGATACGACACACCGCCATCATCATCTCCTCAAGTCTCGCAAACTCCTGGGGGTTTAAGGAGTAGTATATGAAGTAGCTGCGGCGCCGGTCTGATACGAGGTTCAGCTCTTTGAGCACCTTCAGATGCTGGGAGACCGCACTCTGGCTTATGCCTATCTGCTGGGCCAGCGCGCCTACCTCCAGTGGTCCGGCCTTGAGTATCTCAAGTATCTGCATCCTGGCGCCTGTGCCCAGCGCACGTAATATACGAGCACGCTCTTCCAAGACTATCCTGCGCATCTTTCTCACTATTTAAGCGGTTACTTAAACGATTATAGCAACTCGCAGACCGCTGTCAAGTAGTTGAAAAGGTTGAGGGTGCACTAAGGGCCGCTTGCGCTCATAAAGGTCAACTTTGAAGATTGTAAGTGGGCGAGATCAAGTCTTGGCCATGGCTTGTTTGATCAATAAGTCAATCTCCGAGACGACCCGGCGCTTGACCTCGTAGGCCTCCTTTGCCAACAAGCGCTCATTCTCGTTCTTCCACTCCTCACCCAAACGGCGCAGAAACTCAAGCTTCTTCATGGGATCGATAGCCTCGCCGTCCGGGCCGGTGGTTGTGTCGGCATAGATAAGCACCTTTGCCTCAAGCGGAAGCTCAGCTGTCTGAGGCAGTGCGTGGACGCGCAGGATCTCGGCCAACTCAGCAAGACCTCGTTCACGAAGCATCTCGGCGCTAGCTTTTCCATAATCCAACCCGTGTGGGCGGCTGTGTCCCAAATCATGCAGCAAAGCGGCGAGGATAACCTTTTCCGTATCTATCTTATGATTGGCTGTCTGGAGGATATTACATACCACCTCTGCCCGGTGAGCCACGCCCTCCGCGTGATTGATCATCTTTTCATCAAGCCCGGCCTCCCATAGTATCCTGCGGGCGTCATCACGTGTAATTACGCTCATGTACCCTCCAGGATTTATTTATAGTTTCCTCGAATTTTTTGATTTGTCAACCCCTATTCTACTTCCGACGATATGATCAAACATCTAGGGTTTTATCTTAATTGGAGTCAAGAAACCGTTATCGCCCTCCTGATAAGCTCCTCTATCTCTGAGACGATCCTGCGTTTTACCCCCAGCGCCCTCAGTGCAAGCCGTCTCTCGTTTGTGTCTTTCCAGTTATAAGCCAGGTGGTGCAGGAACTTAAGTTTTTTCTCCGGATCAATCGACTCCCCCTCAGGGCCTGTGGTGAGATTCGCATAGATAAGGATCTTGGCTTCCAGAGATATCTCAGTCGTTTGGGTAAAGACATGGACGCGTGTGATTCTTGCCAGTTCAGTAAGGCCAAGCTCCTCAAGAACCTCTGCACTCGCTGCTCCGTGATCCAGACCGTGAGGACGGCTGAGTCCGATATCATGAAGAAGCGAGGCAAGGACGACCTTTTCCGTATATACGGTGTGGCCGGTAGCTTCAAGAAGCTGGCACACCGACTCGGCGCGTCTGGCAACGCCTTCGGAGTGTCTTATAAGACTATCACTCAGTCCAGCTTGTCGTATCAGCTTTCTTGCTTCATCGCGGGTTATCGCATCCATGTGTTTTGCTCACTTCCTTATCCCTAGATGCGGCAGCACCGCCCTGGCAAAGGCCTTGGGATCCTCGACCACCGGGTTGTGAACCTCTCCCTCGACGGGAGCCACCTCAAGATCGCTAAAACAGCGTCCGTAGAGCCTCTCAAAGACCGCCACCTGCCCGAATGTCTTCTGGGGGAGAGGGAATATAGTTTGGACCTTGATCTTGGGACGGGCATAGGCGTTGGTCTCTCGTGCATAAAGGTACATGGCACGCAGGAATGCAGCCATCGAAGAGGTGGGGACCTCGGCCAGACGCCTCTCGGTGTAGCCCGTGCCTTCCTCATCCTCCAGGGGAAACATACTCATAATAAGCGAGCGGCCTGCCCAGCCGTGCAGGCATAATAGGGGGTCGCCCCTGCCTGTCTTCTGATAACTGAGATACTCCTCTCCAACCCTGACTACGGGGAATCGGTCATCCATTAGGGTGAAGGATAGGGGAATCAGGCCTTGTGTCAAGGGTTTCACCCTCCCCCTACCCCCTACCCTATGAGTGCACCAGGCACTCAAGGGGCACACTGTCCCGTTAAGGGAGGGGTGGTACTGGGGCAAACCGGTTAAAGCATATCTACCTCCCCCTAGATGTGGGAGGGTAGGGTGGAGGACACCCTCAAACGCGCCATGAAGCGTAGGTGTCCGGACAGGCTGAGAGCCTGTTCTCCATCACCCTGACTACGGGGAAGTGGTCATCCATTGGAATGAAGGATATGTGTGAGGGAGTTGTTGTCAAGTGTTTTCTCCCCTTCCCCCGCCGCTTGGGGGTCGGCGACCCCTTCACTAGACGGTAGTACTACGCCACCAGGGAATGGGAACTCTCATCGGTTCCCCATCCCTGTGTGGAGGGGGATAGGGGGCGGGGTGCAGAATATCCGGATCAAGCTTGATGTCAAGGAACAATATGCGGCGAGGTTAATGGAGCGCAGGCTTTCTAGCCTGTGCGAAATATCCATAAAACGTAGGGGCCGACTTTTAAGTCGGCCCGTTCTTTAATAATCGGGCTGACCTGAAGGTCAGCCCCTACGAGGATTCACAATGACACCCCGTTTCAATTGACATCATCAAGTTAATGCGTATATTCCCCTACAACCTGGAGGCGTTGTGAAGAAAATCCTGATATTATCCTTACTGCTTGTGGCTGCACTTGCGGCTGAGGTTATCGTTGACACCGCGTACTTTGATATCGAACTGGGTTACACGGTCGAGTTGCCAGATGATTTTGATACCAGCAGGACCTACCCCTTGATAGTTGCTCTGCACGGGTTCGGCGACCGCATGTCGAGCTACGTGGGCACCGCCCGGTCGTTCTATCCCGCAGGTGCCATCGGCCTCTACCCTGAGACGCCTTTCCCATTTGAGCGAGAAGACGGGGAGATGGGCTGGGCATGGTATATGTGGGGAACGCCTGAATTCCACAAGGCTACCGTCGAGCAGAGCACGCGCTGGGTGCTTTCCTGCATAGAACTCGTCAAGCAAAACTACCCGGTCGATCCTCGCAAGGTTTTCCTCTACGGCTTCTCCCAGGGCGGCATGATGACCTACGAGGTCGGAATCCAGTATCCTGAAATCTTCCGCGGGTTACTGCCTGCAGGTGGATGGCTTGAGGTCCAGATCGATTCCCTCAATCCTTTGGACAGCGCGGCACTAAACCTTCCTGTTCGCACTCTTCACGGGGTTTACGACGACATCGTCAATTTCGAGGACGGCGAGGCCGCAATCACGACCCTTGTTGAATACGGGGTGCCCGCCGAGATGATGCGTTATCCTTGCAAGCATCAGATAACCATGGAGATGGTTGAAGACGCGCGTGATTTCGTCTACTGCCAGCTCAACGAGGAGGAGCCCCTTCCACTTCCCGCACTCCTCTGGCCGGATTCCGAGCTTGAGCCAGGCGAACATGCCGAGCTCTTGAGGCAGATTCTGTGCGTCGATGAACCGGCAGCCGATATCGAGGCCGGGCTGCTTGAGCTGTACCGAGAGGAAGAATCCACAGAACTAAGGGAACAGATCATCTACCTTCTGGGAGCGCGCCGTTGCATCGGTTCAGAAACCCTGTTGGATCAAATACTTGCAGACGAAAGCGAACCTCAAAGACTGCGTCAGGCCGCCTGCTCAGCGTTAATCAAACTTGGTACCGAGACCGCCTGGCAAGCTATCAAAGGGGTCAAAAAGCTGGTGGTGATCAAGGAGGTCGTGCCCGGCACCCAGGCCGATTCCCTTGGACTTGAGCCGGGGGACGTTGTCCTGAGCTACAACCACAAGAAGATCAAGGTCTATCTCGACCTGCGAAAGGCGATAGCCTCGGTCAAGCCCAAGAAGAAAGATGTCGTTATGCTCATCCTCCGAGAGGGCAGGCGTATTCGTATAGGACTTAAGCCGGGAAGGATAGGTATCTATCTTGAGGAGGTGATTCGTTAGGTTGAGGTAGATTCTTCTTATCCCTCATTCCCACCTTGACTTACCGTGCTATTTACCTATTATTAATATAGGAGATTTAGCCGATCTCTATGGATGGTTATGATTTATGTTGTGACTGACCTAAGGAGGTCATCATGAAGAGAGTGGTTTTGGTTGTCGCAATATCGTTTGTTATATTAAGTTTGCAGGCCGCCCCGGTCGTATCCGGTGGCGAGGGGCTGGTGCGGATACTCGATGCCCGCAACCAGGGGTTGTATGCCTGGACGGTTGGTGCTTCGTTTGCCGGTGATGATCATGGTGCCGAACATATGTTTGACGCCGACATCAGGACGTGGGAGAACTCCGTTTTTCGCCTGTTCGGCTCCTGGGTTCCATTTGAGCCCTTGGAAGTAAGCGCTGCCTTGGGGCTGGGATACTCCTACCCGCAACTTATAAGCGGTGTTTCACCTACCCTGGCTCTCTGGGATTTTGAGCTGGGGGCGAAGTACACGTGGCCGCTTGAGTTCTGGAGCGTGGGGATCGCCGCACGCACCTTTCTGCCAACGCGCTCTTCTTTCTTCGGCCGTGGAGTGTTTGGGGGCGCCCTACGTGTGCTTGCCAGCCGGGAGGCGGACATCTTCACAACTCATCTCAATCTTGGAGGACTTCTGCGTGAGAAAGCCGGTGTCCTTCTAGGGGCGGGTGCGGAGTTACGCTACGACTTCTTCAATCCCTACATCGAACTTACGGCTGAGGTGTTTGCTGATTCCTTCCCCGTGAGGCTGACGCCCGGGGTGAGGATCCTCACCGATATCGGGATAAGTTTATTTTATGCGGCTGACTTTGGGCTTACCCCTGACGCCCGCAGTATCGATCTTGAAGGCGGGGAGTATGTGAATCAGATCTCAGTAGGCCTGGCTTACTCGCCGGTTCCGCAGATCGTAAGACGCAAGGCCTTGGTTTTTGTCAAGGTAAGGGATGCTTCTACCGGCGAACCTGTGGCCGCCCAGGTTACAATCGCGGATCATTATCCGGGCGTTTTTGTAATCGGCCCAAGCGGCGAGCGTGTTTTAGATGTGCAGAACGGTCGGTATAAGGTAACCGTAAGTGCGCCCGGATATACGCCTCAGACCTATACCCTGAACTTTACCCCTCGCCGCACCTCGGTGCTTGAGATCGGGCTTGAACCTGATCGCACCGGCGCACACCTCATAGTAAAAACTGCCGATCGCCAAACCGGAGGTGTCATACCTGGTGTCTCGGTTTCTGTGGCAGCCATCACTCTGGCTACAGATGAGGTTGGCGAAGCACACTTCAACCTGCCCCCAGGTTCCTACACGATCGATGCTCGGGCACCAGGTTACCTGCCCCGGAAAGAGGTCGTCCTGGTTTCGGCAAGTATGCCGCTTGCAGTAACGATCTCGATGCTGAGAAGCGACGCGCGTATTCGCATCAGTGGTATCTACTTCCCCTCAGGAAGCGCTGTAATTCCGGCTTCATCCTATCCAGCCATAGATGAGGCGGTGCGCGTGCTCCATGGAAACCCGGATATCTGCATCGAGATCCAAGGCCATACAGACTCCCAGGGTTCGGCTGAGGGCAACCTTTTGCTCTCCCAGCGTCGAGCCGAGGCGGTGCGCGGCTACTTGATCCGTGCACACGGGATACCTGCGGGACGACTCCTGGCTCGTGGATACGGCGAGAGTATGCCTGTGGCATCTAACGACACCGAAGCCGGGCGCGCCCAGAATCGCCGCGTAGAGCTGGTCGTTTTGCCCTGATAGATAGTGCTTTAGCCAAGATCAGGTATGTTCGATATGCCTCCTGCAGACCGCAAGTGGGCGTGGGAAACTACTGATCCTTAAGATTGGTTGTCCCCCTTGACACAACCCAGACATTAGTTATGCTATGGTGTTGGGCGTTATTCGCCCCTACGGAGCCTAAAACCGGTTCACCTTGAACCGATGCCAAAGGAGGTACGATGAAGAAAATAGTGATAGTCCTGCCTTTAGCTATCCTTATCGTTGGTTGTGGATTGATTCCCAAGCCCCCGGACGTTGAAGGGATAGAGAAACTGCTCACCGAGGAGCTCACGGTAATCGCCACTCCGGGTGACGACAGCGTTAGAATAGAGATCAAAGGTTTTCCAGCCGAGCTGCCTGAAGGGCTTGAAGGTGTAAGCGTCTACATTAACGTTTTCGATATGGATAGCCTGCCCGGCAGCCAGCTGGGAGTACCTGTCGCTTCGGGTATCACCCACGATACGACACTCGAGCAAGGCGGATTAAAGAACGGTAAGCAGTACTATTTTGAAGGCCGCGGTGAGATGGTTGGCGACACGGTTTCCACTTTGGGTTTCGGAGGCATGTTCTATCCACGGCCGTGGGGTTCGGGCTCCTATCTAGGCTATAACCCTGATGCTACTCCTCCTGAAGAGGGTATAAACAACGCCCTTCGCTTTGATCGTGCGACTGGTCACCCTGAGGAAAATCTGACAGCGAACGGTGAGGCGGATTTCTTTTTATTTACAGATGGTCAAGATCTTTACATCACTAATGCAATGGTACTGGGAAGCGAAAATAAAAACGGGATTGAACCTTCTGGTCAACACATCTCTAACTGGCTGGAAGTCAAGGATTCCTCAACCACTTACTCCGATACCGTCAAGGTGGGTAATGGACAGGTTTATCACTTTATGACCGCTGACGGCTACTACGGCAAGTTTGCGGTCGAGGGTATAGACGTAGTATCTGCCCTTACGTTAGGCGAGGGGGATGCCCTCAAGGTTTGGCTTCGCTACGCGTTCCAGACCGCACAGCACGTAGGACACTACTGATCCCTCGCATAGGAATAATTTTTTCTTAAGCCCGCGCCGAAACACCGACGCGGGTATTATTTTCCAACGGAATCCTGCTGAGTTACTCGAAAGATATCCGTGCTCACTCCCTGGATTGGGGTAAGATTTTCAAGGGGTCCTCTATTCAGAGCTCTCTGCTTCGCCTTTGCCGCCCAATTCGCTGGAATTCTTGATGACTTCTGTGGCAGCCGTTGATATCCTTTTCTTCTGGAGGCCTTTTTTAACAAGGAGATTCGTTACAGCTTGTGCGTTTTCAGGCGAGAGCGAAGAGATCAACACCTTAGCCTCATCGCCGGCTTTTTTCTGATGACGGTTCCACCTGCCGTACGAGAAAGGATGCAGGATTCGAGAAAGCAAAGTGGGATGCGAGGTTTCCTCCTCATCCTTAAAATTAAGGCTTCTTGCTGCAAGCTGAGCCAGGACAAGGTGGGCAGGGATTGTGAGTGCTGGAAGCGGACGATCCCCGATCCTTTCCAGCAGATTGCTGGCGATTTCCTCGGCCTCAGCGAACGCCTCTTCACCCTTTTTTGCCTCAGCAAGGAGGAGCAGAGCCTCAAGCCGCTCACTTTCCTCCATCCAGTCACCTAACTCTTTCTCTATGCCTTCCAGCACCTCTCGCGCCGCAGGATACATCTTGTTTGCCAGATTGATCTTTGCAGCAGTAAGACGAGCGGATACGTCAAAGGCCGGGTTATCGTGTTGTTGGGCGAGTTGCTGCAGTTCTAAGAGCTCTGCCACGGCTGTTTCGACATCACCTGTGCCTATAAGGCTCTCAAGACGAACGGCCATTCCCATGAACAGCTGTCTTGGATTCTCGCTGCGCCGTGCCATCTCGATTGAACGATCTGCCTCGCGCAGCCCGTCGGCAAACCGCCCCAGTCTCGCGTAGACACCAGCTCGCATTCTCAGGGCATCGATTGTCATAGGAGCCATCTCTGGAGATTGGGCTGTCTTATCGGCGAATTCAAGGACCCGGAGTGCTTCCTCATAACGCGCCAACGTTGTGTTAGAGGCGGCATACTGCAGTTGAGCGCCCGCTTCACACCAGGCATCACCGAGTTGCTTGGCGAGTTCAAGGGCTTCCTGGGCCTGAGCACGTCCTTGCGCGAAACGACCCTGATGATTATTCAAAGAAGAAAGTGCGACCAGAGCCTCTACCGCTCTTGGCTGATTTCCAACCCCTTTGGATAGTTTATAGGCCTCTTCGAGATGGGGTAGGGCTTCATCCATTCGCCTGAGCGCCTGAAGGATATTCCCTATATTTGCATGTGCCTCTGTCAAGGGATCAGGTGCAGCTGCGACCTTGCAAAGCTGAAGCGCCCGCCGATAAGGTTCCAGCGCTTCTTTAAGAAGTCCTTCGTAGAAATAGAGATGCCCCTTTCTCATCTGCACTTCAGCGCTCAGCTCAGGGTTCTGCAACTCCTCCGCCCTGCTCTCAGCCTCCTCAAGCTTTGAGCGTGCCGCTGCAAAATCCCCACGCATCATCTCGAGACTCGCTATCTCGATTGTGCAGTGGATTATCGTCTGGCGGTGGCCTATCTCAAGGGCGGTATTCAGGGCGCGTTCGAGATAACTTTGAGCCCTCTCTCCTTGCCCCATCTGAAGGAGCAATCGTGCCATGTTTAAGAGATTGTTCGTCAGGAGCAGTTTGTCTTCTGATTTCTCAGCGATAGCTATCGCCCGCTCATAGTAGTCGCGGGCTTGATCCGGGCGGCCGAGGACCCTGTTGAGCGTGGCCAGGTTGTTGAGCGAGCGGTTTATGCCCTCCACATCCCCTGACTCCTGGCTAAGGTCGAGAGCCGCCTTGAAGTCGGCTTCTGCTTTCTCAGGGTTACCTTGCTGAGCCTCGCCAGCTCCCCGTTCAAGCAGAGCGACCGCTTTCCCGCGGATATAAGCCAGGGTTTCGGAACGTCTGAGGGCTTCTTCAGCATACTCGAACAGGTGTTCGAAATCTGAAATGGCCCGGGAGGCGTGGGCCAGTTTGTTCAGGGCGTCAACCTCGCGTTCAGCCAGCCCCTTGCGGATTGCTAGATTACGAGCGGTTGCGTAGTCCTTGGCCGCTTCTTCGAACCGGCCCTGATATTCTAAGACCACTGCGCGGCCGAAGTGGGCGCAGAAAAGCTCCTCACTTAACCCCTCGCCAAAATGCTCTTCCCATATCCTTATGGCACGCGAATAATCCTCCTGGGCCGCCTCGTTCCGGAATAACCGGCGGTTCTCTTTGGCCGAGCGAAGGCTGTAGTTGAATGCTTGTTCCCACTCACCGGATTCGGTCGAGTGATGGGCAAGCATCGTAAAATAGCGCTCAAGTGATTCGGCGTAAAGGGTCTCGACAGCACGTGCAACCTTTCGGTGCAGACGCTCGCGATCACCTCGAAGGATCGAGTCGTAGCAAACATCACGCACCAACGTTTGCCTGAATACGAACTCTATCTCACCCGCCTCTATGGAATAGACAAGGCCTGAGGCTATCGCTGGGGCCATGAGTGCGCCTGCGTTTTCCTTTTCCATAATGTGCGCAATAATCGTAGACGGGAAGTGCATGCCGTAGACCGCCCCTAGTCTGAGTGCCTGGCGGACCTCCTCGGGAAGTCTGTCTAGCCTGGAGAAGACAAGGCTGTAGAGGTCATCCGGTATCTCCGCCGTGTCCACACCTTCTCCCATTACCCATTTGCCGTCTACATCTTCAAGCAGGTTTTTCTCCAACAGATAGCCGGCCCACTGTTCAAGAACCGACGGATTGCCGAGTGAGCGTTCATAAAGGAATTGATGAACCGCGTCGTCGGCCCCAGCACCCAGTATTCGCTCCGCAAGTTCCCTTGAATCCAACACGGAAAGCGCCTCAAGCCTAATCCGATCCAAAACCTCTTGCGCGATCTCGAACCCTTCACAGAACGTTTCTTCATACTCCGGGTTGTATGTAAAGAAGAAGGTTATCCCTTGGGGCCTAAGGCGAGGTATTGTTCGTGTGGCGAATGCAAGCATCTCAAGCGAACCTGGCTCGCTCCTTGCAGGATCGTCAACCAGAAGCGCTAAAGGACGCCCTGCAGCACGTCGCAGGATGTAGCTGCGGAAGGCATCCATCAAGTTTTCAACCCTCAGCTCTGGGGAATACGCGGCTATCTCTTCCTGTGCCTGCCCCAGGCCGAAAAGCATCCCTGCGATGAATGCAAAACGCCTCAGCAATTCGTCCACTTCGAGGCTCTCTCCGGCATTCCTTACCACATCACTCAGATGGTCTGTAAGCTTTTTATGCTTTAGGTCTGCCGAGTCATCTTCCTTGATAGAGGCCTGGCTCATGAGGATGCGCCGAAAGACCTGATAAGGGGCTCCTCTTTCATCGAGCGAAACCTCAAGCACCTCGTGCGTTGGAGCAAGCCTTTCGGCTAAGCGGCGCAGGAATCGGCTCTTGCCCATCCCCTGGTCGCCTGCGATACCCACCACCATGCTTTCCCCCGAGGCAAGTTCAACCGCACGATCGAGCTCTGGCTCGTGCGTCGTCCACTCGCCAGGGACTTTGGCTGGAACTTTCTTGGCCTTGCCAAGTTCAAATCGCTGGTAGCCTACCCCGCTTATCACGGCAGGGGAGAGGGTCTTGCTCTCATAGAGGTCACCGAACTTCTCTCTAGCCTCTGCTGTGATTACAAACTCACCTGGTTCAGAAGCGGCTCCGATCTTTGCGGCAGCGTTTACCCGCTGGCCGATGACCGTGTATTCCTTCTGGGGTCCACCTATAAATCCGGCAAAGCACGCCCCGTAGGCAAGCCCTGCCTTGAGCTTAAGCGGGGTTTTTAAATCTTTCAGATCGCAGAAGAACCCTGCAGCGTTTGCACGATCGTCCTCGTGGCTGACCGGAGCGCCGAAGAGCAAAAGCAAGGTGCTTCCCTGAGGGGCGATATCCACCTTGTTGATTGTCCCATGGTATCCACTAAGAAGTCTGTAAAGGTCGAGATAGAACTCGTTGAGTGTGTGGAAGCGAGGGTTTGCCGGATCGTAACCCTCGATGTTCAGGAAGATAGGCGCTACCACCCGGTACTCCCCACCCGATGAGAGTGCCGGCTTTCCGCTCTTGCCTGCCGGCAGGAACGAGCGTGTCAACCCGGCAAGTTTTGCACGCTCGGCATCATCAATCACAGGGTAGGATTCAGAAGGAAACATCTCCTCCTGCAAGCCCTTTTTTACGATAAATTCACCTGCTCCTAGTGACTTTTCTGCGCGGGCAAGTTCTTCAACCACCTCACCCAGCGGAAACCAGTTGCTCTTTTCCCCCTCGCCAAGGATCGCCTCGAAGTAGGACCCGCCTCCCACGATCGCCTTTATGGATAGGGCAAACTCATCCTTGCGGGTTTTCACTTCAGGGTGTTCCTTGAACCAGTCAAGCATCTCCCATGCCGCATCGGTGGCGCGGTCAACGGCATCCACACCGCCGAATCGGGCAAGGAGCGAATCGCCGCCCATCTTTAGGAGAATGCCCTTGTAGTCTGCGAGTATTCGAGAGAGCCGCCCGAAGTGGGAGTTGAGTATCTCGGTGACCTCCTCAATGCCCTCTTTACCAGCAGCGGTCAACGCATCGGTGAGCGGCGTAAAGCCCGAGATATCGGTGTAAAGGAGCACAGATTTCGTTTTAGTGATTCCATGAGTGATCCTTTGCTCGCGTGCGATTCGCGCAAGCACATGAAAAGGAAGTTGTGGGAGAAGCACCTCCTCGGTCAAACCTCTCTCCTACCTTAGATCGAGTTCGTATCGTAGTGAGGGCTGGAAAAGCTGATTGAACTTAGATTCCAGAAACCTCTCGAGGAACGATTTCCTCTTTGGAATCTCGATGAGTTTGGGTGTGCCCTCCAGGCCGCAGAGTTCAGCCAGTATCCGGTGGGCGTCATCACGCGTGCCCAGCGTATCTACCAGGCCGTAGGAGTATGCCTGACGCCCTGTGATGATCCTGCCGTCGGCGATTGCATAAACACTGTCAAACGGCAGACCGCGTCCGGCCACAACCTCTTCCAGGAACTGATTGTAGACGTCGTCTATCATTGCCTTCAAAAGAAGCGTGTCCTGCTCGGTGGGCTGCCGGAACCCCGAACCTATGTCCTTGTGTTCGCGTGACTTCACGGTATAGAGCTGAATACCCACCTTGTCCAAGAGCTCCTCGTAGACGGGAAAGTTCAGTATCACCCCGATGGAGCCGGTGAGTGTGCCTGGCAGGGCCACTATTCTGTCGGCGGGTGCTGACACGTAGTAACCGCCCGAGGCCGCAATCGAGGACATGGATACCACCACCTTTTTGTCGGCTTTCTTCAGACGCTTAATGGCTTCGCAGATCTCCTGGCTTGCCCCCACGCCTCCGCCTGGTGAGTTGACCACCACAAGCACGCCCTTTATTGCAGGGTTTTCTTCGAAGCGCTTCAGGTCCTTGACGATCTCTTCCGAGGAAACAATGGGTCCTTCTATCTCCACGAGCCCCAGCCCGCCATTACACCCTAAGACAAACAGAAACATCAAAAAAGGGAGTTTTTTCAGGATAAAACGGTCCATACTGACCTCCTTTTAAGCTTGATGGGCTAGCTTGCCCATTTGGTAGTGGGCCTAGGTAGAGTCGAACTACCGCCCTCACGCTTATCAGGCGTGCGCTCTAACCAACTGAGCTATAGGCCCTGGACAGTTGAAATGATAAGGGAAAAGAGGCCTGTGTCAAGATACTGAATATCTTACCTCAGGGTTCGTGAGCTTCCAAGATCTTTTCAAGCTCGGCTACCAATGGTGGAAGGTCTTCGAGGACCGTCTTCTGCATACTGCACCACCGCTGAGTCAAGCACCTCCTGCCTGAAGTAACGGCTCAGGTCCTGGGGCGTTCTTAGATCCACCTTGCGTCCGACGATCTCACTCAACTCAATCTCCATGCCTGCCAACCGGATAAGGCCGGGGATGTGATTCGGGTCAAATTCAACAAGCAAATCAACGTCGCTATCCGGGCCGAAATCCCGGCGTAGAACGGAGCCGAAGAGTGATAACTTGCGAATATGATTACGCTTACAGAACTCGACAATCTTATCTCGCGGAATATCGAAGGGTATCTTAGCCGCCATCATGCCTCTACAATCTCGGCAAAGACGCCTCTGAGCTTTTCTGCACAAGTCTTTCTCATTCCATCTTGATAATATACACCCTTCCCATCCTGTCAACCCGAACGCTGCCCAAGTTGAATTAGGATTGTTTGTTTCCGCTGGAAGGAGGTAAGGGAGGGGGATACTCGCCATTGGCGAGTTTTTCCTTGACGAGCGCCAGCCCCTCCTGTTTTGTCGTAATCTTGCGCTCCCACTGGAGCTCCTCCAACTCCCCAAGGATAACCTTGAAGATCGGGCCGGGCTTAAGGCCGAGTGCGATAAGATCATGCCCGTTGACCAATGGCACAAACGCGGCACGCTTCGCGTCCTCGGCGGCGAGCTTGAGAATCTTCACGATAGTTCTTTCCAGATGCCTTGTGCGTCCTGCGGTTGCGAACCCGTCTGCTAAATCGAGCGCCATGACCTCCGAGGTGACATCTGCACACATCCTGCTAAATCGACGCATCGCGCGTTCGGTAAGCTGGGGTCCGGTGGCGATAAGATGCAGGTGCATGTGCCGCGCGATCGTCTGCTCTGTGTATTCGGCATCGGCCCTGGAGAATCGCAGCTCCTTCTGAAGCGTCCGGCGCATCTTTCTGGCTCCCTTGGTGTCGTGCCCGTAGAAGTGCATTCTGCCGTTATCGGTCCTTACCTTGGTTTCGGGTTTTGAAACGTCGTGAAACAGGGTTGCCAATTTGAGAAGTGCGGTGCGGTGAGGGTCGGCGGCGATCTCCTCGATCCTTTCACGTATAAGAGGCGGGAAACGTCTCTCCTCAAGCATACGCTCCAGTGTCCCTAGGACTGCAAGCGAGTGTGACCGCACAGCATAATCAGCCCAGAACTCATCGAATGGGAAGATCTGCTGCATCAGCCCGGCAACGATCATACGATTGATCAGTGGATAGACGCGCGGAAAACCCAGGATCAGCATGAGTTCGTAGGCTATGCGCTCGCGTGCCACACCCTCAAGGGATGTTTGCTCTGCCTCGTGCTCAAGCGCAGGGTCGATGCGGAATCTGAGCTGGGCGGCAAACCGGTAGGCCCGCAGTATCCGCAGTGGATCGGCTTTTATCGAGCCGGGGCCTACCGCACGGACAATCCCCTTTTCGAGGTCACTTATCCCTTCAAAGGGATCGATGGGGGAGAGGTCTTGACCTTCAAGGAGCGCTTTGACCGGTAGTGCCATGGCGTTTATGGTGAAGTCACGCGATGCCAGATCCTTAAGCAGTGATTCTTTGAAGCCGCGGAAATCAAGGATCAGTTCCTTGCGGATCACGACCCTTGCCTCATCCTCCTCCTCTGATAGGGGCACGAACGCTCCTTTCATCTTGCGAGCGACCCGTGAAGCGAACTTCATACCAGAGCCCTGAACTGCGAAGTCAAGGTCCAGGGTCTTTCGCTCAAGAAACAGATCGCGCACCGCACCTCCCACCAGGTACAGTTCTTTGTCTCCAGTCAATCCTGCTATCTGTTTGAGGATATCGGTATGAGGTTTCAATCCTGAGAGCTTGAAGCTCACAATATCCCCTTAAGGAACCGACCGGTGTAGGAGGTCTTAACCTTTGCAACTGCCTCAGGCGGACCCTGGGCCACTATGTAGCCGCCTTCATCACCACCCTCAGGCCCCAGGTCTATTATCCAATCCGCACACTTGATCACATCTGGATTGTGTTCAATCACTATCACCGTGTTGCGCTTTTCCACCAGGCGCTGCAGAACCGAAAGAAGCATCTTTACGTCCTCAAAATGGAGCCCGGTGGTAGGCTCATCCAGGAGGTAGACCGTATGTCCCTTTGGGATTTTTGACAGTTCCTTGGCCAGCTTGATACGCTGAGCTTCGCCTCCTGAAAGCGACGGAGCTGACTGTCCCAGCTTTATATATCCCAGCCCTACGTCTTCAAGCAGCCGCAGTTTGCGTGCCACGGGCGGGATGTCCTTGAAGAACTCGAGCGCCTCGTTTACGGTCATATCAAGCACCTCCGCGATATTTCGGCCCTTGAAGCGCACCTCCATGGTCTCCCGGTTGTAGCGCTTGCTGCGACAGACCTCGCATGGAACATAAACATCTGGCAAGAAATGCATCTCGATCCTTAATGTGCCATCGCCTGAGCAGCGTTCACAGCGACCTCCTCGAACATTAAAGCTGAACCGGCCCGGCTTGTACCCGCGGATGCGCGCCTCCTTGGTTTTTGCAAAGAGCTCACGGATCGGGCCGAACGCCTGGGTGTAGGTGGCCGGATTAGAACGCGGGGTGCGGCCTATGGGCGACTGGTCGATGTTAATGACCTTATCTATATACTCAAGACCTTCAATGCGGTCGTGAGCCCCTGGCTTGGAGCGGGAGCGGTAGAAGCGGCGGGCAAGCGCCCTGTAGAGGATATCGGCGACCAGGGAGGACTTGCCCGATCCTGATACGCCGGTGACGCAGATAAAGAGGCCAAGCGGAAACTCCACGTCCATGTTCTTGAGGTTGTTGTGACGCGCTCCTTTTACCACCAGTTTATCGAGATTTGGGGAACGTCTGTGGGATGGAACCTCTATCTTACACTTACCGGTAAGGTAGCGACCTGTAAGGGAACGTTTAGAGGATTTGATTTCCTCAGGAGTGCCCTGCGCTACGATCCGCCCGCCCGCGGCACCCGCACCCGGACCAAGATCTATCACGTGATCTGCAGACTCTATCGTATCGCGGTCGTGTTCAACAACGACTACCGTGTTTCCAAGATCACGCAGCTTAGCGAGCGTGGACAGCAGTCGCCTGTTATCCCTTGGATGCAGACCGATGGTCGGTTCATCGAGTATGTAGATTACGCCCACGAGCCTTGAGCCGATCTGGGTGGCAAGGCGAACACGCTGCTCCTCGCCGCCTGCCAGGGTGTCCGCGGTTCGATCCAGAGTAAGGTAATCCACCCCTACCTCCTGGAGAAACCCCAGTCTGTTCGAGATCTCCTTGATTACCTCTTTGACGATGGTGCGTTCGTATCTGGTGAGCTTGAGGTCTGCAAAGAACTCGGCCGCCGCGCATATCGAGAACCGGCTTATGTCGCGGATGTTAACCTCACCGATTCGTACTGAGAGCGCCTCTGGTTTGAGACGGTCGCCACCACACTTCGGACAGGGCAGGATGGACATAAAACCCTCGATATACCGCCTGCGGTAGTCTGATTCAGTCTCCCTGTGCAACCGCATCAGGTTGTTGGCGATGCCCTCGAAGCGTTCGTAGCCCTCATAGCGATGGCCTGAGCGACCCACGTATTTGACCTCAACCGAGGCGGGAGAGCCGTATAGCACTATGTTACGTGCCTCTTCTGACAGCTCGGCCCAGGGCGCGGCAAGATCGAATTTGTAGTGTTTTGCGACCGACCTGAGCAGGGCCAATGCCCATCCCTGTGGTTCACCCCAGGGCGTAAGCGTGCCCTCAAGTATGGAAAGCCTGGGGTTGGCGATAAGCCTGTCAGGATCGATCTCCATCTTTGTTCCCAATCCGTGGCATACAGGGCAGGCCCCGTAAGGAGAGTTGAACGAGAAAAGCCGGGGTGAGAGCTCAGGATAGGAAAATCCGCATTGGGTGCACGCTAATGACTGGCTGAAGATGCGTTCATTCTTTCCGCCTATAAGCACTGTGCAAAGCCCCTCGCCCTCGGATAGAGCCAGTTCTACCGAGTCGGCCAGCCTCTTTCGGATGTTGGGTTTTAGCACTATCCTGTCTATCACCACCTCTATGGTGTGCTGTTTGTACTTCTCAAGGATAGGCGGACTATCCAGTTCAATTATTTCTCCATCCACCCGTGCCCGAACAAATCCCTTGCGCGCCAGCTTGCCCCAAAGATCCCGATACTCCCCCTTTCTCCCTCGAATCTTGGGAGCAAGGATCACCAGCTTTGTCTTATCAGGATAGGCAAGGAGTGCATCGATTATCTGGTCGGTGCTCATCTTGGATATGGGTACGTTACAGTTGGGACAGTAAGGCTTGCCGATTCGTGCAAAGAGCACACGCAGGTAGTCGTAGATTTCAGTTACGGTTGCCACGGTTGAGCGGGGATTGCGAGCCGCGGTGCGCGGCTCGATGGCTATCGCCGGTGAAAGCCCCTCGATGAAGTCCACGTCCGGCTTCTGCATCACACCCATGAACTGGCGGGCGTAGGTCGATAAGGACTCCATGTAGCGACGCTGACCCTCGGCATAAAGGGTGTCGAAGGCAAGGGATGACTTGCCCGAACCCGAAAGCCCGGTGATCACTACGAGTTTGTTACGCGGAACCCTTACGTCTATGTTCTTAAGGTTATGTTCCCGCGCACCCTTGATGAAGATATCCTGTTCCATAGCGTAACCGTAATTCTAACGCTAAAATCACCCCCAGTCAACACTGATAATCCCCCTCGGCCCCCCTCGGCCCCCCTCTGCAGAAGAAGGTAAGGTTTTCTATAAAACGAGAAAAGATATGGGGTGTCCCTTTTAATCACTAAATGGGTATAGGGGAGACCTTTAGTTTCCCAATAGTATAATCTTCTGGGTGATGCTCGAGCTACTCAGTTTATATCCCTCTTCGAGTGTGGCAGAAAGCCGCACAAAGTAAACGCCACAAGGCAGTGAGAGCGTCTGGGTTATGTGATGCCAACCGGCTTGTCTCTCGCCATCCTCAATAACACTGACCCTCTTTCCGGCTGCGTCATACAGCTCCACCCTGGCAAGGCCGGAGCTAGGCAGGAAGAACGAAAGATCAAGCTCGCCGTCAATGGGCGATCGAACCTCAAGCAAGAGTCCAGGAGCAGACCTCGTTTCTTTGGCTTCTTCTACCCCAGCGGAGTTGCCATCGGCATCGGTCTTGATAAGGTAGACATCTCCGCGAGTGTCGCCAAAGGAGCCTGTCTCTCCGGTGATGATATAGCCTTCATCCAGGGTCTGCTGAACAGACAGACCCACCTC
>SOJW01000034.1 GCA_004375895.1 Candidatus Stahliibacteriota bacterium
GAAGGAACCCTTGTTGAAGTAAGCAAGCCCCATATTGTACCAGGCCTTACCAGGGGTTTCGTAGTTTGGGGAATCAAGCGCCTTGCGGTAGCACAAGATAGCCTTATCGAACTCGCCCTTCTCCGCGTAGGCATTGCCCATGTTGTTCCAGGCCTTGCCCGGGGTATCGTAGAGCGGATCGTCCAGTGCCCTGGAGTAGGAGATGATCGCCGCATCATACTGCTTTAATTCATCCTGAGCAAATCCCAACCGAACGTAGGCATAACCCCTCAGGTGAAGCCCCGGGCTTTCAACCACGGGCACCAAAACCCGCACCATCTCATCAAACTTGTTCTCAAGCCGAAGCAAGGACGCCTGGAAAACAAAGGCATCCTCCTGTAATCCCGCCTCAAGAGCAAGCTTCTTACCCCTCGCAAGAAGCTTGCTGGCCTTTGTCTCCTCCCCACGCCTTGCAAGAACCGGTGCTTCCTTGAGCAACCGCTTCAGCTCGCCAAGAAGTCTGCCCTTCCCCTCGCCACCTGTGGAATCGGATATATCTGCACGCATCAATTCCCTCCTAGTATATTCCCGAAGGACATCATCCTGGTTCAAAAACCCTTCTCTATAGGAATACCCAAATATCACACGATGTCAAGCACCGGACAAGGAGAACTTGACAAAAGCTCTGCAGTCAGTTAAATCCTAATCGTGACCAAATCGCGCGAAAGAAAAAGAATCCCTGCCTTCGGTATCTTCGTCATCGTATCTCTCATCCTTCTGATCTTGATCGGGCTTGCTGGATTCATAGGAGCCTTCTTGCGCCCACCTTTGATCTACGTGGTTCTCGGTCTCCCTACACTCCTCCTGCTGGCATTCTTCATTCTTCGATTGGCACGAGGGCCACACAGGGAAAGCAGTTGGGGTGCTGTATGTGCGGAATCCAAAAAGAAACGCCCTCTCAAGTGGCACGGGATTTTAGGTTACGTAGCTGGATCGCTTGCGCTGCTTGGTCTCCTTGGAATTCTCGCAGGTGCCGGCTGGGGTCATATATTCGGAGCCAAACAAACCCTCACCCTTACCGAAGGGGAAACCCAACAACTACTATCAAACCCCAAAGACTCACTTTATCTTTACAAGTTCCGCCCCACCTTCTACCCCCAATCCCAATCTGTAAACGACTACAAGGCGCTGGTAATCACCCTTGTTGACTCGGTCTTCACCTGGGATACGGTAAGCCTCAACTCTCCTATAAAGATCGGCAACCGCCGCATCTACCTTGCCGATTACGGGATGAGCGCAGACTCGCTCTACCTCCTGTTCAGGCTGGTTCTGCCCTGGGGTGATACCATACCCTACGAGTTTCCACCCGAAGGGGTGATTGATGACCCGCGCTTCCCTTTAATCGTTTCCTTTGAGAAGTTCCACATAGACAGAACCCAGCTATGGCCTGAGCCCGAGGTGCCCGAGGTATCGATTAAACTTATGCTTCCTGGGGAGCTTTTGCTTTCCGAACGCCTGCGGGCACCTGACTCGGTGAGCCTAGAAGACTACACCATGTTCTTCGACGGCATACGAATGAGACCCACCGTCACCTTTATCTGCCTGAAGGACAAAAGCTGGATGATCGCTGCGGCAGGTGGAGCGCTTTTGATAATAGGGCTGATCCTCGGCTTTATCTCACAGGCTGTCCTAAGATTTGGGAGGCAAGATGTTTGATCCCTTAACCGCGTTCACCCTTGAACGTCCTCTACTTATCATACTTTCAACCCTTTACGGCCTCGCGCTTGTGTTCTACTGCCCGCCAAAGATAAATGCCAAGCGAGCAATCAAGATAACCGGACTTGCACTGCACATCACAGCGTTGCTCATCCACTCCTTCGTTCTATTCTTAAGGTTCTCAAGCACCAGACATGCGCCATTTGCAGGCCTCTATGAGACGCTGCTTTTTGTATCGTGGAGCACCTCGTTCGTTTTCCTCCTGCTTTCGTGGAAACGGGGTGCATTCGGTTACGGTCGTGCTGCAGCGGCCACATCGTGGATCGTAATATTCGCCTGTCTGATGCTGCACGTATTCGCATACGAGAAGGTTGTGCCTCGTTATCTGCCAGCGGTACTACATACATCTCCGTGGTTCGAGTTGCACACCGCACCTGCCTTGCTTGCCTACGCGCTCTTCACGCTTGCGTTCTTTGCGGCATTGACCTCCCTTGGTGGCAATAAGGAGGTAAGGCCTGTGCGCCGCTCGGTGGCCTCCTTCTACCTGTGGCCAGGGATGATACTTTTCACGGCATCACTCGGACTGGGCGGGGCCGCATCGCGCCTTGCATGGGGCTCCTGGTGGGTGTGGAACCCGAAGTCGGCGTTCTCTTTAATAACGTGGGGGCTTTTCTTCCTTGCTCTTCTATTAAGGGGAGAAAAAAGGTGGGCAAAACGAGTCTTCCCCTGGCTGATGATAGCAGGCTTCGCCGCCATGATCTTCACTTACCTCTTCATGAATAAAGGCCTGCACAACTTCCTGTAGGATTATGGGCATCCTCTTCAATCCCCGGCGGTTCTTTGCAGAGATAGGTAAGACGCTTCAGCTTGCGCCGATGCTTGTGGTGATACGCTGGGTAGGAACGGCGTCCTTTATTACCCTGCCGTTATGGTTATTTCGGACTCAGCCCTTCACCCAGCCCTGGCTGCCTATACCTGCTGAAAGCTACTACTTCTGGCAGCTTATCTTCCTTCTGCCCTACGGGATCGTGCTGACCCTCATTCTCTCCGGAGTTTCGCTTTTTTTCCTTCGCGGCGGGGGCAGGTTCGGAACGCGCTTCCGTGCGGTTTTCGCGATCATCTCCTATGGATTGTTCCTGCCATGGATTTTCTGTCTTGCCTGGGACCTTTTTCTCATCTTCTCAGGTCACTGGATGTTCGCCTGGGCTGTACCTGTCCATACGATGGCGGTCCTCGCAGAAGGTTTCCTCTACGCCTATGGCTTCCACAGGGTGTTCGGGACCTCGTGGGGAAGAGCGGCGCTGATCGCTGCTCTCAACAGTCTGATATTCATCGGTCTTTCCGCACTAATAGTCAGATAGACACAGTCGATTCAAGCTCATAAGACGGCATCATCTTCTTATACGTCCATGAATCTTTTTAATTTGACGCATTGACGCCTGCCTCTTTCGCACTACAATAACAGTGTATGCGGAGGAACGAATGAGTACGGGTGTGACGTTAAAGATGGTGGAACTTTCTGAAGCAACTGAATGTTCGTTCTGCTGGAGCTTGTGCGCAATTCTTCGCCGTTTGGATGAACTTCTATTCCGAATCGAATAGTTGACAGGTTGACAGACAGCATAAACTCAGATATGCTTATGGGATGGGATACCCTGATTGAAGCGAGTCATCCTCGCTACCCTTATCTTCACAGGCGTATGGGCAGCCATGTGGGACACGCCCGAGGCCGATCTGTCATTGGCACGACTACACATAACAACCCCAGCAGGATCTATCCAGAATCGTCCCAGATTCTTGGTTAATGTTTCAGGAATTACAAGTCTAACATCACTGTATCTTGAAGATACAGCCTCAGAGCGAACAAGTTCCTTGCCCATAATCAAGGGGTATCCCGAAGCCCAGGTGTCTTTAAGATTCGGTAAGTTCGAAGTAGGCTTATCAGGAGAGCAGACACTTGATGCAGGCGGTGAGATCTGGGAGCAAGAGTCGCCGGATGTCTTAAGGAGCCTTGATCTCTACAGGTTATCAGCCGAAGCGGCGTGGTGGCCGAGCCAAAGGGTTGGGTTGGTGGCAGGATACAACCATCATCTGGGATGGTTAACGCGTGAAGAAAAAGACTCCACAGCATCCCAGGCAATGGAAGCCTTTGGACACACCCCTGGGTTCTCAGCCGGACTTCTCCTCGCTCTCACCGAACGCTTGCAGCTCGACGTGGTACTGCATTCACCCACCACTCCACTACAGCTTAAAGGGACCATAAGCAACCAGGAGCATATCCAAGCAAGCATCTCGTTGCCGCTGAAAGTCTTAACCGATGTCCGCATCGCAGCGACCGACCGCTTTGAAGGGTTCTTTACATTGAGCTATGCATTCACCTCATCAATGGACTCTCTATATCTTGATTTAGACGCAGACTACGTCGGCCCCATTTCTACAATCCCGCTTTACGAATACAATACGCTGGCCCTGCAAATAGGGGCAGGCTACCGTATCATTCCTCCTTTGAACCTGCGTTTGTGGGGTAAGTATTCCTCCTGTCCGGTTGATAGCCTTGACTTATCCTGGCCGAATCCAAGCGGGATAAGCGTGGCGGCTGAAGGCGTCTGGGAGCAGGGAGCGTGGAGATTTGCCGCTGAGATCGGTACCCGGCGGTTTCATCCCATTCTATCCGAGAAAGGTACACGATTGGAAGGAAACTCCTACCATCTCAGGATAGGGCTTGGACTGGTCATTTGACCTTGACTTGGCTGGATAATCCCCTAGACTTTAAACTAGATAAGATTTAGGAGCCAGATGAAAGCCGAAACACATTATTCCTTACAAGACCTCTTCGGGATAGCCATAAAGGCAGAGATAGAGGCGCAGGATATATACACGGAGATCAGCACGTACACCAGGAACTTTGTGCTCAAGGAAAAGATGCGGTTCATGGCCAGTGAAGAAGAAAAACACGAAAGCATCCTGAGAGGCCTGTTCAAGCAGAAGTTCGCCGGGGCTGAACCTGTGATTCCCCAACAGACGGTAGCACCGGTGCCCGGATGGAGACCGGACGAGGGTGGTAAGGTAAGCGACGCCCTTAAGTCTGCAATGCAGACCGAACTCGATGCAAAGGCATTCTACGAGGCCATGGCCGAAAGGATTGCCGAACCGAAGGCTCAATCCATGCTTAAGTACATGGCCGCGATGGAGCAAACCCATTACCACCTGCTTGAGACTGAATACAACGCCGCGATGGAGATTGAGGACTACGACCGTTTCGACCCGGCCGTTCACTGGGGCGCGTAAGTTTAGCTCTACCGAAACATAGGTACGACCGTCGGGATCCCCATAAAACTGCGCAGCAGATTTATGGGGTGAAAAAAAAGATGGACAAAAGGTGGTCAAAAGCTACCCAAAAGATGGTCAAAAGATACCCAAAAGCTACCCAAAATCCGGGGTCCCCGCAAAGCTGCGTAGCAGATTTGTGGGGTAGAAAAAGCTGGTCAAAAGGTGGACATAATTCCCTCCCCCGCTGAGGTGTAGCGCAGACACTCCTGTCTGCGCCTGATATTATGGACAGACAAGAGTGTCTGTCCTACATGCGTCCCTTTCTGGAAGTGCGACCTTTAAGACCTTCTATGACGGTGACAGCTGATTTCCACCCGATTCCGTCAAAAAATCGTTCCTCTGAGATGGTTTCATCCAATCTATCTAAGAAAGAGTCAACCCAACGGCAGTATCTTTTCCCAACACCAGACAATATGGTCCCCCAATTAAAATCAGCCCTCACTCCCACATTTATTTTAAAACGCCATAGTGGCAATCTCACATCAAATTTTCTTTGTAGGTAATATTCCCCGAAGCCATATGGTAAGATACTACCACATTCAATAAAATCGACACCAATGGTCAATTTAAATCCTCTAGTTTTGATTTCTATTTGATTTCCCTTTAATCTAGTAACAACACTTTTCCGCGGCAAAACCAATTCAAAGTGCTGAAAAAGAGCGCCTGTTTGTGAATATGAAAGCCAAATGTTTTTTTTATCTTTGCTAATAGGTGCAGGTGATTTTAAAAACGCGGTTCTTTCATCCATAGGCTTTGTTAAAAGGTCGAGGAACCTGTTTTTCATTAGGACATCGGGAATATCTTCTCTTTTAAGGGTTATCAAGTGTTTCTTTTCGAATTCATCCTCAAAATAAAAAGAAATATGCCTTGATAATTCGTTTAGCACGTAATACTCAACTGCTTCCTCAATTAATTTAACACTTTTGGGAAGTTCACCTCCATTCCCGTAAGGAAAAACAAAACTAATCCCTGCTTCTGAGTTACTACCTTCTTTCGTTTCCGCAGGCTTAATGTGAATATCGCGTAAGGGGTACTCGTTCCATATCGTCTGCAAGTCCTTGTTTTCAGTAAAAGCGGCCTTTATCAACATTGTTAGTTCTTCAGCTAAATGGTACCGATTGACATTAACCAATGCATTGGTCTTGAAGTCATACACGATAAAGCCTTGATAATTTCTTATTTGGGTCCTGCGAGCAAGAATCCTAAATAAAAGATAAAAAACCCCGATCAAAGCCAGCCCCGAACCAATTGATATCAAAACAGCAGGCGGTAGTGATAAAAAACTCAGAAAAGACGCGGTTAATAAGTTTACACCTAGGGCAATGAGGACTGCGATTACTAAAACTTCTAGTAGGTTGGCTCGACGGGTAGTTATTTCTGCAAGGAAACCCTTCTTTTCACTGTTCATCTTCATTATCCCGTTTTCTTTTTATCTCGTGGCAACGCCCATATCACATGGAAGAATACCTATTTGAGTAGTCTTGTCAAGGCTCTGGAATCCGATCATTGGACGGAGTTTCATACCCTCCGGGGTCCCAACGAAGGAACGAAGTTACTTCGAGGGGTATATGGTAGGGTAATAGGTTACCTTGACGCGGGCAAAACACGTCCTATAATCAAAATAACTACCCTCCCCTAACCATCAACCCCTCCCGCGAGCGGGACCTTGTCCCGCTCGCTTTTTTTATAGCCCCAACGAAATCACTCCGCGATCTCGTTGGGGACCCCAGAAATTACATCTTGCTGGAATATCTCTATCTCAATGACACGAGCAATCTCCATCGGGTGATGTTTCTATCTCTATGTCACGTACAATACAATCCCTGCCCTCAAGGATATCCAGTGATCCCTTCTCGCACTTCGGGCAGGCAAAAACCGGCAAGGCTTGGTGAAACAAAGGGTCCTCCTTGACCTGAAGCGGTCCCTCGTATCCACATTTGCCGCACCGCACCCTGGCCGGAACTATCTTGTGGCTGATCTCCGCGGCTTCCGCTTCGGTGCCTTTAAAAAGTTCGGCAAGCCAGAAGATCACCTGTTCGGGGTTAAGAAAGGTAAGTTGACCTATTTCGATATTTATACGGGCAACCTTGACCGCCTCCTCCCTTTTGGCAGCGCGCAAAACAGCGCGGGCTATCTGCTGAGCCACCGACATCTCGTGCATGAATCCTAAAGCTCCAAAGCCCCTATCAGCTCCTCGATTCCTTCACCATCACGGGCGGTCATCACCACCACCCTGGTTTCGGGATTGATGCCATGGATGTCGTTGGTAAGATCCTCGATGGAAACCTCCATGGAATCAGCCAGATCTTTTTTGTTAATTACAGCAACGTGGGCTTGGCCGAAGATGTAGGGGTGCTTTTTTACCATGTAAGGACCTTCGGTTACGGAAACCACAACCACCCGCTTGTCGGTGCCGAGTGGGAAATCCGCAGGGCAAACGAGGTTACCCACGTTCTCTATAAACAAGAGATTGGTATCGGCAGGTATATCCTCGATAGCGTGGGAGATAAGGTGCGCGTCAAGATGGCACTCCTTGCCGGTATTGATCTGGAAGGTTTGAACGCCGTGCGCGCCGATACGATCCGCATCAATGGTGGTGGTCAGGTCACCTGCAAGGACCGCGATGCGGTACTGGTTTTTGAGGCGCTCGACAAGCTTTTCAAGTATGGTGGTCTTGCCCGAGCCTATCGCACCCATCACATCGATCGAACAGATGCCTCGTTCTGCGAGCTGCTCGTGAATCTTTTCGGCCAACTCACGATTATGCGCAAGTAAACTCTCTTCGTCTTTCAAATCAACAATCTTATGCATCGTTCCTCCTTGATGATGGAACCTTGAACTTTACAGGTAGAGGATAGAATGTCAAATTAGTGCTACTACAGTAAGGAGGTTTTAGTCATTGCGAGCGACCGTAGGGAGCGCGGCTCCGATGGACGACGTTTACGGAGTAATCTCATAGGTCTTCCATTTTAGGATTGTGCCCCATATGAGATTGCTTCGTCGCAAAGTCTCCGACTTTACTCCTCGCAATGACGAGTGAGGTTGGCGTGTCGATCCGTCTACCTCAACATCACAACCTTACGACTGGTCCTTGCCTCCTCTGCCCTCAGTTCGGCGAAGTAGACGCCTCTAATCACCCCACAAAGTTGCTGCGCACCTTTGCGGGGACCCCCCGAAAGAATATTTTTTTGTCCCTAAGACAATAAGGAACATTAATCCCCTCATCTCTAACTCCTCTCCCAAGGGGTGAGGGAGATAACCGCATCGGCCCTCAGCATCGTTATGTTGACATAGCGGTGAAAATTCAGTAATATTCTAAGTCTTATGGGGCTGTAGCTCAGCTGGGAGAGCGCCTCGTTCGCAACGAGGAGGTCGGCGGTTCAAATCCGCTCAGCTCCATTGAAGTGAACGCACCCGGAGGATGTCTCTCACGCACGGCATAGGCCGTACTTCATTCCATCAGGAGGAGACATGGCCAAGGTAGAGGCTGGCATAACGCTAAACTACCGCAGCGGCGGATGCTCGGCGGCATCTTTACAGGAGCAGCCGTCATCTGGTTAACCTTACGCTGGCACAAGAAGAAGGCGTAGGCAAAGAATCAATCCAGGGGGAATCATGACTCAAAAGAACCCCGACACACTTGACTCTCAAGAGCAAAAGACCCCTTCGCCTAAGCGAAGGATGGACGCGCTCGCTTGGATTATAATGGGGGCTTTAGCCCTCTCGCTTGCAGTAACATTACCTCTGGTGATTACACGGATAATGGGCTGGAGGCTGTTTTTTAGCATAACCCTTTTCGTCCTGGGCGTGTTACACATCCTTAACTCAAGTTTGAGACTCACTTTCCCGAGTTTGCTTAAGACCCATAAAGGCTATTCAAAGAGGAATCTCCTCTGGTTTCTGGCATTGGGGATCTTCTTTATCTTAACGGGGGTGGGTTGGCTGCTGCTTAGCTTACTGGTTGGAGAATTGTAGCTAGCTTTTATGTACCGAGAGGAGAAACGACCAAGAAGAAATCCGTCAATCCTGGGTCTTAAGATCAGAAGCCACTGAGCGGCGGCTACGAGGTAGACGTTTGGGGTGACTTTAACTTCTCAATCCCCAGCCGGATAAATAACCCGGTCAGGTACACAAACGCCTCGGCTTCTGTGTAGTATAAATCAGGACGAGGCTTGTGTTGTTTCTCAGCATGACGAAACTCGTTAGCGTAGTTGATATATTCCTTGAGCATCTTTTGATAATAGGGGTTGAGATCTAGAGTGGAAATGAACCTATCTCGATTGCCCGAAAGATCACGATCGTTGCCGCAAACGATCTTTGCAAAAGCTTCCAGAGCCTCATAGAGATCGGTAACTACATCGCCTAGCTTTTTGGGGGCATTTTTGGATTCGAGCAAAAACCGTAATCCCTTCTCAAAAGGCTCATAAACTTTAGTGTATTGATTCTCGCTCAACCAACGAAGTTCATCATTCACTAGGCGTTCATCAAGCAGTTTTGCACCACTCAGGCAGAAAACCCCTTCTTTCGCGTCAAAACGGACTCCTAAATCTATTTTTGAATGCTTGATCGTTTTTTCTACTCTTTTTGAAATGGCTTTCGCTCTGTTAAGGGGACGGTTGTATTCGTCTTTGAAATTTTTCAATACGTCCACCAGTATTTCGAGTCTTTCGAGGAATTCCTCGAAAGATACATCTATAAAGAGGCTTTCCACTAACAGCGAACCTACTCCGAAGACATCAGCTGATATACATCTTTGAGCTATTCTAAAAGATAACTCTTTCCCGAAATATTTCCAAGTGGGAAGTATCCAACTCCAATCTCTTATTAAGAGTAATACTCTTTGTTTAAACTTCTCTCGCTCCTCATCCAAATCCGCTTTAATGTTAAATCTTTTATGAAACGGCTCTGCGATAGCTACCTCCTTTATATTAAAGGATACCGATATGACTCAACCTGTCAAGGTGGATACCCCCCTCCCCCGATACTTCTTACGAAGCATCACCCCCTCCACAACTGGAGGGGGAATTATCTAGCACTGTGAAGAAAGATTCCCCTTCCCTGGTGGAAGGTCGGCCCGCGTTATTATGGAACAGGCCGGTCTAAACACCGGCTCCCACGCGGGGAATAACGTACGATTCTTTGGGGGTCCCCGCGACGTTATGAAATAACGTCGTGGGGTATTTACCTGTACAACCTGCCGATCCACGCGCCCTGGTAGTAGTGTTTGATAATCCTCTTCGCGCTCTTGCCGCGCCGCGCCATCTGCATGGCTCCGTACTGGCACATGCCTACGCCGTGGCCCCAGCCCCGGCCATCAAAAAGCAGCCCGTCGCCCTTCTGGCTGATCCTGAACCAGGTGCTCTTTAAGCCAAACGCCGTGCGCAGCGCAGAACCCTTTATCTCGTGCTTCCCCTGATTCGTCTTCACGATCATCTTCACCACGCGCCTGGAGCGAGGGTTGATCTCCAATGACCACGATTTGATCTTGGCACCCGAAGGCACGAAGCGGGTAAGTACCGAGTAAAACTGCTGAGTCGGCACGAGCTTCTTCCATTCATAGTGCGGGGATTTGGAGCAGTAGTACCTGCCGAACAGGGGCGCATCACGCACGCTCCGCAGGTAGGGAACTGCCGCAGACCACACGTCCTCGGAGTTGGCGGTGCGACCTCCGCAGGTTGAGTGATAACGGGCATCGATAAGCTGATCCCCTGCGAAAGCCACCAGCCCACGCGTCGCATCCACCGCCTGGGTGCACCATCGGGTTTCTCTAGCCATCCCACTATAGGCCTGATCACGGGAATCGGCGTAGATGTCGAACCCCTCTCTGCGGTGCCTCCCGAAGTGGGAGATGGCGTAGGAGCGCGCGCAGATCGCCTGTGCCTCAATAGCAGCCATGATCTCTTCAGAACCGGTACCTATCTCGCGCGGTACCACGCCGTAAAGGTAGGCCTCGAGCGGCACCAGGTTGATGACGTTTAAGCCTGAGGATGTTCCGGGCGTCACCGCCAGCCACCCGCGATAGGGCGCTCCGTTGAGCTTGAGTAGGGTGCGCTCATCAGGGGCGATCTTCAAGGGCAGGCTGGGATTGGTAAGATGCTCGGAGCCGTTAAGGGTCACACTCAGACCTGCTGTAGGTGAGATATCCCATCGCCCCGGCCTAAGAACAGGCATAGAGCCAGAGGCTGAGGATAACGTGTGGTTGCCGTTGGCCTCTATAGTGATGGATGGAACGTTCTCCGCCACCAGCACCTTTATCACCGGCTCCTCGCTCCAGCGCTCGATCCCGTAGCGGCTGACGCATCCGGCAAAGGCGAAAATGGCTAAAGGAACAAGGATAAGGCTACGATGTCTCTTCAATATGAACCTCCGCGTTGGTGTAGAGACAGATATCTGCGGTGATGCGGATCGAGGTTTCAACGATCTCCCGCACCGAGAGCTTTGAGTGTCTGTCCAGGGCACGGGCAGCGGCAAGCGCATAGGGAGCGCCCGAGCCGATGGCAACGATGGCGTCGTCCGGCTCGATGATGTCGCCAGAACCGGAGACCAAAAAGGCGTGCTCAGGATCGAGGATGGCCATGAACGCCTCAAGTCTGCGCAGGGCGCGATCCATCCGCCACTCCTTGGCAAGCTCGATAACCGCCCGGGTGATGTTGGAAGGGTGCTCGTTCACCTTTGTCTCGAACTTCTCGTAAAGGGTCAGGGCGTCGGCGGTAGAGCCGGCAAAACCGATAAGTATGTGATCGCCTATCCTGCGAATCTTTCGGGCGGTGTGCTTCATAACCGTCTCGCCCAGGGTAACCTGGCCGTCCGCACCGATGACGGCAACTTTCTTTTTGCTGTCCAACATACCGAGGACGGTAGTGGAACGAATCTTAGATTTCATCTCTCCTCCTTAAAGGACTACTCATTTCAAATTTCAAAGTGCAAATATCAAATTGCAAATTTAACGCCTGCTCTTAGCAGTTACGACTGATTTGGCAATGATTCTGGTCAATTCAACAGCCTCATCCATTAATGAATCACATTGCTTTTCTGAAATAAGTTCAGCCTTTTTAATTAACTTCAGCCAGTACGAGGACTCTCGTAATTCCTTTAAAACGACCTGGAGTTTGTGCACAAAATCCTTCTTACTTTCAGCCCCACACGCCTCCTGATAGTTTGCGCCCGCAGAGGTTGCCGATCTGGTAAGTTGTCCTGCTATGTGTCGACCAACTGATGTCTTATCGATCTTGGTAGCCAATTTGATGATCCCAACCGCGAAATCCAAGAACCTCTCTGCCATTTCTTGCTGCCTGTTTATATCTCACCTACCCTTCAATTTACAATTTGATATTTGCAATGCTTAGCTCTCCCTCTCCGCTCTCGGGTGCGCCTTTTTGTATATCTCCTTCAGTCTCTTGATCTCAACGTGGGTATAGATCTGGGTGGTGGCGAGCGAGGCGTGGCCCAGGAGTTCCTGCACCGCGCGAAGGTCTGCCCCTCGCTCCAGAAGATGGGTGGCGAAGCTGTGCCGTAGGGCGTGCGGCTTGACCGCAGGGGCGTCGGGGAGCTGCGCGAGGTAGTAGTTTACGATCCGACGCAGGTCGCGTACCCCCATGCGTCCTCCGGTGCGCTCGTTGATGAAAAGTGGGCCTGAGTTGCGATCTGCGATGTACGCCTTGAGCACATCTGCAGCGCGTGAACTCAAGGGAAGGATGCGCTCCTTCTTACCCTTGCCGAACACCTTGATCTCACCCTTTGAGAAGTCGATGTCCGGGATATCCAGACCTGCAAGCTCTGAGATCCGCAGCCCCTCATCGTATAAAAGTTCGACGATCGCTCGGTCGCGAATGAGGTTAAAGTTGCCTTCTAGAACTTCCTCAATCTGAGATTGAGTGAATACCTCTGGTAGCCTTCGAGAGAGCTTCGGCCCCTTGACCAGTCGCGCCGGGTTGCGCGCCAACCGCTCCTCACGGCACAGGAACTTGAATAGACTCTTGACCGAAGAGAGCCTGCGCTGGATGGTGCGTTTCGAGTAGCCGAATCTTGTCTGCACCGCTACAAACGCACGCACGTCTGAGCGATCGGTATCCAAAAGATCTTTCTTCCCTTGATAAAGGGAAAGGAATTCAATGAACGCTGCAAGATCAGAACGGTAAGCCCGCAGGGTGTGCTCTGATGCGCGGCGCTCATCGCGGAGATAGGCAAGGAATTCCTCAACGTCTGGAGGTAGAGGAGGGGGTTCTCGTTTAGGCTTTGGAGTCATCTTCAGACTTCCTCTTTTTTGCTGTCTTTGCCTTCATCTTTTCAGGATTGCATCTCACACAGAAAGCACCAGCGGGGGCGGCAACCATATGAGCGTCGCAGGCAGGACATTTCTCATCGCTCAAGGGATAAGGAGAGGTGAAGGTGCACGCATCGTTGGAGCATTTGTAGAACTTGCCGCGCTTGCCGCGCAGCTCAAGCACCTCACCACCACACAATGGACATGGATGGCCAAGCACGTAGGGCATTGTGGTTTTGCATTCAGGGTAGCGGGAGCAGGCAAGGAACCGTCCGAATCGTCCCACTTTAACAACCATTGCAGCACCGCATTCAGGACAGCGCTTATCAGTCTCCTGAGGTTCAGCATCACCGATTGGCCTGGTGTAGCGGCAGGTGGGGAATCCTGAACAGGCCAGGAACTTGCCGAACCGTCCCCACTTCTCAACCAATGGCTTGCCGCACTTGGGACAGGTCTCCCCGGTCTCCTTAACCATCTCCTGTTTGATTTCAGGTATCTCCGCCTCCACCTTCTCAAGCGCCGCACTGAAAGGCTTCCAGAAATCACTAAGTGCTCTCTGCCAGTCAAGCTTGCCCTCGGCTATCTGGTCAAGCTCTGCCTCCATCCGCCGGGTGAACTTGACGTTAAAGAGATCCGCAAAACGAGGAACCAGAATGTCATTGACTACTCTTCCCAACTCGGTTGGCATAAGGGGGTCGGAGCGCCTGCGTCCCTCGCGTGTGGTGTAATGACGCTCGGCAAGGGTGCTAACGATGGCGGCGTAGGTAGACGGCCTGCCGATCCCGTTGGCCTCCAGCTTGCGGATGAGTGAAGCCTCGGTATAACGCGGCGGTGGCTGGGTTTGTTTGCGTTCGACGGTCAGTTTGACAAGCCGAACCCTCTCCCCATCCTTCAGTTCGGGCAGCACGAAATCGGTCTCACGCTTCTCACGGGAATAGACCTTCTCGTATCCCTCAAAGATGCGTTTGAGTGAACGTGCCCGGAAGAGATAACCTTCATGTTCAATCCCCACCGTCCTCTGATCGTAGACCGAATCGGCCATCTGGGATGCCAGGTAGCGTCTGTAGATGAGGCCATAGAGATGCTTCGAGTCACGGTCCAGGTGTGGGGCCACGAAATCCGGGCTGCGGGCAAGCAATGTGGGACGAATGGCCTCGTGCGCCGCCTGGGCACCCTTACGGTCACGATATGCACGCGGCTTTGAGTACTCCTCACCCATGGTCTGGACGATGAAGTGCTTTGTAGCGGCAATGAACTCAGGTGCAATGCGCAGGCTGTCGGTTCGCATGTAGGTTATGAGACCTACCGTAGTCTCCTCTAGGGTTACACCCTCATATAGCCCCTGGGCCAGACGCATCGTTCGCTTGGGGGCAAAATGCATAGCCGAGGCTGCCTCCTGCTGAAGGGTTGATGTCTTAAAAGGCGGGGACGGCGGGAAGGATTTGGGACCGCGCTCAAACTTCGTTACCTGTGCATCAATCCCGGCTCGAAGGATTGTCTTGGCTTTCCTCATCTGGCCTTCGTCCAGTCGCTCGGCCTTTTTGTCTTTGATCTTTACCAGCTCTGCCTCGAAGCGCTCACCCCTGGCCTCGAAGAGGCCCTTGATGACCCAGTAGGTCTCCGGCTTGAAGCCCTCTATCTCCGCCTCGCGCTCGCACAGGATTCTAAGCGCCACGCTCTGGACGCGGCCTGCAGAGAGCCCTCCACGCACCAGCTTCCACAGGAGTGGTGAGACCTTATAGCCTACCAGTCTATCCAGCACGCGGCGTGTACGGTGGGCATCGACAAGAAGGTGATCTATCTGGCCTGGATTGGCTAAGGCCTCGGCTATCCCCCGCTTGGTGATCTCGTAGAACCGCACGCGGGCGATTTTGCCGTTCGTGATCTCCTCTGCAAGATGCTGGGCGATCGCCTCTCCCTCCCGGTCAGGGTCAGGTGCCAAAAGAACCCGCTCTGCCTTCTTGGCCGCATCCTGGATGAGCTTGATATCCTTGGCCTTGCCCCGGATCTTTATGTACTCAGGGATAAACTTGCCATCCTCGATCTTTACCCCGAGCCTGGATTTGGGCAGATCCTTTATGTGCCCCTTGCTTGAAATCACGCTGACTTTAGGGCCAAGCAGCTTCTTTATTGTGCGTGCCTTGGTCGGCGACTCAACTATTATGAGATCCTTCATACTCCTCCAAGAAGTCTACTACGTTCTGCATATCCTCTGGCAGATCGGTTTCAAAAACCATCTGGCTGCCTGTAGCCGGATGCGTAAACCCCAGCATCTTTGCGTGAAGCGCCTGCCTATCTATCCTGGCAAGGCAGCCTCGAAGCACCTCAACCTCGGTGCGCGAGGAGGGTTGAATCTGCTCCCGGCCGCCGTACTCCGCATCGCCAAGCACCGGATGCCCGTAGTGCCGCAGGTGAACCCGTATCTGATGCGTACGACCGGTCACAAGCCAGAGCCGAAGGTATGAGACGCATCCGGCATAGACCCGCTCGAGCTTGAACCGGGTGGCTGCCTCGCGCGAGGAGATAGGCGTTACCGTCATGCGTTTGCGGTTGAGGGTTGAGCGCCCGATGGGGGCAGCAATCTCACCCTCTTGCAATTCAAATCGTCCCCAGGCAAGAGCTGCATACTCCTTGCGCATCGAGCGCGCCCCGGTCTGCTTGGTCAGATCGCGAAGTGCTGTGTGGGTTTTGGCAAACAGAATAAGGCCAGTTGTGTCTTTGTCAAGTCTGTGGACAACTCCGGGCCGCACTTCACCCTTCTCTCCGCGAGGCAAGTCACCGCAGTGCGCAAGTAAGGCGTTTATCAAGGTACCTGACGAATGTCCACGTGCCGGATGCACAACCATGTTCCGAGGTTTGTTTAAAAGGATTATGTGATCATCCTCGTACACGACGTTTAAAGGAATCTCCTGAGGCTGCAGTGCCGCGTCTCGATCGGGGAGCACGAGCATCGCGTAAACCTCGTCACCGGAGGCAAGCTTCTGGGAAGGCTTGGCCCGCTGCCCGTTCACCAGGATCTTACCCTCTTTGATGAGCTTTGCGGTCATGGAGCGCGAAAGACCGATACCTGAGGTGATAAGGTAGCGATCCAGCCTGGAACCTGCCATCTTCCGGGAAACCGCTCGCTTGAATTCTCGCTCTACAAAGGGCATGCTTTACACCGGGGATGATTCTAACGCTGAGGTTGTTTCCAATGAACGATACCCCATCCCTTTAAGATGTGTTACGGGATGTGTTACGGGCACGAAGTGAGCGTTTCATGTGTTTGACGATTTCTGCGATCTTCGCCTTACCCAACGAGATGATTTCGGTAAGCTGCTCGTCGGATATCGGCTCCCGCTCCGCGGTCAGCTGAAGTTCTATGAGCTTTCCATCCGATGTACCCACGAGGTTGGCGTCCACCTCCGCTCGAGAATCCTCCTCGTAACATAAATCGGCAATCACTTGAGCATCTTTTATACCCACGCTCACCGCGGCCACGAATCTTCGCAGGAGCAAACGTTTGAGGATTCCTTCGCTGTGGAGTCTCTCACATGCCTGATACAGGGCACAGAACCCGGCGCATATCGCAAGGGTCCTGGTTCCGCCGTCCGCTTGCAGAACGTCCGTGTCAACAATAAGGGTATTCTCGCCAAGGGCCTCAAGATCGAACCCCATCCTTAAGGAACGACCTATGAGCCTTGATATCTCCTGGCTGCGGGCAGATGGCCTGCCCTTGCGGGACTCACGCTGATTTCTTTCCGGGGTTGACGCGGGAAGCATGCCGTACTCCGCGGTGATCCATCCCTGACCTTGTCCCTCAAGCCAGGTAGGCACGCGCGGCTCAAGCGATACGGCTGCAAGCACCCTTGTTTCCCCTGCCTGGGCAAGACACGAACCTGGGGCGAACTTAAGATACCCTAACTGGAATGAAAGCGGTCGGAGTTCTTGAGGCTTGCGGCCGTCAACCCTCATGGTTCACACTAACCCGAATAACATCCTGCATCGGCTCGCCCAAAAAGCGCTCACCTATCGAGCGGAAGTTGGGGGAAAGGTCGGTAAGGTAGAAGCGGCATGAGCCGTGATGGGACGTATCGCGAAGCAGGTTCATCTTCTTCAGCACCTCGTGTGCAGCCTGCGCGGTCTCATCTCCAGAATCAACCAGCTTCACATTGTGCTCAAAGAATCTGTCAAGCGCAGGCGCAAGCAAGGGATAGTGGGTACACCCCAGAAGCAGGGTGTCAATTTTATCTTCCTTCAAGGAGGTAAGATACTCCGTAATAATTTGGTGTGTTACGGGCCTGTCCACCCAGCCTTCCTCGACCAGAGGGACAAAAAGTGGTGTTGACTTGGCGATAACCCGTGCGTTGGGGTCTGCGGCAAGGATAGCACGTTCGTATTCTCCGGCAGAGATGGTGGCAGGCGTGCCTATCACACCTATACGGCGATTCTTAGAGGCCTTTGTAGCTGCCCGCGTCCCTGGCTCTATCACGCCGATGATGGGAAGCTTGAAGTCCTTCTTGAGGAATGGCAAGGCCGCGGAGGTGGCCGAGTGGCAGGCGACTATAACCATCTTTACCCCACGCTCCAAGAGGAACTCGGTGTCCTGTTTGGCAAAGCGGCGGATGGTCTCGGCCGACTTGGTTCCGTAAGGCAGCCGGGCGGTGTCGCCGAGATAGATGATATCCTCACTAGGCAAAATCTCGGCAAGCGAGCGCACCACCGTAAGCCCGCCTATACCTGAATCGAACACCCCTACGGGTTGATCTGCGTTTAATTTACTCATATCCGTTTTCATTATGCCTCTCTCAGTCCAATTTTATGAGCCTCTCGATTCGACGCAACCTTTCCCAAAATGGTGTGTTACGGGTTACGGGTTGACGTATTGCGACACCCCTTGGGCAACGCCTTGGGCTATCCTCTGACGATAAGTGGACTGGCGAATCTTTGCCTCCTCTGTCGGATTAGTTAAAAACCCGCCCTCGACGAGCACGGCAGGCATCGAGCAGCCCTTGAGCACGTAGAAGCCGGCCTGGTTGAGACCACGATTCGCAAAGCCGGTCTTGGCCGCTGACGCGTCCTGGATGTAGCCGGCAAGCTCCTCGGACTCCCTCTGAAACCTGTTGGTAAGAAGGGCGGCGATGATATCGTTGAGTACCTCATCCGGGTTGTAGGCCTTCTCACCGATGTCGTACTTGAGCGATGCGTTCTCGCGCAGGGCCACGTTCTTTGCGTACTCAAGCCGATGCATCCCCAAAAAGTAGGTCTCGAACCCTGAAGGTGAGGAGGAGTTGTTGGCGTTGAAGTGGATGCTTATGAACAAATCAGCCTTTTTTTGGTTGGCGAACTTTGTGCGGTCGGCAAGTGGAACATACTTATCTGTGGTGCGCGTCATGTAAAC
>SOJW01000046.1 GCA_004375895.1 Candidatus Stahliibacteriota bacterium
ATGCCGAGGGTCTAGAGGTGCCTGTAGATACGCTTCCGGCCTCCGACGGGGTGATAGACGTATCGGCTCTGGATGAGGCGCTTTCCGAGGAGGTAGCGGCTGTGGTTCTCTCCCACCCCAACTTCTTCGGGCTGCTTGAGTCGATCTACGAGATTGCAGACAAGGTGCATTCAGCCGGTGCGTTCCTGGTGGTTGCGGTCGATCCGATCTCGCTCGGAGTCCTTGCCCCTCCGGGTTCCTACGATGCCGATATCGCGGTGGCCGAGGGTCAGCCGTTGGGGCTTGCCCAGGGTTTCGGTGGTCCCTACCTCGGGGTGTTTACCGCCAAGAAGGACTACGTGCGTCGTCTGCCCGGGCGTCTTATCGGCCGCACCGTTGATGCCGAGGGCAAGGACGGTTTCGTTATGACCCTTCAGACCCGGGAGCAGCACATCCGCCGCGAGAAAGCCACCTCCAACATCTGCACAAATCAGGCACTCTGCGCGCTTGCCGCTAACGTCTTCCTCTCGGTTGTGGGCAGACAGGGTCTTAAGGAGATGGCCAACCTCTGTCTGCAGAAGGCACACTACCTTGCCGAGAGGATCGAAAAACTCCCTGGCTGCGAGCTTGCGTTCCGTGGTTCCTTCTTCAAGGAGTTCGCCGTGCGCACGCGTCGCCCTGCTCGAGAGGTCGTTGATGCGATGCTTGAACGGAACTTCCTCGCAGGTGTTGATCTGGGCCAATTCAAGGAAGAATGGTCAGATCTCTTGCTGGTTGCAGTTACCGAGAAGCGCACCAAACAGGAGATGGACGCCTTCGTTGACGCCTTGGCGACGGTGGCCTGAACATCCAGGTAGGGCTTCGTTCGCAGATTATCCAATGGTATGGAGGGGATAGAGGGAGAAAGAAGGATGTATGTTTCTTACTTTTTGGAGCAGCGATGAAATTCAGGAGGAGCGATGAAGAAGTATGCGATAATCTTGGCGGTGATGCTTTTTGCCGCCTGCCCTGGAGGGAACGTGGCCGAGGAGTATAAATTGCCTGAGCCTTTGCGAACGAACCGTTCGATAGAGGAGTGCCTTGCTGCGCGTAGGTCGGTGCGCGGCTTTGCCTCCGATACCCTTACCACCGAGCAGATCGCGACCCTTCTCTGGGCCGCTCAGGGGATCACTGATACCGCCAGAGGGTTCCGCACTGCCCCGTCTGCCGGAGCAACCTATCCCCTGGAGACATACCTGGTTACCCATCAAGGCATATTTCTTTATCATCCGGCAGCCCATAAGATCACGCTTGTAAAGAAGGGCGATAAGCGTGCCGAGCTTGCCCTGGCTTGCCTGGGACAGTACTGGGTGGGCAAGGCCCCGGCTTCGATCGTTCTCTGTGCCGTGCCCGAACGCACCTCGCAGCGCTATGGCGAGCGCGCCATGCGTTACATCTGGATGGAGGCGGGGCATGCGGCCCAGAACATCCTTCTGGAGGCGGTAGCATTAGACCTCGGCGGGGTGCCCATAGGGGCGTTTTCGGATGATGCGGTTTCCAAGCTGCTTGATCTCGATAAAGCCGAGGATAAAACGATACCCCTCTACGTTTTGTCCGTAGGAACACCTAAGAGATAGATGCCTCACATCGCCGACCTGCCCCTGCATGGTGGCAAAGCACCGCGCTGGCTGTTTAACCGGATGGTTGAGCTGGCACGGGTTATCGCCGACTACATACTCACCGAGTACGGGCCAGCCGAGCTTCTAAAGCGTCTTACCGACCCATTCTGGTTCCAGAGCCTGGGATGCGTTTTAGGCTTCGACTGGCACTCATCCGGTTTGACCACCACAACCTGCGGGGCGCTCAAGATTGCTTTAGCAGACCTCGGCCCTAACGCAGGTCTATACGCCGTGGGTGGCAAGGGTAAGGCTTCAACCAAGATACCTTCCGATCTGACCCAACTGGGCGATACCGTAGGATTTTCACCCGATCCTTTCATCTACACCAGCCGGATGACCGCCAAGGTGGACTCTGCAGGCCTTCAGGACGGCTACCAGGTCTACCACCAGCTCTTTTTGTTTATGCCTGAATCGTCACAGTGGGTGGTGATAGACCAGGGTATGAACACTCAAACCGGCTGGGCGCGCAGATACCATTGGGGTTCGGATCAACTCCCTTCCTTTATTATAGACCCCCACGCAGCCATCGAGGGCAGACGCGGCCTGGACGTCCTGAACATGGTCTCCTCGGATAGTGTAGGTTCCCAGGGGCGCTCGGTAGAGATAGCCAACGATGTGCCTCATTTCCGGAAGGAGTTCATGAGAATCCGACACCTGGAGTTGCCCGCCCACCACCGCATCAATCTGTCCGATCTCGACTCAAAAAGGGTGCAACGAGTATTCCTTAAGACCTTTGAGAGACCTCCTCAGGATTTTGAAAATCTACTTGCATCACCGGGTGTTGGACCTGCAACCGTCCGGGCCCTTGCCCTTGTTTCACAGATCATCTTCGGAGAAGCTCCGTCGTACGAGGACCCGGTAAGCTTTTCATTCGCGCACGGGGGCAAGGACGGTACGCCCTTCCCGGTCAACCGCAGGGTCTACGATCACACCATCTCATACTTCTCCAACGCACTCAAGCGCAGCAAGCTGGGTCACAGTGAGGAGAACCACGCTCTGCGGCGCCTGTCTCGCTGGCTCGATGAGGTCTCGGTTGTCCACTAGGAGAGGCAAACCAGACCTGCCGCCTCTCATGCTTGCCCGCTTCGAGGAGATGGGGTTTGATCTTTCCCAGTTCGTCCCTGCCCTTCTTCGCCCTCCTTCCCAGACGTTCCGCATAAACACACTCAAGGGCAGCCGCGAGCAGGTGCTGAAGTCACTCTCACTCCTCGAACCCGAGCCGGTGGGCTGGAACGATCTGGTTTTCCGCATAAAGGATCGGCAGAAGCTGGGGAATCTGCTTGAGCACTTCCTCGGGCTTATCTACGCCCAGGACGCATCCTCCACCATCCCTGTGACTGTGCTCGATCCTCAACCGGATGAAGAGATCCTGGACATGGCTGCTGCACCCGGATCAAAAGCGACCCAGATCGCCGCGGCTATGGCCAACACCGGGCTCCTGGTGGCCAACGACGTCAGCCCCAAACGCATCCCCTCCCTTACCGCCAACCTTGACCGCTCAGGGGTGCTCAATACGGTAGTCACTCGGCTTCCGGGCCAGGCCTACGGACACATCGCAGCCGAACGTTTTGATCGGGTTCTCATAGATGCGCCATGTTCTTCCGAAGGCACGCTCTCACGTTCTTTTAGGGCGCTCGAAATCTGGAGCAAGTCTGCCATCAAGCGCTTATCTGCCACCCAGCGAAACCTCATCATGTCCGCATACTACTCGCTGAAGCCCGGAGGTGTGATGGTCTACTCCACCTGTACGTTTGCACCCGAGGAGAACGAGGGGACGGTAAGTCATCTATTGGATAAGTTCCCTGACGCCATTGTAGAACCTACCGATCTTGAAGGTCTTAACTCCCAACCCGGCTTCAGCGAGTGGCGCGGGGAGGAATTCAATCCAGCGGTCAAGAATATATTAAGACTCTTCCCGCATGAACACGACGGAGAGGGATTTTGCGTAGCAAGGATCTCGAAACCCAATTAATAGAAAGAGCGCTTTCATCGCTTGAGGAGCGCTTCGGGATCGATCCTGATTACTTCCGTTCATATCATCTCTTTACCAGGCGCAACGACGTGTGGTGCTGTACTCACCAGGCGGGCGAGGTTGAGTTGCCCCGGATTGTAAGGCGCGGCTTACGAATAGCAAGGGTGTTCGAGCACTCGGTAAGGCCCACAACCAACGCGGTTCAGCTCTTCGGGCATCTGGTAAAACGCAACCGCGTTGATCTGGACGAACGCGAAACCAAACGTTTTCTTGCCGGCCAAACCCAGGATATTCACCTGCCAGAGGTGGAAGGGGGTGAATGTGTTACGGGTGTTACGGACGGGTTTGTGGTAGCATTTAACATGGACTTTGCCCTGGGAGTCGGCCTCCTCAAGGGCAACAAGCTCAAGAGCCAGGTTCCCCGCTCCCGCCGGGTTATAGGCTGAAATCGGAACCCTTCGGGCATTGCAAAAATCAAAATGCAAAATGCAAAGTGCCCGCTCTGCGGGTGCAAAGTGCAAAGTGGATGAAGAATAGCCCAGAGACTCGTCATTGCGAGGTTGTCGAAGACAACCGAAGCACCGAAGGATGACCGAAGGGAATAATCTCAATAGAGCGGGCTCTTAGCCCGCTTAATGGGCTCCTATTTACCTCCCCCTTGATAGCTTATCCCGCGGACTGGAGAGTCCGCGCTACACATATCCTAGTAAGTCAAAAATATAAGTTCGTAGGGGCCGACCTTAAGGTCGGCCCGCACCCCATCTCAATAGAGTGTAGAGCGGGCTCTCAGCCCGCTCAATGGGTTCTTGACAAGATAACCTTAAAGGGTATTATTAAGCCATGTCTTGGGAGTGGCTCTGAGTACTTTCTGGATTGTCTTCCTATCCATTCTTGGCGGTGTTGGAGCGGTTGTAGGTATTGGGTGGTTTGTTTGGTGGCTGGTGGAGCGCCGACTTAACCAAAAGATACTTCAAGAAATGCTGGACGAGATCAAAATGGTCCGGGAGCGGCAACGAGATATGCAGTTTTACCTTGACGGCATCCCTGAAGTCAGAAACAGGCGAAAGGCAGTAATCTACCGCGACGCCTTCCGCGCCATGCGCGAATACAAGCACGATGAGGCAATAAAGAAATTCCAAGAAGCCTTACCACTCACCGCAAACCCTAGCGAGCGCTGCGCCATACTTAACCTGATTGGATTGAACCAGAGGAAAAGCGGTGCCAACCGCTACGCCGAAAAAACCTTCAAAGAGATGCTTGAAATCGCCGAGCAAGCAAAACTCGACGAAGCCCTTGCCGCTGCTCTTGGCAACATCGGGCTTGTCTACCGCACCATAGGCGAGCCTAAGAAGGCGCTTGAGTATCACGAGAAGGCGCTAGAGATAGCTAAAAAGATAGGGAATCTGGAAACCCAAGCCAGTACCCTCGGCAACATCGGGCTTGTCTACCGAACCCTTGGTGAGCCGCGCAAGGCGCTTGAGTATTACCAGAAGGCGTTGGAAATTGATGAGAAGATAGGCAGTCTAGAAGGTCAGGCCATACAACTCGGCAACATCGGGCTTGTCTACTACACCCTTGGCGAGCCGCACAAGGCGCTTGAGT